>NZ_RZTT01000303.1 GCF_003996995.1 Mesorhizobium sp. M7A.T.Ca.US.000.02.2.1 | reverse complement strand
CATGACGACGGTGACGATCGGCATAACCGCTAGATTGGCGAACAGGCTGAGCGGCGACACACGCTGAAAGTGCCAGATGGCAAACAGCGTCGTGGCGCTGCCGGCGATGATGGAGGTCATGGCAAGGCCGGTTGCCGCGAGCACGAACTTTCGCGTCAGGAAACCGGGCATGGATCGCTTTGGGGGCGGCGGTCTTGCTTTTCCCGCGCGGTGATCGGCCCAGCCGGCATAGGCGCCGACCAGAGCCGCGGTCGCGGCGAACGACATCTGAAAACTCGGGCCGACCACCTCATGCGGCGACACCACGATGACGGCGATCGCCGAGATCGCCAGATTGCGCATGGTGAGTGCTGCTCGATCGAACAGCACGGCAATCAGCATCACCGCCAGCATGATGAAGCTGCGCTCGGCGGCAACGACGACTCCAGAGATGATGAGATAGGCCGCGATCGAGAACAGTGCGGCGAAGGCGGCATACTTCTTGACCGGGCGACGCGCGGAAAAGTCGGGAAACAAGGCGAAGGCGCCGCGCAGCAAGCCCATGATGGTGCCTGCGACCAGCGCCATGTGCAGTCCCGAAATCGAGATGATGTGGTAGATGCCGGTACGTCGCATCGCCTCATTGATGTCATCGGGAATGCCGGCGCGCACGCCGACGATCAGCGCCGCGGCGATCTCGCCTTCGGCGCCGCCGACGCTCGCCCTGATATGGTCGGCGATGGCCTCGCGGGCATTTTCCACGCTAGAGGAAATTCGGGCCGGCAGCGGCATGTCGCCATCATCGCTGACGACAAGCTTGGGGTTGCCGAGAAAGAACCCGCTGCCGCCGATGCCGGCAAAATAGCTGTCGAAGGAGAAATCATAGCTGTCCGGCCGCACCGGCCCAGTCGGCGGCAAAAGCTTGGCATATCCAGTGATGAGGGAGCCTGCGGTCACGTCAGCCGGGATCTTGCGTGCCGAAAGCCGCACCCGTTCCGGCGCATAGCGCAGTTTCGGTCTTGCGGTCGATGTCACGTCGATGGTCAGCCGGATGCGGCCAGTTTCCATCCGGTCGAGCGAGACGACGCGGCCGGTCACCTGCGTCGAGATTTCCGAGCCCAACATTTGTGTGCCCGCACGCCACGTCTCGACCTTGGCAGCAAGCAGTCCTAGGGCGCACAAAAGCGCCGCCATGAAACACAGATGGGTCTTTGGCCATGAGCGCGAGACCAGCGCACAGATCCCCGTCAAGATGACAACCGCGACAGGTCTCGCAAAGTCGGGTTCAGCCGTCAGCGAAAAATAGCCGATCGCTCCGATCGCCAGGCAGACCGGCACCAGCAGGAAGGCCACGCCCCGGTCGAGTTCCAGGCTCGCCGCCGTGTTCACGCTGTGGCGCAGGCGAGGCAGTGATGTCAGGCTGATTTGCCGGCGCACGCGAACGATCCTGCCGGTTTCGGCAACAGGAACAGAGGCGGCGACATCCGCTTGCAAGGGCGCCTTGCCGGGATCCGGCACAAGGGGCGATGGCGGCGGCAATGGGGTTGGCCGAGGCGCAAACAGGGACCGTTCGCTGACGCCGATGGCAGCGTCCTCGCCCTGATCCGAGCCCCAGCCTCGTCCAGCCATCGGGTCTGCCCCTTGCGCCCTCGACACCCTATGCTACATGAACGCCGGGCGCGCGAAAGCCCGCGCAACCGCACCCCGCTTCAGATGGTTTCCGAGAGTTCCATGTCCGACAAGGTCGTCACCCGTTTTGCCCCTTCGCCCACCGGCTATCTGCACATAGGCGGCGCGCGCACGGCGCTGTTCAACTGGCTGTATGCGAAGCACACTGGCGGCACGATGCTGCTGCGCATCGAGGACACCGACCGCGAACGCTCCAATGAAGCCGCGACGGCTGCCATCCTCGACGGGCTTTCCTGGCTTGGCCTGAGCTGGGACGGCGAGCCGGTGTCGCAGTTCGAGCGTGCGCCGCGCCACCGCGAGGTGGCTGAGGAGCTCGTGCGCATGGGCAAGGCCTATTATTGCTATGCCACGCCGGCCGAACTGGAGGCCATGCGCGAGGCCGCCAGAGCCAAGGGGCTGCCGCCCCGCTATGACGGCCGCTGGCGCGACCGCGACCCCTCTGAGGCGCCCGCAGGCGTCAAGGGCGCCATTCGTATCAAGGCGCCGACCGAAGGCGAGACCATCGTCCATGACCGTGTCCAGGGCGAGGTGCGCTTTCCCAACAAGGATCTCGATGACTTCATCATCCTGCGTTCTGACGGCAATCCCACTTACATGCATGCCGTCGTCGTCGATGATCATGATATGGGAGTCACCCATATCATTCGCGGCGACGATCATCTGACCAACGCCGCTCGCCAGACCGTGATCTACAACGCCATGGGCTGGAACGTGCCGTCCATGTCGCATATCCCGCTGATCCACGGCGCCGATGGCGCCAAGCTGTCGAAGCGGCACGGCGCGCTTGGCGTCGAGGCCTATCGCGCCATGGGCTACCTGCCGGAGGCGCTGCTCAATTACCTGGCGCGCCTTGGCTGGAGCCATGGCGACGACGAGATCATGTCGATCAAGGATATGATTTCCTGGTTCGATATCGGCGATGTCAACAAGGGCGCGGCGCGCTTCGACTTCGCCAAGCTGGAGGCGATCAACGGCGCGCATATGCGCCGCATGAGCGATGCCCAACTGTTCGACATCTTCATCGCTACCCTGCCCTATCTCGAAGGTGGCCCGGCGATCGCCGCGCGCCTGAACGACAGCACCAAGGCGCAGTTGCTGGCAGCGCTTCCGGGCTTGAAGGACCGCGCCAAGACGCTGGTCGAGCTCGTCGATGGCGCGGCCTTCCTGTTCGCCACGCGCCCCCTGCCGATCGACGACAAGGCGGCCCTTCTGCTTACCGACGATGCCCGCAAGATCCTGCGCAGTGCTCACGAAGCTTTGAACGGGCTTGCGAGTGACTGGACAGCCGCCTCGGCGGAGGCGGCGATACGCGAGGTGGCAGCGGCCGGCAGTCACAAGCTCGGCGCGGTGGCCCAGCCTTTGCGCGCTGCGTTGACCGGCAAAAGCACCTCGCCGGGCGTGTTCGACGTGCTCGCCGTGCTCGGCCGCGAGGAAAGCCTGGCGCGCATCGCAGATCAAATCGATTAGGAGCAAACTGGCCCAAGAAGATTGGCATTGAAAGGCGGGTTTCGCAGTGCAACATTAGGCCTTGGCCCAATCTGGCACGCACCTCCTGAAATGCGGTGGCGAATACGCGCATTGCGGTGATTTTCGACGTGTCGCTCTGCAGAATTTTGCCTTTGCCGGCATGAGGAAACAAGAAGGAGTTTGCAATGACCGAAGCTGCGAAAAAAATGGATTTGGGCGGCAAGACCCAGGAGGCCACGGCAACGCTTGCATTCGCCGGCAAGACCCATGAATTCAAGGTGCGAAGTGGTTCGGTCGGGCCTGATGTCATCGACATCGCCTCGCTCTACTCAACCACCGGCGCCTTCACTTACGATCCGGGCTTCACCTCGACGGCAAGCTGCGAGTCCGAAATCACCTTCATCGACGGCGACGCCGGCATCCTCCTCCATCGCGGCTATCCGATCGACCAGTTGGCCGAACATGGCGACTTCCTCGAGGTCTGCTATCTCCTGCTCTACGGCGAATTGCCGACCAAGGCGCAGAAGGACGACTTCGACTATCGCGTGACGCGCCACACCATGGTGCATGAGCAGATGTCGCGCTTTTTCACCGGCTTCCGCCGCGACGCGCACCCGATGGCGGTGATGTGCGGCGTGGTCGGCGCGCTGTCGGCCTTCTACCACGACTCCACCGACATCTCCGACCCCTACCAGCGCATGGTTGCCTCCATGCGGCTGATCGCCAAGATGCCAACGATCGCGGCGATGGCCTACAAATACCACATCGGCCAGCCGTTCATTTACCCGAAGAACGAACTGAACTTCGCCGCCAACTTCCTGCACATGTGCTTTGCCGTGCCGTGCGAGGAATACAAGATCAACCCGGTGCTGGCGCGCGCCATGGAACGCATCTTCATCCTGCACGCCGATCATGAGCAGAACGCCTCGACCTCGACCGTGCGTCTCGCCGGCTCTTCGGGCGCCAACCCGTTCGCGTGCATCGCCGCCGGCATCGCTTGCCTGTGGGGTCCCGCCCATGGCGGCGCCAATGAAGCGGCGCTGAACATGCTGGGCGAGATCGGCCATGTCGACCATATCCCGGAGTTCATCGCCCGCGCCAAGGACAAGAACGATCCGTTCCGGCTGATGGGCTTTGGCCACCGCGTCTACAAGAACTACGATCCGCGCGCCAAGATCATGCAGAAGACGGCGCATGAGGTTCTGGGCGAGCTCGGCATCAAGGACGATCCGCTGCTCGACATCGCCATGGAACTGGAAAAGATCGCGCTGACCGATCCGTATTTCATCGAGAAGAAGCTCTACCCGAATGTCGACTTCTATTCCGGCATTACACTGAAGGCGCTGGGCTTCCCCACCACCATGTTCACCGTGCTGTTCGCGGTCGCCCGCACCGTCGGCTGGATCGCGCAGTGGAAAGAGATGATCGAGGATCCGCGCCAGAAGATCGGCCGGCCGCGCCAGCTCTATACCGGCGCACCCGAGCGTGACTACGTGCCGATCGCCAAGCGGTGAATTGGGAGTAGGGATTGGGCAGTAGGCAGTAGGCACGGTCAACTTCCCTACTCCCTACTGACTATTCCCTCTCTTGATATACCGCATCACCACCTGCGCGGCGATCTCGCCGGACGGTCTGTCCGTCGCCATGCGCCGCATGATCTCTGCAAATCCATTCTTCTGCCAGGCGCGCATGCCGCTGTCGGCGAACAGGGCTTCCAATTGCCGGGCCAGATTGTTCGGCTTGATGTAGCCGTCGTAGAATTCCGGAATAAGCGCTCGATCCGATATCAGATTGGGCAGCAGCGCCGACCAGACGGAAACGAGGTGCGGCGCCAAGACGCGCGCGACCGGGTCGAGCCTATAGCAGGAAATCATCGGCACGCCGGCCAGCGCCAGTTCCAGCGATACCGTCCCGGACGCGATCAGCGCCGCATCGGCTTTGCCGAAAGCCTGCCATTTGCGCTGGGGATCGACGATGATCTCAGGCTTTTCATCCCAGCGGTTGACGGAGGATTTGACGAGGTCGGCGACATGCGGAACGGTCGGCAGCAGCAGCCGCAGGCGGTGGCCACGCGCACGCAGAATCGACACCGTCTCGCCGAACGGGTCGAGCAGCCGCCGTACCTCGCCACGCCGCGAACCGGGCAGGACGAGCAGGGTCTTGACGCGATCAGGAGAAAGGTCGCGCGGTAGTTCCTGCGCCTTGGCTGCGGCCAGCAAACCCGCATCGTGGGTCAGGCGATGCCCGACATAGGTGCCTGGTGGCCCGCCGAGCCGCTCGAGCTCCTTGACCTCGAAAGGCAGGATGCAGAGGATGTGGTCGACATAGGGCTTCATCGCCACCGCCCTGCCCGGCCGCCACGCCCACACGCTCGGGCAGACATAGTGGATGATCGGAATCGACGGGTTGGCCGCACGCACCTTTTTGGCGACGCGCAACGAAAAGTCCGGACTGTCGATGGTGACCATGCAGTCCGGCTTTTCGTCGGCAACGGTCTTGGCCAGTTGGCTGATCCGCCGCATCAGGCGCGGCAGGTCGCGTAGAACGGCGCTGAACCCCATGAGGGCGATCTCGCCGGCATCGAATGGCGAGACCAGTCCCAGCGCCTGCAAATGACGGCCGCCGAGGCCGACGAGTTGCACCTCGCGCCCCACAGCCTGGCTGAGCGAGCGCACTATGTCGGCACCGAGCAGGTCGCCGGACTCCTCTCCGGCAACGATTGCGATCTTCAATGCCCTGTCAGCCATTGCGCGGCTCCGTGGCGGCACGCAGGCCAAGGACGAACAGGCCAAGTGCATTGGCGCGCGCGATGGTTTCAGGACCTTCGAGGATCAGCGAGCGTCCCGCCTCGACGGCAATGCCGGCGAGTCCGGCCGCGTGCGCTGCCTCGACCGTCTGCGGACCGATGGATGGAAGATCGGCGCGCAGTTCCTGACCGGGCTTGGCGCACTTGACGAGGACGCCGCGGGTCTTGCCCGCAATACGGCCGTGGCCGCGCAGCAGCTTCGCACGATCAAGCAGGCCGGCTGTTCCTTCGATGCCTTCCAGCGCGATTGCCCGGCCGCCAACCGCGATCGCCGCTTGGCCGACATCCAGCGCCCCGATGGCCTTTGCTGCCGCAAGGCCTGCCTCAATATCGCGCCAGTCCAATTTTCGCGGTTCGGCCTTGGTCAGCACGCCTTCGGCGGCGACAAGATTCGGCACTACTTCGTGGGCGCCAACGACCTTTACTCCGCGCGCTTCGAGGCCTCGTGCCAAGACCTTCAGAAGACCATCGTCGCCACGCGCGAGCGCCATGACGACCAAAGGAATCACCGCGAGCAGGCTGAGACTGGGGCGCAGCGCAAGCAATCGCGGCCGGCGCTTGATCTCGCCTGCAAGCACCAGATGGGTGATCCGGTGCCGCCGCAGCAAAGGGACGAGCGAGCCTATACCTTCCAGAGCGAGGCTTTCGTGATCGTATCGGGAGAGTTCCGCGATGCGGTCGACCTCGCCTTCCATCAGGATGACGAAGGGCGGATAACCTTGTTCAGCCGAACCGGCCGCGACTTCGACCGGCAGACTGCCGCCGCCGGCAATGATGCCGACCCTGGAGCCCGGCGGAAGATCAAGACGCGCAGCCGCTGTCTCAATCTTCGTCATCGACATCGTCGCCATCGCCGCCCTTGAGCGACGGCACAGCATAATGCCGCTTGCCGCGACTGGTGATGAAATCGATGATCTTCATGGCGGTCGGCGACGACGCGAACTCCGCCTTGGCGAACTCGATGTTCTCGCCAACGGTGCGGGAACGATCGAAGATCATCCTGTAAGCCTTGCGCAGCACAAGGATTTCGGACCTTGGCAGGCCGGAGCGCTTGAGGCCGATGATGTTGAGGCCGCGTAGGCTGGCGCGGTTGCCGACCGCTATGGCAAAGGGGATGACATCGCCGACGATCGCGGAGCAGCCGCCGAGAAAGGCGTTGTCGCCGATGCGGACAAACTGATGCACTGCGGTCAGGCCGCCGATATAGACATTGTTGCCGACCTCGCAGTGGCCGCCCAGCGTTGCGCCATTGGCGAACGTCGCATTGTTGCCGACGACGCAATCATGGGCGATATGGGCGTAGGCAAGGAAATTGCCATTGTCGCCGACCGTCGTCTCGCCGCGGCTGGAATCGGTGCCGAGATGCATGGTCACGCCTTCGCGGATCGTGCAGTTCCTGCCGATGACCAAGGTGGTGCGACCGCCCTTGTGCTTGGTGTTCTGCGGCGGTGCGCCCAATGTCGCCATCGGATAGACCTTGGTCGAGGCGCCGATCGACGTTGCGCCCATCACCGAGACATGAC
>NZ_RZTT01000302.1 GCF_003996995.1 Mesorhizobium sp. M7A.T.Ca.US.000.02.2.1 | reverse complement strand
GATGTGATCCGGCTGGGTCACGGCAAACGCTTTCGCTTAGCCCTTCGAAACCAGCGCCAGCGCGCGGATCGGGCTGCCGGTGCCGTGCTCGATCTTGAGCGGCGCCGCGATCAGGATGGCGCCCTTCGGCGGCAGCTGGTCGAGATTGCAGAGGCTGGCGAGGCCGTAGCGGTTGGCCTTGTGCATCAGCGTGTGCGCCGGGAATGGCGGCTCCATGCCGCCGGCTTTGCCGGCATCCGTGCCGATCGTCTCCGAGCCCCAGCCCTTGATGTCCTTGCTGATCAGGAACTGGATGGCTTCGGCCGTCGGGCCGGGCGTGTGCGGGCCGGTCTCGTTGGCGTTGAGGAACTCGGCTTCCGAGCCGTTGCGCTTGTACCAGTCGGTGCGCATCACCACCCATTCGCCGGCATTGATCGCGCCATGCTCGGCTTCCCAGGCCTTGATGTGGTCGACGGTGAGCAGGAAATCGTGGTCGGCGGCGGCTTCCTTCGAACAGTCGATGACATTGACCGGGCCGACGAAATTCTGCGCCGGAATGGTGTCGGTGGCGCCGTCCGGATAGTCCTTGCCGGAGATCCAATGCTGCGGCGCGTCGAAATGCGTGCCGGAATGCTCGCCGAGCTTCAGCCAGTTCCAGGCCCACCACGGACCGTTCTTGTCGTAACGGGAAATATTGTGGATCTCGACCTTCGGCGTGTCGACGGCGAGTTCCGGCGGCAGCTTGATCAACGGCGTGTCCGGCCCGAGCGGCGCCGACAGGTCGACCACCTTGATGGCGCCTGAAAGAAGCTGGCTGGCGACTTCGCCGAGGAGTTTTTGCGTATCCATGGTCTGAAGTTCCCTCTTTCGTGTGATGATCAAGGCTCGTCTCGGCCCTTAATATCCTACTAGACGAAAACATATGCATCTGCAATTATCTTTAAGCATAAAGGAAATGGGGACGAGGCGTGAGCCAGTTCGACGCCATCTTTGTCGGGGCCGGCCACAACAGTCTGGCATGCGCCGCGCATTTGGCGCTCAAAGGCTGGAAAATCGGGATTTTCGAGGGCAGTGCAACAATCGGCGGCGCCGTCCAGACGCGCGAATTCACCCTCCCCGGCTTCCGCCACGATTTCGGCGCGATGAATCTCAGCCTCTTCGCCGGCTCGGCCTTCCACCGGAAATATGCAAATGAATTGAAAGCGCAGGGGCTGGAGTTCGCCCCGGTCGTCGACTGTTTCGCCAGCGCATTCCCCGACGGACGCTGGTTCGGCGTCAGCAACGATCTGGAAAAGACCGCCGCGCGCATCGCCGCCTTCTCCGCTGCCGACGCCCAGACATGGCGCAGGCTGGTCGCCGCCTTCCCGGCGGAGGCCGAGCATCTGTTCCGGCTGCTGGGTTCGCCGATGAGCGCCCGCGCGCTTGCCGGCACGGCGTGGAACCTGTGGCGCAAGAAGGGCATTGCCGGCGCGCTCGATACGGGCCGGCTGCTGCTGTCCTCACCCCGCGCCTGGCTGGAGGAGAATTTCGAGTCGCCGCATATCAGGGCAACGCTCGCCACCTGGGGCATGCATCTCGACTTCGCGCCGGACATCGCCGGCGGCGCCGTCTTCCCCTATCTGGAATCGATGGCCAACCAGAGCTTCGGCATGGTGCTGGGCAAGGGCGGCGCCGACACCATCATCAAGGCGCTGTCGGGCATGGTGACCTCCGCTGGCGGCAAGATCGTCACTGATGCCGAAGTGGCCGAGATCACGGTTTCGGCCGGCAGGGCGACTGGCGTGCGGCTCGCTTCGGGCGAGACGCATAGCGCCACCAAGGCGGTCATTGCCGGTGTCGCGCCCAAGGCGCTGACCGGCAGATTGCTGCCCAATGGTTCGGGCGACACCGGCTTCGACACGGCGATGCAGAAATTCCGTCATGCGCCGAGCACGATGATGATCCATCTGGCGCTCGACGATCTGCCGGACTGGCGCGCCGGAGCGGAGCTTCGGCAGTTCGCCTATGTGCATCTGTCGCCGTCGCTCGACGCCATGTCACGCACCTATCAGCAGGCGATCGCGGGCATGCTGCCGGACGAGCCAGTGCTGGTGGTCGGCCAGCCGACGGCGATCGACCCGTCGCGGGCGCCTCAGGGCAAGCATGTGCTGTGGGTGCAGGTGCGCATGCTGCCCGCCGAAATCCTGGGCGATGCCGCCGGCAAGATCGCGCCGGCGCATTGGGACAAGGTCAAGGAGGTCTACGCCGACCGCGTCCTCGACATCATCGAGACCTACGCACCCGGCCTGCGAAAGAAGATTCTCGGCCAAGCGGTGTTCTCACCCATCGATCTCGAGCGCCAGAACCCGAACCTCGTCGGCGGCGACCAGGTCTGCGGCAGCCATCATCTGGCGCAGAATTTCTTGTTCCGCCCGGCGCGCGGCTATGCCGGATGGAACACGCCGGTGGCCAATCTGCACCTCACCGGGGCCGCGACATGGCCGGGCGCCGGCACCGGTGCGGCGTCGGGCTTCATGCTCGCACAACAGCTTGGCGGGAGGTAGGAGCCGGAGATTTTCTTGAGGCTACGAGGGGCAAGGCGTTGCTGCCCAAGAAGCCTGAACCAATGACCTGAAGACGCCGCGCAGAAACAAAACCAACAAGGGGAACGACCATGACAATCAACAGACGGGAATTGCTGGGATACAGCGCCGCGGCACTCGGGGTGGCCGCCGTCGGCCTGCCGCAGATCGCCAATGCAGCTGCCGGCGAACTGACCATTGCCTACAACGTCAACCTGCCATCCTGGGATCCGACCACCGGCCCCTCGGCCGTCAACCCGACCATCCAGGGGCTGTACCAGTCGGTGTTCGACCAGTTCATCCCACAGAAGCCCGACCTTTCCTTCGCGCCGGGCCTGCTCACCGAATGGGGCTGGAACGACGACCGCACCAAGATCATGATGACGGTGCGCGAGGGCGTGACCTGGCATGACGGCTCGCCGTTCACGGCCGAGGACGTCGTCTGGTCGCTGCAGCGGGCAGGCGACGAAAAGACCGGCAATCCGATCCAGTTCGTCTGGAAGAACGTCAACAACTTCAAGATCGACGGCAACAAGATCACCGGCGACGTCGTGCAGTTCGACCCGGTCTATTTCAAATGGATGTCGTTCCTGACCGGCTACATCATGCCGAAGGCCTACTACGAGAAGGTCGGCGCCGAAGGTTTCGAGAAGGCGCCGATCGGCACCGGCCCCTACATGGTGGAAAAATTCGAGCGCAACGCCTTCCTGCGGCTCAAGGCCAATCCGAACTATTGGGGCGGCAAGCCGGCCTTCGAGAATGTGACGATCAAGTTCGTCGCCGACGCGGCAAGCCGAGTCGCAGAGATCGAATCCGGCTCCTCGCAAGTGACGCTCGAAATTCCCTATGAGGAGTATGACCGGCTGATCGCCAAGGACGGGCTTGCCGGCTCGTGCAAGAACGTTTCCGACATCGGCATGATCTTCTTCAACGACATCGAGGCGATGCTGGACAAGAACGTCCGCCAGGCCGCCGTGATGGCCGTCGACAAGAAGCTGCTGGTCGATCGCCTGCTGCGCGGCTACGGCCAGCCGATCGATACGCTGGAAACGCCGGAATACGCATCCTACGACGCGTCGATCAAGGTCGAGCACAATCCGGAAAAGGCCAAGGAATTGCTGGCCGCTTCCGGCTATTCGCCGGAAAAGCCGGTCAAGTTCACCATCCAGACGACCAAGGGCTTCAAGCCCAAGGACTATGAGATGATCCAGGCGATCGTCGGCATGTGGCGCAAGGTCGGCATCGAGGCGACGATCGAGGTCTACGAGATCGCCAAGCACTACGAACTGCGCGCCGCCGACAAGCTGGCGCCGGCCGCCTTCTACAATTGGGGCAATGCCATCGGCGATCCGACCACCTCGACCGGCTTTGCCATGTATGGCCCGAGCCCGCATTCGGTGTGGGACAGCCAGGATCTGATCGACATGATCAACCCGCTGTGGGGCGAAAAGGACGAGGCCAAGCGCATCGCCGGCTGGAAGGCTGTCGACAAATACATCGCCGAGCAGGCCTATGTGCTGCCGCTGATGCAGTATGCGCAGCCGATCGTGCATGCCAAGGGCGTCAATGTGGTGCAGCATGTGTCCGGCGCGCTGCTGCCGGCCCTGATGACCCCGGCCTGACCAATATGGGAAGGCGCCCCGTCGCGAGACGGCGTGTCTTCTCCCAACTTGCGCAGGCCCCCTCATCCGGCCCTTCGGGCCACCTTCTCCCCGCTGGAGAGAAGAGACTGGCTCAGCCGTCAGCGACCTCTTCTCCCCTCGGGGAGAAGGTGGCCGCGAAGCGGCCGGATGAGGGGGCTGTTCGTTCGATCAATCACTGAAACGCATTAGGCCTGCGCCAGAATGCTCCTGCAAAGATTCCTGATCCGTCTTCTGACGATGCTGATCACGCTGTTCGGCGTGGCCGTCGTCGTCTTTGTCGTGATCCGCGTCGCACCCGGCGATCCGATCGCCATGATGCTGCCGCCCGGCGCGACGGATGCCGACATTGCCCGGCTGCGCGCGCTCTACGGCCTCGACAAGACCATCGTCCAGCAATTCTTCATCTGGCTGTCGGGCGTGGCCCGGGGCGATTTCGGCACTTCGATTTCGCTGCGGCAGGATGTGCTGGGTCTCGTCTTCAACCGGCTGCCGGCGACGCTGGAACTCGCCATCGTCGCGCTTGTGATGGCGGTGGCGATCGGCGGCACGACGGCGATCATCGGCGCGCGCGAACGCGGCACGGCGGTCGAGGCCGGCATCGACATCGCCAGCGGCGCAGCGCTTTCGATTCCCGATTTCCTGTGGGGCCTGGTGCTGATCCTGTTGTTCGGCGTGCTGGTGCCGATCTTCGACATTTCCGGGCGGGTGTCGCCGCAACTGGACCTGCCCTTCGTCACCCAGTTCTATCTGTTCGAGAGCCTGTTGCGCCTGCGCCTCGACCTCACCTGGGATCTGCTGAAGCACATGCTGATGCCGGCCGTGGCGCTGGCGCTGCCGCTGGCAGCAATCATCTCGCAGCTGCTGAAACAGTCGCTGAAGGAAGTGCTCGACCTCGACTACGTCGTGCTGGCACGGGTGAAGGGTTTTTCGGAAACGCAGGTCATCCTGCGCGAGGCCTTGAAGAATGCCGCTTTGCCGACGCTGACACTGGTCGGCGTGCAGTTCACCTTCCTGATCGGCGGCACCGTCATCGTCGAACGGCTGTTCTCCTATGAGGGCCTCGGCAATATGGCGATCGACGCGGTCATCAACCGCGACCTGCCTTTGATTCAAGGCATCGTGCTGGTCTTCGCGCTGCTGTTCGTGCTGATCAACCTCAGCGTCGACATGATGTATGCGCTGCTCAATCCGAGGCTGCGCCATGGATGAGGGCCGTGCTCGAAGGCGAGGTGTGTCGCCACGCCTGTGGCTGGCCGGCGGCTGGCTGCTGCTGGCGCTTCTGGCGGCAATCTTCGCGCCGCTGGTCGCGCCGCAGGATCCGCTGGCGCAGGATCTGATGCTGGAGCGGTTGCCGCCATTCTGGATGAATGGAGCCGAACCCGGCTATTGGCTCGGCACCGACAGCCTCGGCCGCGATCTGTTGTCGAGGCTGATCTTTGGCGGCCGCATCGCCTTCATCGTCGCCTTTTCCGCAGCCGTCGCTGCGTGCCTGGTCGGCTCGACGCTAGGCCTGATCGCAGGCTATTTCGGCGGTTGGGCCGACCGCATCATCTCGCGCGTCGTCGATGTCTGGATGGCCTTTCCGCCGGTGCTGTTCGCCATATTGCTGGTGGCGGTGCTCGGCACGGGCTTGAGTTCCGTCATCCTGGCCATCGCCATCATCGACTGGACGCGTTTCTGCCGGGTGATCCGTGCCGAGACAATGGGTCAGTCGCGCATGGACTATGTCGAGAATGCCCGCATCGCCGGCTATGGCCGCATCGGCATCATGCTGCGCGAAGTGCTGCCCAATGTGGTGCCGTCGATCGTCGCATTGCTGTCGCTGGAAATGGGCATCGCCGTTATCGTCGAGGCGATCCTGTCCTTCGTCAATCTGTCGATCTCGACCGACGATCCGACCTGGGGAGGCATCATCGCCGAGGGCCGGCTGTCGATCCATCAGGCCTGGTGGGTGCTCGTGTTCCCGCTGATCACGCTGATCCTCACCGTGCTGTCGTTCAGCCAGTTCGGTGAGGCGCTGAAGACGCGTTTCGATCCGGTGCTGCGATGAGCGCCTGTCTCGACATCAGGGATCTGAGCGCCGTGCTGCCCAACGGCCAGCGCGTATTGCGCTCGGTGTCGCTCTCCGTCCAGCCCGGCGAGGTCCGCGCGCTGGTCGGCGAAAGCGGCGCCGGCAAGACGATGATCGGCAAGGCGGTGCTCGGTGTGCTGCCGTCGAGCGTGCGCATTGTCGAAGGCGACATGCTGCTCGAGGGTGAAGACCTCGGCAAATTGCAACCCAAGGCACGACGCACGCTGATCGGGGCGCGCACGGCGCTGATCCCGCAGGACCCGCTGACCGCGCTCAACCCGTCGCGGCGCATCGGCTCGCAGATGACCGACCGGCTGGTGCGCATCCTCGGCTGGAGTGGCGAGAAGGCCGATACCCGCATCCGGCAATTGCTGGACGAGGTGCAAATCCGCGATCCCGACCGCGTGCTGAAAAGCTATCCGCACGAACTTTCCGGCGGCATGCGCCAGCGCGTGCTGATCGCTGCGGCCTTCGCCGCGGAGCCAAGGCTGATCGTCGCCGACGAGCCGACCACGGCGCTTGATGTGACCGTGCAAAAACAGATCCTGCGGCTGATCGTGCAGTTGCAGCGCGAGCATGGCACGGCGATCCTGTTCGTCACCCATGATCTCGGCGTCGTCGCCAAGATCAGCCAGAGAGTCTCGGTGCTTTATGCCGGCAAGGTGGTGGAGGAGGCCGACACGGCTGCCCTCTTCGCAGCACCGCAGCATCCCTACACGCGAGCGCTGATGGCGGCGACGCCACGCTACACCGATCCTTTCGCCTCGCTGAAGCCGGTGGACGAGGCGGTGCTGGCCGGGCTTGCTTCGGAGATCGCTGCCGCCGACCAAGCCTGGAGGCGGCCGCATGGTTGAACCGTTGTTCTCCGTGCGCGGGCTGAAGGTCGCGCTGCCCGACATGACGCGCAAGCCACTGATCGGCCGCGCACCATTGGTCGAAATCCTGAAGGGCCTGGATTTTGACCTGCCGCGAGGCTCGGTGACCGGCATTGTCGGCGAATCCGGTTCGGGCAAGTCGACGCTCGGCCGCGCGCTGGTGCGCCTGCTGGAGCCCAGCGTCGGCAGTATCACTTTCGACGGCCGCGACATCAGGCATCTGCCGGAGGCGGAACTGCGGCCACTGCGGCGCAATCTGCAGATGATTTTTCAAGATCCGATGTCGTCGCTCAACCCGCGCCGCACCATTGCCAGCATCATCGCCGCGCCACTCAAGCAAAATGGCCTCGGCGACAATCTCAAGG
>NZ_RZTT01000301.1 GCF_003996995.1 Mesorhizobium sp. M7A.T.Ca.US.000.02.2.1 | reverse complement strand
CAATTGCAGGACGCGATGCTCGACGGACATTTCCATTTCGGCGGCAAGAAAATTGCCATCGCTGCCGAACCAGACCAGCTGTTCCAACTTGCAACCTTCTTTGCTGGTCTCGGCTCCGAGATAGCCGCGGCCGTCACAACGACCGACAGGTCTAAAATTCTCAAGAAAGTCCCGGCGGTTTCGGTTCAGATCGGCGATCTCGGCGATCTGGAAAGTCTTGCCGTCGGTGCTGACCTGCTTGTCACGCATTCGCACGGGCGCCAAGCATCGGAGCGGCTCGGAATTCCGCTCATGCGCATCGGGTTCCCGGTCTTCGATCGACTAGGCAGCCAGCACAAGCTCGCAATTCTCTATCAGGGCACCCGCGACATGATCTTCGAGGTCGCCAGCATCTTCCAGGCCAACCAACACGCGCCCACTCCTGAGGCGCTTGATCCACTCCGTAATCGAGAAATATCACGATGAACGCTGTTCGCCGCCTCTCGCTGGTCAGTAATGAGGTTTTCGCCCCGATGCCTGAACGACGTAAGGGCGCATTGCGCGTTGCGATCGCCACTCAGGACATGCAGGACCTCAACGCCCATTTCGGGTCGGCCAGGCGCTTTGCTGTCTACGACGTGACGCGCGAGGAATGGAATCTCGTAGAAGCCGTGGCCTTCGATGACGTGTCCGATGAAAGCGGGGAGCATCGGGCCGAGCGCGATGATCGCATCACGCCAAAGGTGGATGCGCTCAAGGGCTGTCAGATCCTGTTTTGTCTGGCAATTGGCGGCCCTTCGGCAGCCAAGCTTGTCGCGGCAAAAATCCACCCGATCAAAGTGGCGGAGCCCCAATCGATCCCACAGGTGCTCTTGCGCACGCAGATGATGCTCAGGACGTGTCCTCCGCCTTGGCTGCGCAAGGTGCTGGCGCGAGCGGGCATTGCCGAAAAGAAACCGTCCTTCGAGGACGAGGACTGAAAAGAGGAGGACGCCAATGCCTGACCCCGCAATCCCCCCAGCTGTCGCCGAAGACGAGGCGGCTCTTTGCACCCCGTTCGTCAAATGCCTCGTGCGGCTGATCCGTTCTCAGGATTCCTATGGCTCGTGGGAACGCAAAGCGGACGCTGAGCTGCTGGGCGACTTCATCATTACCAAGGATCAGCGCCGAGGGATCCCAATCATCGGAGATCCCGATCCCGACGTGCTGTGGAGGCTCGACAAGTACTACGCCGCCATCGGGCTTGCGATCGAGGAGCGCTGCGGCCTTATGGCATCGCCGATGATCCAGGTGAGCCATGAGGGTTTTGGTCGGGTGCTTTTCACGACCGGACGGCTGGTCGTTCTGTCCAAAACGCTGCGCGATGTCCACCGGTTTGGCTTCGAGACGCTCCTGAAGCTCGCCACGGCCGGTACGAAGTTGGTCGACGATGCGATTTCAGTCATCGAAACCTTTCCCCACGTGGCGCTGGCATGATGGGCGCGATTTTCGAGAAAGGCCATCATGACGGACCCGAGAAACTATGTTGGCCAGTCCCCTCGATCCAGGGACTCGAGGCCGACCAGGTTGTTGGGGTATCGCCGATGAAGAAGCCGCTGGTCCTGATCTGCTCGCAAGATGCCGAGTTCTATCTGCTCTACAGCCACATACTGGAGGTTGACGGTTTCAGCAGTGAGACGGCAGACGGCGCGAAGGCTGCGCTGGCCTTGGCCGAACAACGGGAGCTTCAGGCCGTAGTGCTGGATTGCGACCCAGCCAGCATAAACGGGTCCGCAATTTGCGCCCAACTCAAGCGGGAACCGCGCACCACCGACCTGCCTATCATCGCCCTGATCGCGCCTGGCGCCGAGCACCAGCACCTCGATCTCTTGAAGGCAGGCGTTGAGAGCTTTGTGCGGCCGGTGGCTCCGGCCAAGCTGCTCGACTGCCTGCGGGCGAGGCTCGGGCTGACCAAGCGTGGTCCGAACGGGGTTGAAAACGACAGTTGGATTTGTTGTGGAGGCCTGGAGATGAAGCTCGATGCCCATAGGGTTCGCGGTAATGGCCACGACATCCATCTCGGACGGATCGATTTCAACGTGCTGCGGCTTATGATTGAGGCCCCCGGCAAGGTCTTCAGCCGGGACGAGCTTATCGGGGCGGCCTGGCTGCCCAACATTCATGTCGGTGCACGCACCGTCGATGTCCATATCAGTCGAATCAGGAGGGCGCTGAAAACGGCCTTGCCCGGCAGCGTCATCCGCACCGTCAGGTCGGCCGGCTACTCGCTCGAGAAGCCGGACGACTGAAATCGGTGATCGAACGTGGTGCCGCTCTCTCTTCCTCCGGAGAGCGGTGTTGCCGCTTTGAGGCGCTCCTAACGAAGACCAGGAGAAGCAGGCAAATGGAATTTAAAAGCATATTCAGTGTGACGGGTGCTGATCATTCTGATGAGGACCTCACAACAGCTGCCGGACTGTGTGCCGAGGTCGGCGCGCACCTATCGGTACTCATTATACCGCCTCCATTGCTCTTGATGTCGTCTCCGCCCCCCGAATGGAATACAGGACGTGCACAGGCAATTGCAGTACCGAACTATCGATTTCAGCAAATCGAGAAATTTTCACAGGACGTGACCAGAATGGAAAGACGGTCCGCGGATATCCTCAAAAGGCTGAAAGCTATGTCGCTTTCCTGTGACGTTGACACCGACTATTGCGATCCGGCTAGCCTCGGTGAAGTGGCACGACAGCGGGCGCTCTGCGCTGACCTGACGATCGTTGGAGGAGACCTCCTCAACGATGAGACTCTCGGACCTCCTGTTGTCAACGGCTGCTTGTTCGATAGCGGAAAGCCGGTGCTCATCGTGCCGAAGGGCGTTAAGGCGACGCTGTCGCCTCGACGCGTGCTGGTCGGCTGGGATTCGCGTGTAGAGGCCTCGCGTGCGGTTCGGGAAGCTCTTAGTATCCTATCCGCTGCCAGGGAAGTCTGTGTCGCTATGGTCGATCCAAAGGCGCAAAACAACGGGAAAGGCGCGCAGTCTGGAGCTGACATCGCTGCCTATCTTACTCGGCACGGTGCTCGGGTCTCCGTTGACCTGCTTAAGAGCGCCGGCAAATCGGCGGGCACAGTGCTGACCCAGCACGCGAACGACATCTGTGCTGACATGATGGTTATGGGTGCTTATGGCAGCCGTGGGCTGCGTGAGCGGATTTTCGGCGGTCCGCCGAGCTGGAGCTTTGGGAAGACCACATTGCCGCTGTTTTTGGCTCGCTGATCAGCTCCGTAGGAACACCGATCAGGTCGTAGGACCGCCAACCAGTCCGAAGTCGTCGTCGGTTACCGGTCGGATTGCGGAGACATGGCTGGATCCGCGAACATCTTGCGACGCTTGTCAGAGCCAAACCGGACGCCTCGACTGCTTCACGACGCTCTCGTGAACCAACTCGTGCGAGATCGTCCGCAACGGGCAGTAAAGACGAACGGCTGCAGCAGACCGCAGCCAAGCCACAGGGCGGGTGTACCAGGAGACCCCGCCTCGTGCGCGAACCCTGTTGGAAGGCCCCTTATCAGTACCCGGACGCGCGTCAAATCGGCGGCTGTCCCTGTCAGCCTGCGGTGTGCAAGGGCCGCTGCCGCGGAGCTTCCCCTGCCCGATCGTCGGGCGTGCGACAATGTCGGATTCCAGACGAGCTGGAACTGCGCGAACTCGTTGGTTTGACAGGTCTTTATCCGGCACGCCGCATGCATGGGAGTCTCCGAAAGCATTAAGAGCCGTTATCCATGGTTACGCCCCTCGAAAGAAAGAGCCGCTTCCGTCGTGGCAGGGAAACAGCCACTCCTGGGGTGGAGGCCGGCGCTAGAAGCCGCCGTAAGATCCGGAAGAGCCGCGCGACAGCATCACACACTTTCCTTCTGCTCTTGGGTTCGGATCACGCCGCGCCGCTGTCGATGCCGCCGACATTGAGCCCAAGACCTGGAAGGCGGCACACGCTTTTGCTGTCCTCTCAGTCGGGACCGCGGCTCAAGCATGCCTGTGAGGTTCGCATTGCTCAATGCCCGGCGATCGACGTCAACATGCCGCTGAGTTGGAAAACACTCCTAGAGGAGTAAGGATAAGTGGACCTCTTTTGTATTGGTGTGGGTGCTGGACCATCTAATTTGAGCCTTGCGTGTCAGATACAGGAAGAGATTGCGCAAGGGGCACTGTTCCTGGACCGGGAGGTCGATTTCCGAGGACATCCAGGCAGCGCTTTCGATTGCGCGGAGCTCCAGGTCGGCCACTTCCAGGATCTGGTTACTCTGGTCAATCCGCGATCAGCCTACACATTCGTAAACTACCTCCACGAGAACGGGCGTCTTTACAATTTCCTCAATGCGCAATTTCACGGGGTGCTTAGAGCCGAGTTCGCCCAATATCTCAACTGGGCGTTCCAGAAGAATCCGCTTGTCCGTGGCGGCGAGGCCGTTCGCGAAATCCGCTTTGACGGCGAGTTTCGCGTGCGGACGGACAACGCGGTCCTTGATGCAAGAAACCTCGTCATCGACATAGGCAAGCAGGCGCAAATTCCGCCTCAGTTTCATGGCTGGACTGGACCCAACCTGTTCCACTCATCTGAGTTGGCCCACATCAATCCTGAGGTGCAAAAAAAGCATGTCTGCGTTGTTGGCGGCGGACAGTCGGGAGCCGAGCTGCTACTGCACCTTGTCGGCCGGCCGAAAGAACGGCGGCCCGCGGCGATCACATGGGTCTTGACGCGCGAGATGCCTTTCGACGACCACGCGTTCACAAACGGGCTGTTCACGCCATGCTTCTCGGATCGTTTTGCTGCGATGAGCGAGGTGCATCGACAGCTGTTCCTGCGGCGTTTCGCGCTTGCCTCCGAGGGCATTTCAGAAAGCAAGTTGCGCGCGGTCTATCAGGCGCTCTACCACCACGCCTTTCTCGAGCCACACCAATGCGAGATCACATTGCGGCCAAGTTGCAACGTGTCGCGCTGCATCAATGCCGGAGCAGGGCACAGGCTCACGCTGCAACGCGGCTTGGACAACATCGGAGAAGTAACCGCCGATATCGTCATCCTGGCCACCGGGTACGAGAAACCGCTGCCGGGTTTCCTAGAACCGATCGCAGATCGCCTCGAACAGATCGGCAATGAGCTCGCCATCGGCGAGGATTTTTCGGTGTACTGGGACGGACCGCGAGACCGACGCCTTTTCGTTCAGAACGCCTGCCTTGGACAGCGCGGGCTGGCTGATCCGAACTTTGGGCTGCTGGCCTGGCGAGCGCGCCGCATCCTTGACAGCCTTCTGCGGCGCGCGCCATGCGCCAATCCCGAGCATCTAGGGTTCATCAACCGTCCCTTGACGGAGTGCTGGCCCGACCTCGGAGTCGAACAAATGGGCAGCGGGATATGATTCGTCGATATTGATGATCGGCGGTGGCATTCAGGAAAGATTTCCGCCTCTGGCGGCAAAAGCGGGACGAGCAATATTCCTACGGCGTCAGATCGCTCTGCTCGCGCTTGAGCAAGGTAGCGTCGCGCGACTCCTGCTTGGCGTGAAACAGCAAAGGGCATTCAATCACGATGCAGCTTTACGTGCTGTCGGGCTCAACGCCACGTGGATCGAGCCCAACGCCGCCGTTGGCAACCGCGACGCGAATTATGACGCCGGGCCACATGCGGCGGTGGCTGCAAGGGTACCGAGCCTCTCCCGCACTTTCGACCCCATCGCCGAAGTGCGACTGCTCCAGGACGCCGAAGCCGGTCTTATCGCCAGCGGGCCAGCCAAACTCTCACCTTCCTAAACGGCAGCCGCTAAGGTGAGCCGTCGAAAGCCGACATTCAGGTTAACGTCAGCTGGCCATGTTAGGGCTCGCTTATTCAAGGCGGTACCGGCGCTTGCCGAAGCTAAGAAGGGTTGGCATGCCCTTTGCCGTGCTTGATGTGCGGCAACACGGTGAGAGCTCCGCTGAAGCAAGCGAGAGGGAGCAATGCCCTCGAGACCGTGTCCGATTTTGACTGGAAAATATTCCGCGACAAAAGAGACGAAAGGTATGGAATGACTTTGGACACCAAGATGGAACTGCGTATGGGGTCCCCGGCTCCTGCGCTGAAAGTGGAGAACTGGCTG
This sequence comes from Mesorhizobium sp. M7A.T.Ca.US.000.02.2.1, assembly GCF_003996995.1. GTDB lineage: Bacteria > Pseudomonadota > Alphaproteobacteria > Rhizobiales > Rhizobiaceae > Mesorhizobium. The sequence continues at coordinate 1,417 of NZ_RZTT01000301.1, read as the reverse complement.
CGTGGCGAGCCCCTCACGAGCCTTCGGCCCGGCAAGGTCTACCTCGTTGAATTTTGGGCGACTTGGTGCCGACCATGTGTCCACGCCATGCCCCATTTGATCGAACTGCAGGAGAAATATAAAGACAGCGGATTTGAGATTATCGGAGTCGCAGCTTGCGAAAAGGCTGCAACCGCGGACGAAGCGCGGACCAACGTGGATGCCTGGCTGACCGAGAAGTTCCCGAATCTGAATTATCGGACAGCGTTCGATTGCACTGGCGAAATGAAAAAGCTCTGGCTGGAACCCAGCTCTTCGTTCGGGATTCCCACCTCGTTCGTGGTCGACCGCGACGGCCACATCGCTTATATCGGCCACCCGGCACCTCTCGATGACGTTTTGCCGAAAGTCCTTAACGGCAGCTGGCGCAGCAGCTATGAAGCGAAAGCCGTCGATGCAAAGCGAATCTCGCGTGTGCGCGAATCGTCGCTGAGTCAGCCGATATACGCCAAACTTGGGCCGGCGATGCAGGACGAGGATTGGGCAGCGGCACTATTGGCCATCGAAGAAGGCCTCGCCGTGATGCCAGACTCTTTTGATTTTCGGCGGGTTCATGCGGATATTCTGCTTCACAAGCTGCGCGACATCAAAACCGGCTTGCCGCTTATGCGCGAATTGGTCGAGGACGCGATCAACAAAAAGTTCGAAGCGATGTCTTGGGTGGTGATGGCGCTGAACCAACTCTTCCATCCCACGATCGACAACTCCCATCTTCCGCATGATGATCGCTTTGCGATGGGCAAGGAGCTCTCCGAACAGATCCTGGAACTTAATCCTCCGCAAGGCGATGGAGACTTTAAATTCGGGTGTTACTTTCCGGTCGCTCAGTATTATTACGAGAGCGGCAACAAGGACCGGGCGATCGAGTTGATCGAGGTGGCAATCAAATCGCTGGACCATTCGGAGCCAGCGCCGGACCAAACCAAACAGCGCTACCTCACCTCGTTGCTCCAAGCCCTGGCCAACTACACGGGTGAGCCTGCCTGTCACGCGGGTCTCTGTGTGGCTCCGCAAAACAAGACTTCCGAAACTCAAAACGCTGTCACTTCCTGAGCAAGGATCGCGAAGGGCATGACAATTGGAATTGAACACCGGCAAATCCGCCCGCCCAGGCGCACTTCGCAGCAATAACGTCGATGCCGCAAAAGTGCGCGGCTTGCGGCAGGTGGAATTTCCATTGCGTTTACCTCGGGTCGAACCGCGGCGCAGGCGTTCGCGCCGCGGTGAAAGGTCTCGCACTGGTGGACGTGCTCGAGGTCGGCCACGGGACACTGTTGCGTGGGATCGGCTCGCCCAAGCCATTCCCCGCCCACGCAAGCGCCCGAACCACACATCGCAGAAAAAGAGATCGTCCTTCAAGAGGAGTACTGAAATTGGG
>NZ_RZTT01000300.1 GCF_003996995.1 Mesorhizobium sp. M7A.T.Ca.US.000.02.2.1 | reverse complement strand
GGCTGGACCAGAAGACGATGCAGGCGAAATCCGTGCCGGGCCTGTTCTTCATCGGCGAAGTCGTCGATGTCACGGGTTGGCTGGGTGGCTATAATTTCCAGTGGGCATGGTCGTCGGGCTGGGTGGCAGGCCAGGCGGCCTAGACTTGCGTCCGTGGCTTCGCCCCGGCAGCCGCTTTCTTCTTCTTTTTGGCGTGGTTGTAATCGATGGCCGCACGGACGAGCTCTTTTAAAGCGCCCTCATTGAGCCTGTCGCCCTCGAACATGTCGATTGCCCGCCACACCTTGCCGCCAAAACCATTGTTGAACAGATTGTCGGGGTCCGGCAGGCTGGCGCCATGGGAAAAGGTCAGCTTCACCTTGTCCTTGTGGGCGTTGCCGACCACGATGTTCCCGTCGAGGCACCATACCGGGCTGCCCATCCACTTCCACTCCTCGACGATGTCCGGGTCGGCTGCAAGGATGGTCTTGCGGATGCCGCCGAGCGTATCGCCGCGCCAATCGGTGAGGCCGGCGATCAGTTGGTCGATCTGTTCGGATGGGTTCATTGGGTGTCTCCTGTGCCTCGACGCGTTTCAACCGTCGCCCGTTACCAGCGCGCCAGCTGGGTGATCTGAACGAGGTTGCCGCAGCTGTCGTTCAACTGGGCGATGGTCGAGCCGGTCACCTCGGTCGGCGGTTTGATAAACGCGCCACCCTTCGCCTTGATGCGCTCGTAGTCGCCCTTGACGTCGTCGGTGAAGAACATGACCGCGGGCTGACCCTGCTGGAAGATGGCTTCCTGATAGGACTTGGCGGCCGGGTTGTCGTTGAGCGCGAGCTGCAGTTCGGTTCCATCAGGCTCTTCAGCCGAGGCCACGGTCAGCCAACGATAAGGCCCATTGCTGAAATCGGCCTTTTTGGTGAAGCCCAGCACGTCGGTGTAGAAGCGCAGTGCGTTTTCCTGGTTGTCCACATACACGCTGGTCAGCTTGATCTTCATTGCTCTTTTTCCTCTGTCATAGTCGGTCATTACGGGATCCAGCCGGGCAGGGCCGCGGCCTGCTTGATCCATTCCACCATCCTCGCCTCATCGAACGGATCCTCTTCGCGGATGTCGATCCAGCGCACATCCTTGCTCTTGGCCGTGCCGCCAGGCGGAATCGGCCGCAACGACGTGCCGCTGAAGAAGGTCACCTTCAAATAGTGGTTGAAGACATGGAAACTCACGAACCAGCCCTGGCCCTCGACACCGTAGAAGGGCGAGTTCCAGCGCACGGCTTTGCGCACATCGGGCACGTTGTGTTCGATGAGCGCGTCGAGCCGCTCGCCGAGGCCACGCTTCCAGCCCGGCATTGCAGCGATGTAGGCTTGCACCGGAGCGTCGCCGTCGCCCTTGGCGATTTGCGGGTTGCCGCCCGAGAGCAGGACCGGTGCGGCTTTGGTCGACTGACCCTGCGTCTTAGTCATTCTACCCACTCCTATCCGCCGGCACGCTGCGCGCCACGGCCCCTGGCGGCATAGGGCAGCACGAACATGTACAGGCCGCTGAACAGCAGCAGGAAGAGCGGCAGGAGCGGCGAATAGACCACCCAGGCGGGAGGCTGGCCGAATGCCATGGTGACGAAATTGGCGACGACGGTCAGCGTAAAAACGATCGACAGCCAGCGATGAATGTGCCGAACCCACTTGTTCCTGTCCAATAGCTCCTCCTGTCAAAACAAGCCGAAGCGGACCCGTGATCCGCATGTCGGCGGGTTTCAATCTAGCCGCGCCAGAACGTGACCCAGATTTGTAAAGTACTGCCGCCACCCACTCGTCGCGCCCCGATACGCCTGCTCCTGATCCGGCCGGAAGCCGGACTGTTCCATACGCAACCGGGTGCCCGTGCTGGTCGGCATGAGGGTCCAGGTGACGACACTCTCGAGGCCATAGGCCTGCCACGTGTAGGACAGTGTCTTGTTCAGCTCGACGGCTGTTACCTGGCAGTCGACAACAATGCTCACGTCGGGTTGCGGTTCCTTTCGCAGATTGAAACGGTGGTCCACGACTGGCTTGAAGTCGTTCTTCATCAGCCATTCCTCGATCAGATGCGGTTGGGTCAGCGCGCGCCAGATTTTCTCCGGCGGATAGGGGATCTCACGTTCGACGACGACGGAGCGCGTTTCGGTCGCGATGTTGGTCATTGATCCATTCTTTTGAGCAAATTTTCGAGGTCGTCGAACCGGCTCTGCCAGAATGCATTCATCTGGTTCGTCCAGTCGGTCAGCGGGGAAAGTGCTGCGAGCTGGGCGCTATAATGGGTCTGCCGTCCTTGATGGCGGTCGCGCACCAGCCCGGCCTGCCTGAGTACGCCGAGATGCTTCGACACCGCAGGTTGGGAGACCCCCGACTGAGCCGTCAGGGCGCCGACCGTCTGCTCGCCTTGCCGGCACAGGCGCTCGAAGATCGCACGACGCGTCGGATCGGAGAGTGTTCTGAAGAGGACATCGTGAGCGTTGTTCATTTTGGATCGATAACCCGGTGGCTATTGATTGACGTATAACCGCCGAGATATGGATGTGTCAAGCGGGGTGCCGGCGGTCACGATCCGGCGGTTTCCAAAAAAATCTTTCCATTGCCCCAAGGATTAGCCATTAGCCTTCGTCCAACAGGCAAATGATGGCGATGATGCTGGATGAAAGCGAAGTCTCCGACGCCGAACTGATCGGGCGGGCGAAGGGCGGAGACAGGGGGGCCTTCAGCACATTGCTGGAAAGGCACTATGACTTCGTCTATCGCGCTGCCTATCGCTGGTGCGGCAGGAAGGCCGATGCCGAAGACATCGCCCAGGAAGTCTGCGTCAGGCTCGGCAAGGCGATCCGCGACTATCGCGGCGGCGGCGCTTTCACCACATGGCTCTATTCCGTGACCCTGAACGCCGCGCGCGACATGATGCGAAAGTCCGCCCGCGAGACCGTGAAGACCGAGGCCTATGGCGTCCATGCACTGATCTCAGGCGAGGCGTCGGTCGAACCGGAAGATCCGGCCGAAGCGCTGTGGACCGCGGTGCGGCAACTGCCGGGCAAGCAGCGCGACGCCGTGCTTTTGGTCTATGGCGAAGGATTGAGCCACGCGGCCGCCGCCGAGGCGATGGCGATCTCGGAGACGACGGTTTCCTGGCACATCCATGAAGCGAAGAAACGGCTGAAGACGCTGATGCGCGCGGCCGGGGAAGTGTGACTATGGTCGACGACAACGGACTCAACAGACTGCGCGATATCGCAGCACCGGCGCCCGCCAAGGATGCCAAGGCACGTGCCTTCGAGGCCGCCCTGCGCGCCTATGATCAGGAAAATATTTCTGCTGTCACCCAAGGATCGATTGGCGGGCTTCGTCTCACAGAGCGAGCACAAAAGCTCTGGAGCGAGATCATGCAAAAGAAACTCATTGCCACGCCGGCCCTTGCCGGGCTCGTCGCCCTGCCGATCGCCGGATACGCCACCTTCCATTTGCTGAGGGAACAGCCGCCCAAATTCGGCGGCGACGAGAAGATCACCGAGACGCTGGCCGACAAGCCGGCGACGGTGAAGCCGACGACCGCCGAGCAGAAGCCGGCTCGCGGCGAGTTGGAGAAGGACAAGAAGGCAGACGCGGATGTGGAAAGCCGCGGCGCGACCGATGCGCTTGTGGCGCCGGCCTCGCCGCAGAAATCCGAATCGACCGTTGCTGGCGGCGCGGCACAACAAAATGCGCTGGAGCGCGGTGTGCTGGCCGAGCCTGCGCCACCGGCACCGACAGGTGAATTCGCGCTGGATGGCGCTGCAAGTGTACCCAGCACCTCGCGAGCCCGCATGCCGGCCGAATCCAAGCTGATGGCGCCGCAGCAGCCGTCGATCTTGCCGGCCGACCAGATGCAGCCGCAACCGGAAAACCGCGACCGCATCGAGGATTTCAAGACCAATCCGGTGCATGCGGCACTCGAGGATCCGGTCTCGACCTTCTCGATCGACGTCGACACTGCCTCCTATTCCTTCGTGCGCGGCTCGCTGAAGCAGGGCACCCTGCCGCAGGCCGATACTGTTCGCGTCGAGGAGATGATCAACTACTTCCCCTATGACTGGAAGGGTCCGGAGTCGGCCTCGACACCGTTCAACTCGACCGTCAGCGTCATGCCGACGCCGTGGAACACGCAGACCAGGCTGATGCATGTCGCCATCAAGGGTTTTGACGTCAAGCCGATCGAGCAGCCGAAGGCCAATCTGGTCTTCCTGATCGATGTCTCGGGCTCGATGGACGAGCCGGACAAGCTGCCGCTGCTCAAATCGGCATTTCGCCTGCTGGTCAGCAAGCTGAAGGCCGACGACACTATCTCGATCGTGACCTATGCCGGTGACGCCGGCACAGTGCTGGAGCCGACCAAGGCGTCCGAAAAGGACAAGATCCTCAGCGCCATCGACAATCTGACGCCCGGTGGCAGCACGGCCGGCGAGGCGGGCATCAAGGAAGCCTACAGGCTGGCGCAAAAATCCTTCGTCAAGGACGGCGTCAACCGCGTGATGCTTGCTACCGACGGCGACTTCAATGTCGGCCAGACCGATGACGACGACCTCAAGCGGCTGATCGAAAGCGAGCGCAAGACCGGCGTTTTCCTGTCGGTGTTCGGCTTCGGCCGCGGCAATCTGAACGACCAGATGATGCAAACCATTGCCCAGAACGGCAACGGCACCGCCGCCTATATCGATACGCTGGCCGAGGCTGAAAAGGTGCTGGTCGAGGATGCCTCCTCGACGCTGTTCACCATCGCCAAGGACGTCAAGATCCAGGTCGAGTTCAACCCGAACAAGGTCTCGGAATATCGCCTGATCGGCTACGAGACCCGGGCACTCAACCGCGAGGATTTCAACAATGACCGCGTCGATGCCGGCGACATCGGTTCGGGCCACTCGGTCACCGCGATCTACGAGATCACGCCAAAGGGCAGCGGTGGCGAGCGGATCGACGCGCTGCGTTATGGCCAGGCGTCGGTGGACAATGGCGGCGTCGCCAACGCGGACGAATATGCCTTCGTGAAGATCCGCTACAAGCTGCCGAATGAAGACGTCTCGAAACTGATCACCACGCCGGTGACCTCGGCCAACGAGATTTCGTCCTTCTACCAGGCCAGCACCGATCAGCGCTTCTCCGTCGCGGTTGCCGCCTTCGGCCAGAAGCTGCGCGACGAGGATGCGACCGCGAAGTTCGGCTACGACAAGATCATGGAGATCGCCACTGCCGCTCGAGGGGCCGACCCGTTTGGGTACAGGGCCGAGTTCCTCTCGCTTGTGCGCCTTGCCTCTGCGCTGGGCGGTAACCGGTAAGTGGTGATGACGGCCGGTTTCTTTCAGATGGGATCGTTCTGATACGGGGGAACCGACCGCGGGCGGGTGAGGCAGGCCGGCGAGGGAAACCTTGCCGGCCTTTTTTCGCGGACTTTATGGGTCGTTAAATTGCGCGGCAATTCCGGTACCGGATGGCAACCCCCTCCTTGTTAGCAGGACAGGTGTACTGGGCTTGAGGGAGCCGAAATTGCAGATCAGGACTATCGCCAACTCGATACCCCCGGGGCCAGACGCCTCGGCGGTTTCATCGGAATCCAGGCGTATCAGTGACGATGTCGCACAGGCGCGCCACACCGCCCTGTCGGCGCTGACCAACGACCGCTTCCGCATCATGCTGGAACAGATCACCGACCCCAGCGCTTCGGGCGCGCTGATGACGATGCGCGGCGACAATGTGGTCGACTTCAAGTCGGCGCAGTCGAGCTACGCCGACAACAGCGAATAACCGAAATCGATGAGGTCAGGCCCGGCTGCGGCGGCGCTCGCGGCGGGCTTCGCTGGTCTCGGCGGTGTTTTCCGTCGCGACCTTGTTGCGCATCGGACCAATGCGCTCGACGATCGCCGCAACCGTCGGACGATCCGCCTTGGTGTGCGCATCGAGCGCCTTGCGCATGGCGGCAAGGTGCTGGAACGAGGTGCCGCAGCAGCCGCCGATAATCTTGGCGCCGCCATCGACGGCGAGGCGTACATAATCGGCCATCAGTTCTGGCGTGCCGGAATAATGGATTTCGGTGCCGCGGAATTCGGGAATGCCGCAATTGCCCTTGACGATCACCGTCGCCTCCGGCTTCGCCTCGGTCATGTCGAGCAGCGAGGCCAGGATGTCGGACGCGCCAACGCCGCAATTGGCGCCAACGCCGAGCGGCGCCTGCGACAGCCCGTCGGTGACGCCGTGGATATCCCTGGGCAGCAGGCCCATCATGGTGCGGCCGGCAGTGTCGAAGGAACCGGTATAGGTGTAGGGCAGGCCGACGCGGATAGCAGCCTCGGCGGCGGCCCGGATCTCGTCTGGAGCCGACATCGTCTCGATCCAGGCGACTTCGGCGCCGCCTTCCTTGAGGCCCTCGATCTGCTCGGCGAAGGCGTCGACCGCCTCGTCATAGGTCATGGCGCCCAGCGGCACCAGCAATTCGCCGGTCGGGCCGACCGAACCGGCGACGATCACCTTGCGGCCGGCCTTGCCGGCGACCGCACGCGCAAGCTCAGCGGCGCGTTTGTTCAACGCGTGCACGCGATCCTGCGCATGGTGCAGCTTCAAGCGGTGACGGGTGCCGCCGAACGAGTTGGTGAGGATGATGTCGGCGCCGGCATCGACGAAATTCTGATGCAGGCTGGTGATGGTGTCGGGCGCCGTCTCGTTGAGCAGCTCTGGCGCCTCGCCCGCCTCCAGCCCCATGGCGAACAGGTTTGTGCCGGTGGCGCCATCGGCCAGCAGCACGCCCTTTTCAGCCAGCAGCTCATCGATCGGGTTGATGGTCGTCATCGGATTGGCTTTCATGTTTCGAATTCGAATAAGGATATAAAGAAGTCTTTATGTGCAGTCAATGATTTTGCCGCGACCGCTCGGCCAGATGGAGCCCTTTCCTCACGATCCGGGGGTGATCTCGACGTGGATCTCGGTGCAGATGCCGCCATTGGTCGGGTGATGGTCGACCGAGCAGGCGGTGACCACCAGCAGGAGGTTCTGTTCGGCGCGCAACGTCACATAGCCGCCCGGCGGATTGATCGAGGCATCGACGACGAGCCGGCCGTCCGGCTGCGGCAACGAATTCTGGAAGAAATCGACCGGATCGGGGGCAAATGGCAGCGATATGCCTTCGGAGGCCAAAGCCTTCATCAGATTGTCGCGGCAATTCGGATGATTGGGCGATCCGGCGCGTTCGTAAAGCGCGCTGTCGCAAGCGGGGTAGAGCATGTCATGCGGACCCGGCGATGCGTTTTCGACCAGCGTCAGCATCGGCCTGGCGGCTGCGCTGAAGAAGCTGTCGCCGATCGCGGGAAAAAGCCGCTCGGTGATGTCACGGGTCTGCGAGGTGCTCAGCCAGTCGACCGTCGGGTCGGTGCTGAAAGCCCAGAGATCGGAAACCTGCTGTCCTTTGGGATCGATGATGCGGATGAGGTCGCCTCGAGAGACGCGGATGGCGCGGCCCGACTGGGGAGGAACGACGATGCGGCGCGGATCGGGCATGAACTGTCCTTCAAAAATGGAAATGGCGTGGTCGGGACGAGGC
>NZ_RZTT01000002.1 GCF_003996995.1 Mesorhizobium sp. M7A.T.Ca.US.000.02.2.1 | reverse complement strand
AAGGCGCCGAGCGCGAGTTTCAGGTGGCGACGCTCGAGTTCATCGGCGAAGACGGCCAGCTGACCGGGGTCAAATGCTGCGAGGTCGACGAAAAGCGCAAGCCGATCGCCGGCAGCGAATTCGTCATTCGTGCCGATCTCGCGTTCATCGCCATCGGCTTTGCCGGGCCAGCCGCTCGCGGGCCGGTGTCGGAACTGGCCGGCCAGATGAAGATCGCCATTGACAGCCGCCGCTCGAAGAATGTCGAGGCCAATGACCGGGACTACAGGACCAGCGTCGAAAAGCTCTATGCGGCGGGCGACGTGCGGCGCGGCCAGTCGCTGGTCGTCTGGGCGATCCGCGAGGGCCGCCAGGCGGCGCGCGCCATCGATGAGGCGCTGATGGGATCGAGCGTGCTGCCGCGCTGAGTCCGTCTCGAGACCCTACTTGTGCGGCCACCTGAAGGCGCTTTCCGCCCTTCCGCTGCCCCGGGCAGCTTACGGACTGATCGCCGTGGTCGTTTCGGTTGTGGCCCCGGCCGCAGGCTGCCGCCTTGGCGGCCAAGAAAAATCGTCGGCGCGGCCGGGCGAAGCAGCGGGCGCCTTGCCCTCGACGACGAATTTTTCACCGGACCCGTCCGGCTTGGCCGGCGCTGCGGCACCGAGAAGTTCCGAACCGCCGTCGAATGCCGGTGATTGCGAGTCGGCGTCGGTAGCCGGGTCGGCGGCCTCAGTCTTTTCCTTCGAGGGTGGACTACGCTACTGGCCCAGTACCGGCAAAGCATCGAAGGAACTTTACAATCATAAAGGTACGTCACTGGTCTCGCGGCTCACCTATGACGATCTAGACGCGCATTCGAGTGAAGTCTTCTTCAACGCGATCCACAATCCGACTGGCATTTTCGTAAAGGCCTCCTCGGTGCGGGCGGCATCAGGGAGGGTTTTCTCATGACGAGGACTTCTTACGGAAATGGGGGGCTACTCAAACACATTCAGTGATCAGCGCGGGGGCGGCGTCAGCTATTTCACCGCCGATCTTGGATATAATTTCTTGAATTCACCGCGCTACCGCATCGGTGCTTTTGTTGGCAACAATTTCTGGCACGAGAGCTACGACGCTTTCGGTTGCACGCAGCAGGCGACCAACTGGGGAACCTGTGTGCCAACCGTCCCACCTACTTCAACCTCATCAGCCAGGACAACGATTGGCATTCGCTGCGACTCGGCTTGGCCGGGCAGACGCAACTCACCGAGCGACTCAGCCTTTCTGGTGACGTGGCGTTCCTCTTCACGCGGCTCGACGGCAAAGATCAGCACCACATGCGCCCCAAGATCAAGCTAATTCCCGAAGACGGCGATGGGCATGGCGTCCAGCTCGAGGCGATGTTGCGGCCGTGGCGAATAACGGCACCGCTCATTTCGAAGAGGCAATGGGCGGTCGTGGTTCCCCGCAGGCCGACGATTGGAAGGCAAAGCGCTACGGCGTTTTCGTGCAGGCTAGCATCAAGTTCAACTGAGAGAGCAAGAACCGAGGAGAGCGGCGATGCCACTCCAGCTCATTACGATCGTTGGATCAACAGAAGGAAGTTTTCCGAAGAGTTCTGCAGGCGTGCGCAAAGTCGCCAGACAAAGTTCTCTCGGTCCATAGTGTACGTGCCGTCACGCCCGTTCTCGACATGGTTGAATGATACGTCCCGCGCGATCGATCAAAGTCGTTTTTCATTGGTTTTCCGGAAATCGCGGGTAGCACAGCGTGCTGTGACCCTCGCCTGCTGGTTTTCTGTCAACGCGCAGATGAGGGAGAATGAGCGTACAGCAAAAATCATCAGTGCTGTCGCTTTCGCCAAAGCCCGCCGCAGCTAAACGGGGTCCCACGCCCGGTAGCGCCCCCTGCCGGTCACCTCACGGATGCCGAGTTCGGCACCAGCCCGAGCGCAGCGCGCTGGCTAATTTTCAGCTCGGCCGCGACCAGGCCTGCCGACACCAGCGGCCGCGCCAGCACCAGCTCGATCAGCGCCGGCAGGCTCGAGTTTTTTGCGCCGGTTCCTGAGCCGGCGCTCCATCTGGCTTTTGGCCAGCGCCTGGATGATTGCAAGGCTGAAACAGTCGATGGAACGCCCCTCCAGCGAAGCCGAACCGGACGAGGCGCGCGCGCCAGGGCCTTCGCCTGCCATCGGCACGCTGGGTTTAAGTGCTTGGGGTGACACGGCGTGATCTCCGCCGTTGGCGGGAACAGGGCAGTGCAATAGTACTGCCCTGTTCCTTTTGATCAGAGGCCAGTGCGGATTTCTTCGGCAAGCGCCCTCAACGTCGTCTCGACGTCATCGCCGTTTGCCATCTTCTGCATCGCCACGGCCCATGCGTTCATGGCTTCGCCGAAGCCGACACGCGGTGTGAAAGCCAGCGCGGCTTGATCCTGTATCTTTTTGAAGCTGTCAACGAAGTTGTTGAACTCGGGCTGCGAAGCGTACTTAGTCTAGGTATCGTCCTGCCAGGTCGACGTGCGCGGCGGATTGACGAGCTGGCCAGCAAGGGCACCCTTGAGCGCCACCTGCTTGGAGGTGGCCCACGGGATGAACAGCCAGGCCGTGCCCTTCTTTTCGGAAGCCGCGTTCATGGCGAGAGCCCAGATCCAGATGTCAGAATCCAAGCTCGTGGCGCTCGGTGCGTGCAGCGGCGGAGCGAAGGCGATCTTGCCGGATGCCGGCTTCCCCGCAACATCGTTCCAGAAGCCGAACATTTTTGAGTCGATCGTCATCGCGGTGCGGCCGGACGAGATGCCGTCCACGACCTGGTTCCAGTTATCATTGGCGAAGGAAGGAGCCGCGCACTTCTTGATCATGTCCGAATGTAGTCGTATCCAGCATCGGTAAGCTTCGGATCACTCAGGTATTTGTCCAGCAGGCGCCACTCGGAGCGAGGTCCTACGCGGGCTGAATGCCAGTGCCGAACACATCCCATGCTGGCGACTTCGTCGTCAGTTGGATCGTCATCTTGTTCCAGTAAGAATCGTCTGGGTAGAGTTCCGGCGTGACCTTGATGCCGGGTCAGCTTCTCGAACTCCGGAAAGTTGCGCAGCGAGAGCATCCGCATAGGGGTGGATGTCGTAGGCCCAAGTTATGCTGGTCCCTTCGAATTGACGCCAGTTCACGGTGTCGGCAGCGGCCGAATTAGTGAGCGATGCCGAAACGGCAAGAAACGCCAAGTCAAAAGCAAGCTGTTTGCGTAGCGACGCGCACCTGTAACGAGTACGGGGAATGAGCGACCCATGTAATCCTCCCTGGGGCATTTTGCCAATTTTTGGGTCCACTCCTCCATCCCGAGTTTGCTCATAGCCACAATAAGCGGTTTCCAACGACCTCGCTCTGAATGCACCAGGCCAACTGGGTAAAAACGGGTAACCGGCACTTAAAGGCGATGTAGTATCGCCACCAGAAATACTGCTCCGTGGTGCTGGCCTTTGCCTGGGGGCGCAACACGGCAACTACCCGCTCAAAACGGTTGGTCCTCTACCTCTTATTCACCGTCGCTTTCCTCGCGGCCTAACCCGGCCGGAATATCCGTTGCCAGAAAAAGGCCTCGCGGCCGGTTCGAGGCGCATCCCTCCTCCGAAGCAGCACGCTCAAGTATCGTCACAAGCCCCGAGCGCTTCGCGTTCGGCGATGTCCAAATTCCGACAATGTCGGATACAGTCAGATCTACTGGATTGCGTTTGAATGGTTTTCTCATTTGGCACAGTACATGCGGGTCATCCGCAAAACACGTGACCGACCAACAAGAGTTCGCATGATCACCTTACCACAACATACAGCCGCCGCGGAACAATCACTTGGCCCCTGATCGCCCGCCCCGGCACCACAACCGGAGTCATCGATGTTCTGACAGGCTGCCCAAGGATACCTGCTGCAACAGGGCTTGCCCTGGTGACGACCACTCCGGCTCCGCCGGTTACCGACGAGGGCAAAGTGACGGATTTCCTGCTTTTCAACGGCATGGAGGTGGCTGTCATTCCCGACCACCGCGCCGCTCGTCACCGATATGGTCTGGTGCAGGATCGGCAGCGCGGATGAGCCGCCGGGGATATCTGCATGTCTTCGAGCATCTGATGCTCAAGGCGCCTCATGACGAGCACGGCTCCGTCGCCTGGAGAGATTGAACCCAAAGGGAGATTCAGATGTCTGAAGCGAATCAGGAAAAGTTGGACGCATTCTTGGGGAAAATGGTCGGCGATCTCGGTGCGATCGCAACGGGCGCGGGAGTCCTGCTGGGGGACAGACTCGGCCTGTTCAAGGCATTGCGCGAAGGCGGCAAGATGACGGCCGCCGAACTTTCGACACGCACCGGCACCCAGGAACGCCTCGTAAGGGAATGGCTTTCCGGGCAGGCGGCGGCGGGTTACGTCGACTACGATGAAGCGAGCGACAAATTCTATCTCAACGCCGAGCAAGAGCTGGTGTTCGCTGATGAAGACAGCCCGGCCTTCATGGCAGGCGCATTCGAGTTCCTGTCCGCGCTGTGGCTCGATGAAGAAAAGGTGAGGCAGGCATTCCAGTCCGGCAAGGGCGTCGGGTGGCACGATCATAGCGCGTGTCTGTTTCGCGGTACGGAACGGTTCTTCCGTCCAGGCTACAATGCCAATCTGATCGACTCCTGGCTGCCGGCCTTGGAGGGCGTCGTCGAGAAGCTCGAACGCGGCGTGGACGTCGCGGATGTTGGATGCGGTCATGGTGCATCGACCGTGCTCATGGCACAGGCCTTCCCCAATTCGCGCTTCGTCGGCTTCGACTATCATGCCCCCTCGATTGAGCGCGCCCGCAAGGCGGCCGAGGTAGCCGGCGTCGGCGTTAACACGCGGTTCGACGTGGCGGCCGCCAAGAGCTATCCCGGAACGTATGACCTCGTCACATTCTTCGATTGCCTTCACGACATGGGCGACCCGACGGGCGCCGCCACCCATGTCCACGGATCGCTCAAGCCGGACGGCACGTGGATGATCGTCGAGCCGTTCGCGCATGATCATCTGGCGGCGAACCTCAATCCCGTCGGCCGCGTTTACTATGCCGCTTCCACTTTCGTGTGCACGCCCGCATCCGTGTCGCAGGAAGTCGGGCTCGCGCTTGGAGCCCAGGCCGGTGAGGCGAGGCTGCGCAAGGTTGTGACCGGCGGCGGCTTCAAGCGATTGCGTCGCGCCGCGGAGACACCGTTCAACATGGTGCTGGAGGCCCGCCCTTAGCGTGGCCGTCGCCAGAAATTGCAGCTCATCGCATTTGATTGAAGATCACCGCCAAAAATCCGGACGCATCGGGGACATTTTCAAGGCGCCTGGGTTCACGCAGAGGTCGCTGCCGAGTTGTGTGCCAAGAGTCCCATACGTTGCGGCTCAGAAAGGACCCGACGCACGGCTACGAACATGCCCATAGTGATGGCCGCTATAATCACATATGCCCACCATGGCGCGTTCACAAAGCTGGTAAGCCACGTCGCACCGAACGCGCTTACGACAAAAACGAGAGCCTCGATAAAATGACTGAGCCTGTACACATTCAGTCGTCTCATCCTCATACCACCCATCCAAAGACTGAGCTTGTTGCGCTACTGCGACAGAGCCTAACATATTGGAGAGCGCTCACTATTTCTATGCTAAACAGTCTCGCCTGAGTATATGTTTTGAGTCGCTAATTATGGAATTCTGCCAGTCTGCATTTCCCCTGATCTGATGTAGAGCAGCTTCTAAGTGGGAATTAGTCCCCCATCGACCGGATCGGGCGACACGAACATGCGCTGAAGGCTTGGCGGAACGGCTACTGGGACCATGATGCTACTCGAATGCAAGATCGTGTCAGAACGTCCCGGGAAGGCTGCAGGCAGGGGATGTCAGGTCAATCAGCCTATAGATATGATACCGCCCATTCGCTGAGACTTCACGATGGGCATAGGAGGTGGGAATTCGTGCCTTGAGATGGACGCGGCTGTCGGAGCAGGCGAGCACGGCAGCAGCGATGGCCTGAACCTTCGGGCCGCTGACAAAAACGTTCACCACCGCACGCGAGCCGAACCCGTCGAGATACGTCTCGAAAGCATCGAGGTGGGCCATCAGCCCGAAAGCCTGGATGTCGCGAACTTCGCCATCTTCGAGCCGGTGGGTTTCACGTACCTTGGCCACCTGTTGATCGAGCAAAGCATCGATATGCGCATTCTTCTCGCTTCTTGGGACGAGGAGCGAGATCCGTTCCGGACTGACGATATCGATCAATCCGTAGAATACGTCGGCATCTCCTCCGATCCCCACGAGCAGGACTTTCTCTTCGCCCATTCCTCCGCTGCCTTGAAGATGAGGGACGGTGACGTATCGGTCCAAGCCGCTGGAAAAATCCTCTTTGCCGATCGCGTTCCCGTAGATACCTTCGGCGTACCCGAATTCGAGAGACTGAATCGACATTTTCTTGAATGCCACCGCAATCAGCCATTGGATGTAGATTCGCGGCATCGTCGAGCACTCGACGAAAACCTTCCGCAGGCTTCCTTCGTATGAGCCACATGAAGCGGCCATCTGAGTGAGCAGGTGATCGAGGAGATTGATGTTCTTCTGATACTCGATGGAAGGCTCGAGGGTGATCGCAGTCACTTCGACGCCCCATCGGGTACCCATAGCGATGAGCTTTCGCCGGTTTTCTTCGACGGCTGGGACGTTCGCTTCCTTCAGAGCAAAGTCCAGAACCACGATTTTGCCGACCTTCAGGTCAAGATGGTTTTCGAACGCGGCGAAACGCGTTTCCCATCCAAGCGCGACGATCGCGATATCTGCCTCCATCGTTTCGCAGGTACCTGCATCTCTCGCCTTCTCAGTGACGGCCAGATGGCCGAAGACTCGATACTCGACAGTTGAAGCGGTCATTCGAGATCGCTCTCGAAAAGCGAGTGCTGGAATTCGGTCTTGAGTGCGGGCCGCGCGACGAGCTCCTTAAACACCGAGTCGGCCCAGTCTTCTGGGAGCCGATGCCTGGTAAAAAGCAGGTCGACCATCTGCGCCGCAGGGATTGTGTTGATTTCGTACGGGCCGCGATAGGAGAACCCGAAGTAAGGTGCAAATCGCCGATGCAATCTGATCAGCATCTCCTTCGATGCGGGGTCGGCGCGGTCCACCTCAAAGTTGCCGGCGGCGGAGACCTCCCGGATAAACCCATCCCTTTCCGCCCGACGCAGGACCTCGTCCAGTTTTCCGCTGGGTTGCTCCAGTCGGTTCACCAGCGAGCGCATTTCCTTTAGATCAACCCTGAAAATGCCTCTCTCTGTCGTTCCTAGAGCATTTTCTTCGGCAAACTCTGTCTGGAGGCGAGCGGTCAGGTAACCCAACGCCCGCACCATGCGCACGCTCTCTTCTTCGTACGGATGTGAAAGCGCCTGAAGTCCATCAAGCTTCCGTTGAGAGGCGGCGTTCACAGCCTGTCTCTGCTGTTCGAGATGAATCTGTAAATCCGAGTTGATGAATTCCACCAGTTTTCGTGGATCACTGGAACTCGGAACACTGCGGCGGAAGATCTCTCCCATTATATCAAGGAAATCGCGTATACAGACGTCGCTCAATGATGTGATGATCTGGTGCCCTACGTACGGGTAGTCATGCAGACGCAGCATCTGGCACGCTTTCAGAAAAGCCCATCCCTGTTTCCGGGCGATCGACCTCTTCAGATTTGAAGCATCCGCCTTGCTCATGGGCCGGCGCTTGATTTCCGGGTTCATGAGCGCGAGCGCCAGCCCTTCGGCATAAGGGCGCGCTTTTCGATCAAGAAGGAATTGCTGCTGATCCGCCGTCCTCAAATTCACGGAGAGGAATTCACGTGCTGCATCAGCGAGTGCCACAAGCTCTTCTCTGCCCTCGGAATGACCCGATATGATAACCCGCTCGATGATGTCATTGACGGAAAGCCGCCCCAGCCGGTTTTTGAGCGAAAACGCGCTGAGCGCATCGTTGCGCTTGAGATCACTCCGCAGATGGTCAGGAAGCGCATAGTAGAGCCGAAGCGACGACACGTTCTCGCACAGCGTGGCGAACTCCCTCGGATCGACTGAATCAAGATTCTCGACGTCCCGGTCAGCATTCGAGAGCGACTGGCCGGGTATGATCGTCCGGATCGTGTCGTAAAGGCCGCCGATGTAGGCGAGGACCCATTTCACATTGCCGCGCGTCTTCCTCACCAAGGTGTTCAGGAACTGCTGTTGGAGCGGTGTCAGTGCCTCACAGTCGTCAATCAGGATCTTGAAGAAGGGCGCCCTGTCACCGGCGAAAGATGGGCCATTTAAAAGTGGGGTGATCGCGGTCGCGACCTTGTTAATGATCGCGCCAGGGTCTGTCGCTCTGAAGCCGGTCGCTCCCTCATCGGCGGCAAAGAAGAACGCGTTGAAGCATTCGTCGACGTACCGGGTTATCCCACCCCGCAGCTCATCTATGCTGAAGAAGTCGAGACGGGCAGGTTGGGGTATGAAGTGCAGCACTTCGCGATGCAGTGCCAAGGCGACGTCCCTATCTTCAGAGGCCCGGTATTTCAAGTGGCTGTCGCGTCTGAGCTGGCTGATGCTCTCGAGCAGGCGTTCGACTATCTTCAGCTCCAGATAGTGAGAGAAGATTACGAATTGCCGCGGGATCACGGCGGCCGTGTCGAAGCGTATCCGCTCCGGAATGAGGTTCAGAACCGCGTTGTCGATTAGGGGCGAAAATGTCTCATTGAGCTGGAAGAAGACGCCATACCAGCCGAGCTTGCCGACTTGGTCCGCGAGACTTTTGTCTTCGAGGATATGAACTGTGGAAAGCGAGCGAAGAATACTGGTCTTGCCGCTGCCTCTCGTCCCTGCGACGAAGACCGGCTTGGCGGCGGCAGAAATCAAGGCCGACTTCTGACTGAACCACAGTATCGGGCGACTTTCGTACTCGATCCTGTTGGGGCCGAACGGATTCTCCATCTCTATTCGTCCCTTACCTTAATGCGCCAAGCCGAGTTTGCCTTCGTGAGGCCGTCTATCTCGACGAAGCGCGCCGCTTGGAGCATCAGAAGAGAGTCTTCCAAATCTAGCCCGAGCTCGGCGGAGGCGGCAATCTCAGTGATCTCGTCCCAGAAGAGTAACCCATTCCCGCGCCTGGTGGCATGGTCGCGCAGTCGGCGCATCAGGTCAAACGTGTCGTTGTTCAGAAAGGCCTTGCCGTTGGACATAGTCGAGATGAAGCAATGTTCGCCTTCCATGACCGTCCCGTCGGCGACATTGGTGCGGTAGGGTATAAGTCGGATGCCGACGAGCTCTCCCTGGTGCTGAGATGCAGATCAATTTGCCGTCCGGAAACCTTGGATCGTTGACGATCTCGACCGGATCGGCATGTATGTGTCCATGCAGGTAGACGATAGGCTTGTTGCCCTGCAGCAGCTGAGTTCTGACAAATCCGCTGTTGAGCATCTCCGCGTATGGCGTAATGCGCGGAGTCTTTTGTGGCAGCAGATTGTGATGGCCGATCATGATGCCGTAACGCATGTCGGGCTGCTGGAGCAATTCCTGTAGGCCTGCAAGCATCTCACGCGAGATGTATGGCGTGTCCATCTGACCGTAATACTCGTCGTCGGACGCCTCCTTGTCTGGATCGCTGGGAGGTGTCGCGGGCGAATGTCCCGAGGTGTCCGGCGAGCCGAGATCTACAGGTTCTGTAGAAGGACCGAGTGCCTCGAGACGATCACGAAGGAACGCGGGAAGGTTCTGAAGCTCCCAACTGCCTATCGCTGTGTTGACGAGGATGAAGTTTGCGCCTGCGGATCCTGTCGGAAGTCTGAAGTGCACGGGTTGGTCCACGGGAACGGTCTGCCAACCCAAGCGGGCGGCTAAACTCGCCATTTCGCTGAATTTCTCAGTCGGTCCAAGTTCGCGCGCGTCATCACGGTTCACATCGTGATTTCCCGGTACGAATATCAACGGAAGCGCCTTTGAACTGCGCCCCTGTGCGCGGCAGAGCAACGTGAAATGCTGGAATGCCGAAGCAATGAAAGTCTTGTCGCCACGGCTCGTGAAATCCCCCATGAAGGCGATCGAATCCAAGGGCTTCGAAGTCGTCAGCCGCCGAAGCTTCGTCAAGACGGCACGCAGCGAAGACGCGCGTAGCTTCTGCGTTATTTTCGGAGCGAACTTGCTATCCTTGGCATCGATGTTGCTAGAGGAAGGATGCCAATCCGGATAGTGAATATCGCCTACTTGAAGGATTCGCACCCGTCGCATAACTCGCCCCCCCGCCGAGAGCCATAGACTAATCCGTTCGCTTTTGCCAAGCGCGAAACGATCATCCGACCGCATCGCCTGGAAAGCGCGTTTATCTTTTTGTTGGTAATGGAGAGGCACGACGCAATTGTGCCCCCGGTTGCTTGTCTGCCCACCAAATGGGCACTCAATCTGGGCGCATGGCTTATGATTTCTCGAGTTTGTCCCATAACGAGTTTGAGGATTTGGCCCGCGACCTCGTAGGTCGCGAGATCGACAAGCGTTTCGAGGCCTTTCCCGAGGGACCGGACGACGCGATGGATGGTCGACATGCCCTTGCCGGCGGCGACATTGTGCAGGCGAAGCACTACCAGCGGTCAGGCTTCTCGGCGCTGAAATCCAAGATGAAGAGCGAGCGCACAGCCATTGATGGCTTGGCGCCCTCGCGATACTTCCTCGTCACGTCGGCTTCGCCCGCGGCAGGCGGACACCGGCATGCGCAGCAGGATGAAGCCAGTGAGGGCCAGTAATACACGACAATAGTCATTAGGCTAGAGTACAGTCGCCTTGGGAGGCTGTTCGAATTCAATCCGGCGCTTTTCGGCATCCTTTTTTCGTTTGGTGGTGTCGATACGATATTGGTCAATTCCATCAAGATCGCTCTTCATATCGTTTGGTGTTGGAACTGGAATGGCCTTGGCGGACGCCATGTCATGTCCAGAACGCTCCGAAACTCGCTTCATGGCCCAATAGATTCGCTTGTGGTCTTCGTCCTCGACCACCACACCCTTCAGGCTCTGTGTCTTGACATCGCTGTTAAATCGCTCGACGACTTTACCGAGCAGGATTTCTTCAACGAGCCTCTCCCAGGTTTCCCGAAGATCGCTGTAGAAATCCTTCGCTGACCTTCGCCAAGCATCGGTGGTGAAATCAGTGGCGCCGTCGAAGCTCTTCAGGCGCGTCTTGAGAGTCTCGATGCGCTTCGTGACAGACTGTGCGATCCACGGCTCGTCAGTTTCGCTAATCAAGCCAAAACCGGCAGATTCGGACTTGTTGATGTAGTTTCGAACAAGGGGAATCGGCGGATTGGCCTGCGCAGCTGCGTCAACCACCTCGTTGAAGAACAGAAGATTATGGGTGAAAATAATAATCTGACGTCCTGTGGCCGCTTCTTTTACGAGCCTTGCCGCGACCCGCCTGATCCGAACATGGTCGAGAGATGACACGGGGTCGTCGATGATCATGCCTTGACGCGATGTGTCTCCTCCGACCTCGGCTAAGAAACAGGCCAGGGCAAGCGCGCGCTGCTCTCCTTCGCTTAAGACCTTGCTGTTTGAGATCGCTTTTGCCGCGTTGAGCCCGACCTCGAAATAGCTCTGCCCATCTTGACTACGATCATTAACTGCGAACGGGATGTGCGTTAACGCCAGAGTCTCAATCTCGGCGACGACGCGCTTTTCGAGATCCTGCATGACGAGGCTTCGTCGAAGCGACGTCATCTGCCGTGACACCGAGCCTGTTTCGACAGCATCGCAGCATGAGAGAAGCTTGCGCCGCTCTTCGAGATTCGCCAAGCGCGCGAGAACGATGGTGAGATCGTCGCCCAGTTTTTTCCGATCCTTGAGTGTATCGCGACGAGCTCGATCGGTAGCGCGGTTCCCGTCGTCGGCCGCTGCCTTGTCGTCCGTCAGCGCTTCGGCCTCTAGCGCCTCCGCCTCCGTTCGGAGTTTCGATGCAACTGGCGCCGCAAGTTGCGGGAACGCAGCGTACTCGGACAGCGCAGCCGCAACGACAATTGCATCACGCCTTTTACCTGCCTCGACATAATATGCCGAGATCAGGGCCACCATCGCCTTGCGTGCGGCGGACAGATCGCCAAACTCTCCGAGAGCCGCCTCAACCGCCTCCCCGGTCGCAATGGTGAGTCCTTTGATTTGGCGCAGGGCCTCTTCATGGGCAATAGATGCGACTTGCGCCGCCTTATTTGCGGCGCCCGTTACGAAGTCATTGAAGGATTGGATCCGCCCCGCGGCGTCCGCCGTCATCGGCTCCTGGCAGAGCATGCAACGATCGCCTTCCTGATCTGGCAAGTGCTGATGATCGATGCCAGTGACGCTCGCTAAATAGGCTCGTGCATGGTCGAACATATACCGCCAGGGAGAAAGCCCAACGCCGCTCAACGGCATAGTCGCGAACGCTCCTGAGGCGGCAAGTTGTGCAGCCTGCGCTGTAGAATCGGCTGTTGCATATAGATTGCGATAAATCTCGAGGGCCGCCGCTGAGAGAGCCGCGTCGATCTGTTCAGATGCAGTCAGCAGTTTTTCCAAGGCCGCCTTGGCACGCCGACGCTTTGTCGCCATCGTTGAAGGGTCGCTTGCCAGAGCCTGTTCGAGGCCAGCGAGATCAGCCATGTCCTGCTCTGAGAGGGCAGCGAGGTTTTTGATTTCGGCTGCGGAAGGCATCACGTCCTTTGACTTGATTTCGAGACGAGCCAGCAGCTTTACGACCGCGCCGGCAGCTGTGTACCCACTCGGCAATGGTGTCTTTAGGTTCTTTTCGATCGCTTTGATTTCTTCCCGGAAGTCGGCTTCGAGCTCGGTGCGGTGACGTCCATGGCTTTCGAGAAGCGCGATGGCTGCGGGCAGAAAACCGATACGGTTTTGCTTATCGACGTAGAGGCGAGCGTTCGCGGAGTCGAAAACGGAGATCCGTGCAATTGACGCGGGGGGCAGCGTTCCGTCCTTCCAGGTTATGGGGGTCGGTTCCGTAGCACCCTCTTCGAGAAACCGGACAAGCACTTCGGCTGGCGGTTTGGTGCCGATCTCGAACACGTTGCCAAGAAGATCATCCGCCGTCAGACTACGGCAAAGCTTCTTCGCGATCCGGCAATAGCCGCTCTTTCCGCTTCCATTGTCGCCGTAGATAATGGTGATGCCATCGGTGGCGAAACGCAGTTGCTGCTCTTCGGCGAGGCGGTTCAAATGCTTGACGGGGCCGAGTGAGCAAAGCACCGCGCGCGGCTCGTTCGAACTGTTGGCCCTCAAATGCTCCGCCGAGAGCGGAGAGCATTCGGGCAGATCAGCGGTAAATCCACCGACGTGGCGGACCCGAGCTGTTACACCGGCCTTATCCTCCTGCTCGAGGTTGAAGCCCGGCCGCGCGGCGTGTCTTCTTAAGGCATCCCTAATCCAGTCGGGCTGCTTATCCGCCCATTCCAAAAGTCCAACCTCGGCCATTCCTGCCCCCCGAATCTTACCATCATTATACTTATTGATCTGTCCAGATTCGATGAATTCGCTTGTCTGGACAAATTTTCCTCGCGATCGCACATAGAGTGCTGGAGATGTACCAAATAAATGACCTCCCCCCGCGCCGCTAGGTCAGCAAACAAATGCTTCAGCGATCAAACGTCTCCACAACGACATCAGCAATCAAAGGCATTGGACCGCGCGCACGAATTTAGGTAGCCGGCAACGCGTACGAGGAGATAGAGCTGGAAGTGCGTGCCTTTCGATAGTCTATGGGCGGAATTCGACCGCCTCACCGATAGGCCGATCGAGGTTCGCCGTCACTGTCGGGCTGGGTCCGAGTCCGCGATAGGCGCCACGACAGCGCTCGCGATAGGCGCGCAACGCTTGGTCCATGGCGCCCGGACCGCCACACATTTGCGGATGACGTCCTGCCCGTCTTGGGTTTCAGCAGCGTGCGCCGGCGCTCCGATTTCCGCGACTTTTGGATCCCCTCCAATCGTGACGACCGATTATCGCCTGTCTCCATTTCGACCGTTATCTGGGCGGTAACACTTTTAGAAATCTATGCTGCTGGACATAAGCGGCGACCATACCGAGAATTTACTTTCAAATTCTGGCGGCAAAGTTCTATCGTAAATGAAAATAGGGGATGGGGTATGGAAACGAGTTCGGAGACTGGCGATGCTGCCGGTATATCAGCCGCGCCCGTAATAGAAGTCGTGGCGGACATCGCCGCCAGCTTTACATATGCGTCCTTCCAAAATGCTATTCCGGTGATCCGGTCTATCGCGCTCAACAACCCGACCCAGCAGGGTTTCGAAAAATGCACTCTCGAGCTGACATCGAACCCCCCTTTTTTGCGCGCCAAAAGCTGGACAATTGATCGGATCGTTGCTGGCGACCGGCTTCCCTTAAGCGATCGAAAAATCGATCTCGACGCCGGCTATCTGGCCGGTCTCAACGAGGCTGAGCGCGGGGAGATAACGTTGCGCCTAACCTCAGGAGGCGCAGTGCTGGCCGAGCAGCGCGTTGCGGTGCGCCTGCTTGCCCGCGACGAATGGGGTGGCGTCGTCGATATGGCGCAATTGCTCGCCGCATTCGTCATGCCGAACGACCCGGCGATCGCAGGACTGCTGCGTTCCGCAGCGGAGCTGCTCGCAGCGCATGGTCATCCTTCCAGCCTCGATGGCTATCAAAGCGGCAATCCGCAACGCGCATTCATGCTGGCGGCCGCAATTTATTCGGCCATTGCTGGCCTATCGCTGCATTATGCAGAGCCACCTGCGAGCTTCGAAAGCCGCGGCCAAAAAATTCGACGTCCCTCAATTATTACGGCAGAAAAGCTGGCAACCTGTCTCGATACCAGTCTGTTATTCGCGTCCGCCCTGGAGGCGACGGGCTTGCATCCCGTCGTTTTGATGTTTCAGGGACACGCGGCCGTCGGCGTCTGGATGACACAAAGGACGCTCGCCAACGCCATTGAACCCGATGCCATGGAGGTCCGCAAGGCGCTGGCATCGCGCGAACTCATCGTGTTTGAGACGACAGGCGTGACGCATCGGCCGGCGATGACGTTGGAGGCTGCCCAACACGCAATCGAACAGCGGCTCGACGAAACGCAGGTAGCCACCTTTGTCGCAGCCATCGATATACGCCGCTCGCGCAGCGGCGGCATCACACCGCTTGCTTCGCACGAACCGACGCGCCGCAGCGTGGATGCAGAGGTGGCAACCGAAATCGCGTTGCCGTTGCCAGCCGCACCGGCCGTGGTAGCCCTGCCGGTCGAGATCGTCGAGGTAAAGCCGACGACAGCGGCCGGACGGATCGACCGCTGGCAGAAAAAGCTCCTCGATTTGACACTGCGGAACCGCCTGCTCAATTTTCCGGACTCCAAGAAGACAATTCCGTTTCTTTGTACTGACGTCGGCTACCTCGAGGACCGTCTGATGGCAGGCGCTTCGATCCGGCTGATTTCGCTCCCCGAACAGAATCCACTGGGCGAGCGGGATGCTGTCCTCTATCGCGAGGTGCACGGACGTGACCTCCAGCGTGGCTTTGCCGCGGAAGCGCTTCTGCGCGACGAGCTCCCGTCGACGCTCGATGGGCGTCAATTGGAATCCCGGCTGATCGATCTTTACCGGCAAGTGCGCAACGATTTTGCCGAGGGCGGCGCGAATACGCTCTTCCTGGCGGTCGGCTTCCTGCGCTGGAAGAAGAAGGCCGAGGACGAGCGCAGCTATCGCGCGCCATTGCTGCTCGTACCGGTCAAAATCGAGCGCCGCAGCGCAACATCGCATTTTACCTTGCGCTTCCATGAAGATGAACCGCGATTCAACGCAACCTTGTTGCAGTTTCTCGAACGCGACTTCGAGCTCAAACTGCCACAGTTTTCCGGTGAGCTGCCCGAGGACGAAAGCGGCGTTGATGTGCCGAGGCTGCTCGGTCTTATGCGCCAGGCAGTGCGCGACGTCCCCGGCATGGAGGTGGTGGACGAGACGGCGCTGTCGACCTTTTCCTTCGCCAAGTTTCTCATGTGGAAGGATCTGGTCGAGCGTACCGATGCGCTGCGCGAAAACCGTGTCGTGCGCCATCTGATCGACACGCCGGAGATAGCTTTCGAGGGCAATGGCGCATCATTCCGCGACGAGCGCGAACTCGACCGGCACTATGCCCCGTCCGACATGGTTTTGCTGCTGCCGGCCGACTCCTCACAGACCGCCGCAAGTCTTGCCGCCGCTGAGGGTCGCGATTTTGTCATCATCGGTCCTCCCGGCACTGGCAAGAGCCAGACCATTGCCAACATGATTGCCAACTGTCTTTCAGTTGGCAAAACCGTGCTGTTTGTGGCCGAGAAGACGGCGGCGCTCGATGTGGTGTATCGCCGCCTGCGCGAACATGGCCTGGGCGCGCATTGTCTCGAACTCCATTCCAGCAAGGCGGACCGACGCAACTTTCTCACCCAGCTCAGGATCAGCTGGGAAAGCGGCGTGCGCGTGGACGCAGCGGAGTGGATTGCGATCAACGAGCGGCTTCGCGTCCGTCGCGACGAACTGAATGCCTATGTCGAAGCGCTGCATCGGCACCATGTCAATGGTCTGACGCCTTATCTGGCGCTCGGCATCGCTCTCAAGAACAAGCGGCAGCACGCTCCGAGATTGTCCTGGCCATCGCGCGATTCCCATGACGAGGCAAACCGGCTGGCGCTGGAGCATATTGCCGCCGAAACAGGTCTCGCATTTCAGTCGGTGGAGATGCGGTCGGTCTTGCGTCTTATAGATGTCACCGAGTGGACGTCAGGCTGGCAGGACAATTTGCTCGAAGGGGCAAAGACCCTCAAGAATGCGTCCGAGGTTCTAGCGACCGCACTCGACGCCTTCCTGGTGAGCATCGGCCTGCGCGCCAAAGGCGACGCGTCAAAAGCGGAGCTCGAAGCGCTGCGAAAACTAGCAGCGGCACTCCAGGACAGTGCCGGCTATGACGTCAGCATTGTCTTTGATCGAGATTTCGCCCAGTTGCGGGGAGCCCTCGCCACTCTCAATGAGGCAATCGGAGACTATCGCAAGTCTCGCAAGGACCTGTCGGCCCGCTATGACGAGGCTGCCGTTGCGCGCATACGGGTGGAGGACATAGAGCAGCAATGGCAGCAGGCCGCTTCTGCATTCTGGCCAAACAGTCAGTTGGGCAAACGCAAAGTCCAGAAGCTGCTTCAAGGCTATGTCACAGAGGGGGTAGCCGATCCTCAGCACGACTTGCTGCTGTTGCGCCTGATGCAGGACCGCCGGGCCACTGTCGAAGCCAACATCCTATCTGGGAAGCCGATCGGATTTGCCGCACTTGATACCGACACCCACCGTATCGATCAGATACTCTCGATGGCCGAAAGGCTTCGACAGACGCTACGCCTGCCCGGCCTCGGCACGGAGGATTTCAAAGCGCTCCTGCAAGCAACCGCCCCGAGCCTGCGAAGCGGTGCAGCAGATAGCACGATGCGCTATGGGGCAGCCCGCTTCCTTGCGGCTTCTGCAGCATTCGAGGCTGCCAAGACCCAATTTGCGATCCCTGCTGGAAAGACGCCTTCTTGGGCAGAACATGATAACCCGCTGACCGAATTGACGACTGCGATGGGAGACTTGCTCGACGCCCGTCATCTTCTCCGGGACTGGACTTCGTGGTGCGGCATTCGTCGCAGGGCTGTCAGTCACAATCTGGGAGCGTTGGTCGACGATATCGAGGCGGGTCTAGTGCGACCAGCTGAAGCTCAATCCGCGTTCCGCCTGGCCTATGTACGCTGGTGGCTGCCGGCCACGCTGGATGCCGATCCGGTGCTGCGGAATTTCCGTCGCTTCCAGCACGAGCACGCCATCGAAGATTTCCGGGAAATCGACGATCTTGTCCGCGCTCAAGCAAGCCTTCGCGTCATCAGTGCCATCGCTCATGGTTTGCCGGCTGTGCAAGGCGTCCCGCGCAATTCCGAGTTGGGCCTGTTGCGCCATCAGATGGAATTGCAGCGGCCCAGCCGGTCAATCCGCGAGATGATTGGCGCGATGCCGACGAGCTTTGCCAAGCTCGCGCCGTGCATGCTGATGTCCCCTCTTTCAATCGCTCAATATCTACCGCCCGACCAAGCCCTGTTCGACGTGGTGATTTTCGACGAAGCATCGCAGATCACCACCTGGGACGCCGTCGGTGCCATCGCGCGAGCCCATCAAACCATAATCGTAGGCGATCCCAAGCAGTTGCCGCCCACCAATTTCTTTGGCCGCAACGAGGAGGACGAGGAAGTCGTCGAACACGAAAAGGATCTTGAGAGCATTCTCGACGAAGCCAAAGCGGCCGGCATCCCGGTACGTGACCTGCGCTGGCATTATCGTAGCCGCAATGAGTCGCTGATCGCCTTTTCCAACCATCACTACTATCAGAACCGGCTCATCACATTCCCTTCGCCAACGGTGGAAGATCGGGCAGTTCAGCTGCGAAAAATCACGACCGGCATCTATGACCGTGGCAAAAGCCGCACCAATCGAATCGAAGCCCAAGCGGTAACCGACGAGGCGGTCAGCAGGATGCTGCGTTGGCTGGCCCTACCGGAAAAGGACCGACCCACGCTCGGAGTCATCACTTTCAACGCGCAACAGCAGTCGCTCATCCTCGACCTTTTCGACAAGGCACGCCAGACAGAGCCGGAGCTTGAATGGTTCTTTGCCGACGAGCGTATTGAGCCCGCCATCGTCAAGAATCTGGAAAATGTCCAAGGGGACGAGCGTGACATAATCCTGTTTTCGATCACCTTTTCGCAAGATAATGCCGGCAAGCGCAGCATGGATTTCGGCGCGCTGAATCGGGACGGCGGCGAACGCCGGCTGAATGTCGCGGTGACGCGTGCGCGGCAGGAACTGATCGTATTTTCAGGTTTTGCCGCCGACCAGATCGACCCCAACCGAACCAAAGCGATCGGCGTACAGCATCTCAAAGCCTTTCTCGATTTTGCCGAACGCGGCGCTGTGGCATTGCCAGCGCAGGAACGCGGATCGGTCGGAGCCCTGGAATCCCCTTTCGAGGAGGCCGTCGCTGCCGAGCTTGAGAAGCGCGGATGGACCATCGTTCCTCAAGTCGGCATTTCGGGCTTTCGAGTGGATATAGGGATCCGGCATCCCGATCTCGCCGGCGCCTATCTGGCTGGGGTCGAATGCGACGGCGCGACCTATCACAGTTCTGCCACGGCGCGAGATCGAGACAAGGTCCGCGAGCAGGTCCTGCGCGGCCTCGGGTGGAACATTGTCCGGGTATGGTCAACCGATTGGTGGTTTGATCTCGAAGGTTGCACCGAGAGGCTTCATGCCAGCCTGGCCGCGCTGCTCGAGGAAAGCCGTCGCAAACAGGCTGAACAACAGGAAAGTGAAGCCGCGATCCATTGGGACATGGGACATAAGGTCGACCCCATGGACCCATTGCCAGCCGAAGACCTAGCATCGGCCGGCGAACCGGAACATCCGTCGATAAAATCAGAGCCAGAACTTGTCGCCGCTCCCCTCGCGACGGGAGAGCGCCCATCGGCATCTGCAGGAATTTTGCCTGCGGCCGCGCATTCGACGCATGATACCGTACCGACGGGCGGCCGTTATCGCCTGACTGATCTAACCGGATTTTCCACCAGCCCGGATCAGTTTTATGACTTCGTCTACCGAGGCACGCTGCGGTCCATGGTCGACGCGGTGATCGAGCAGGAAGGACCTCTGCGAGAAGACGTCCTTGCGCAGCGCATCGCACGGGCGCATGGCTGGCTCAGAACGGGCAACAAGATTCGGGAGCGGATCGACCTGCATCTGCGCGAGTTCGATAGAACTGAAGAATCCAGCGGCAGCTTCCTATGGAAGAGAGGGACGGTGGTCGACCTGCTTGATTATCGCATGCCGTTCGATGCCGATGCCCGCCGGTCCATTGCCGACATTCCAATCGCCGAGCTGGCCGCTGTCGTCGTTGCGAACGAGGACATTCTGGAACAGTCCGACCCCGCTCTCGACCTTGCACGTCTGCTCGGTGTCGAGCGACTTGCGGCGATTTCACGCTCCCGGCTGGATGAAGCCATCGATCGCGCCCAGCGCAACCTGGCATCGACATAGTCTCGGAGACTCCATGTTTCGATTCATCCACAGCTCCGATCTTCATATCGGCAAGCGGTTCGGCAACATGCCAGAGGATCTGCGCGGGCGGCTCCGTGAAGCGCGCCATGGCGCGATCAGCCGGCTGGCAGAGCAGGCACGCGTCCATGGTGCATCCACCATACTTCTGGCCGGCGATACGTTCGATACCGAAACGCCCACTCCAGCGATGTTGCGGCAGGCCATGGCCGAGATGAGCCAGAGCGCGCCTCTGCGCTGGATATTGCTGCCTGGCAACCATGATTCCCTGTTGGCTGATCAATTGTGGAGTGCAGCGGACAGCGTTGTGCCGGACAATGTCCTGCTGGCGACGCGGCCCGAAACCCTGACCATTGGCGCGGACGTGGCGCTGCTGCCTGCACCTTGCACCACCCGCAGACCCGGTCGCGACCTTACCGAGTGGATGAACAGCGCCGCGACGCCGCAAGGCGCCATCCGGCTCGGCCTTGCTCATGGCGCTATTCAGAACTTTTCCGAAGATTCAGCAGCGTCCGATGTCATTGCACCAGATCGCGCGACCAAGGCCGGCCTCGATTATCTGGCACTTGGCGACTGGCACGGACCCGTCACCATCAATGAGCGCAGCCGTTATAGCGGTGCGCCCGAACCTGACCGTTTCAAGCATGATACACCCGGTCAGGCCCTTGTCGTTTCCATTGCCGGGCCTGGCGCCGTGCCCGAGATCGTGGCCGTTGAAACAGCTAGCTTTTCCTGGAAAACCGCTCCCCTGCATCTGCTGTCTGGCGACGACAGCGCCGCGGCATTTGAAGCGTTGCTTCCACCGGCTCATCTGCGGCGTCAGACTTTGCTGCGAATTGCCGCGTCTGGCCGGGTGCGGTTAAGTGGGCGAACGATCCTTCAAGCGGCGATCGCGGTAGCCGCGCCCGACTTCGCCTATCTGGAACTGGACGGGGACGGGCTCGCGACCGACTGCGAAAGTGGCGATTTGGATCGGATCGACCGCTCTGGTGCCCTTCGCGAGGCAGCGCAGGCACTGTTGGATGAAAGCAGCGACGAAACCCGGTCGGCTGTCGAACGCGACATATCGCGAGAAGCACTGGTTCGGTTGTTCAGCTATTGCGAGGCGATGGGATCATGAAACTTACGGCCCTTCGGCTCCACAACGTCAAACGGTTCGCCGGGCAAGGCGTCGCCATCGAAAACATCGGCGACGGCGTC
This sequence comes from Mesorhizobium sp. M7A.T.Ca.US.000.02.2.1, assembly GCF_003996995.1. Classification (GTDB taxonomy): domain Bacteria; phylum Pseudomonadota; class Alphaproteobacteria; order Rhizobiales; family Rhizobiaceae; genus Mesorhizobium. Next base: position 45,345 of record NZ_RZTT01000002.1, on the reverse strand, counting down.
AACGTGCTTTGCGCGGTCAATGAGTTCGGCAAATCAACCTTCTTCGAAGCGCTGCACGCACTCTTTTTCCAGCCTCACACGGGCACACCCGAAGGCGTGCGACTGTTGCGGCCTTATAGTGGGGGCAATCCGGTGGTGGAGGCCGACATCACCACTTCAGAAGGACGCTATCGACTTGCCAAGCAGTTTTATGGCGGCAGGCTGGCCAGCGTTATTGACCTCGACGGCGGGCGACTGTTGGCTCAAGCCGATGAGGCCGAAGCCTTTATCGGCAAACTAATCCATGGCGGAAGCGCAGGACCGGCAGGATTGCTCTGGGTTCGCCAAGGGGTCACCGGCATCGAAAGGCGCAGCAAAAGCGAGGAGGACGGCGAAAAACGCGTGCGCGAAAGCCTACTGTCCTCGGTTCAGGGGGAAGTTGAAGCCCTGACCGGCGGGCGACGCATGGCCGAAATCGCCGCGGCATGTGAAGAAGAACTCTATAGCCTGGTTACGTCAACGCTGCGTCCCAAGAGCGGCGGTCTCTATGCGGCAGCGCTCGACGAGCGTGACAAGCTGGTGAAAGACGAGCAGCGTCTCAGCGCCGAAGTCACCGGTCTGCGCGATTCGCTCGACAAGCGGCGCATGGCGTTGGCGCGTCTGTCTGAGCTTGAAAACCCCGAAGAAGGCGCCACTCGGCGGGAAGCCATCTCGGCCGCGGAAGCCGCAGTCGAGGCCGCCAAATCGCACAGCGAAGCCTTGAAAGCCGCCGAGGCGGAAGCTGCCCTTGCCGCAATTCACCACGACGCGGCGCAGCAGGCCCTCGATAGTTTTCGGACCGCGCTCAAACGAGCCACGGATTTGCGCCAGCAGTCGACGATTGCGCAGCTTCGCCGCAGTGAGGTTCTCGATCGGCGCGCTTCTGCCATTGCCGAAAACGAACAAGCGATGGGCGAAGTTCAAGCAGCCGAACTGGAAGAGCGCGAAGCACGCGAATTGCTCGCGCGGCTGGATGCGACTCTTTTGGCGCGTGACGCTGCCGAACAACTGGCCGGCTCGGACAACCGGTTGAAACAAGCCGAAGTCGCCAGAACCCAGATCGAAGATGGAGAGGCAGCACTGGCGATGCTGGCGGTGCCGGAACAAGCTGTCGAGCAACTCCAGGCGCTCGAAATCGAGATCGCCAGCCTTCGTGCAGCTCACCTGGCAACCTTGCCGACGCTATGCATGGAATACCGGGACGGCGCCGCCGATTTGGTGACCATCGATGCCAAGCCCTTGCCCCATGCAGAAGACCAAAGCTTTGCTGGCACCGTACGCCTGGATATTGCCGGCATCGGAGCCTTGACCCTGCGATCGAATCGGCCGCAGCAGGCCGACCGGACCATCGAAGACGCCGAAGCGAAGCACCGCAGCCTGCTTGCGTCCCTCGGTGTCGATAGCCTCAGGACGGCACGCCAGCGCCTAGTGGAAGCGCGCGACAAAGCTACCGAACTGGGCTTGGCGCGTCAGCGACTTGCCGATCTCGCGCCCAAGGGGATACAGCAATTACACGAGGAGCTTGCTCGTCTGAGTGCCCTCGGGGCCGGGGACCTCGAACTCAAAGTCGATCCAGAACAGATCCGGCAACATCATGCCGCAGCCGAGCAGCGTGTGGCGACAACACGCAACAGCGTGCGCGAGGCCTTGCCTTTGCGCAGCCATGCCGACGAGGCTGTCATGGCTGCGGAGACGGCTTATGTCACCATCCAGGCGGAACTGACCAGCCTCGAGGTCATATTGGGACCCGATGCAGCGCGCGAGGAAAAGGGGCGCTTGCTGCTCACCGAGGCCACCGCACGACAAAAGCTGCGCGAAGCGGCCGAAATGCGCGCTGCTCCCCTGCGCGACGGCGCTCGCGATCTCACCAGCGCTGAAGCCGTTCTGCGCCGCGCCCGTTCGGTTCAGGATGCCGCCACACAGGAAGCAAGTCAGTTGCGTGTAACCCTGGCCGATCTCAATGGCCATATTCGCACTCGGTCCGACGACGCGGTGGAAGAAGCTTTGCGCGAGGCCACAGAAAAATTGGAAATCGCTGGAGAGCGAGCGAGACGCTTCGAATTCGAAAAAGCCGTCCTCGACCGGCTGCGCACGACGCTGGTCGCTGCGCGCTCGACGGCACGCGATCTTTATCTGAAGCCGGTCATGTCCGAGCTGCGACCGCTGCTTGGATTGCTATTCGATGACATCTCCATAGTGTTCGACGAGAACACACTGTTGCCACAGACCGTTCGCCGCAATGGTCAGGATGAGGATGTCGATAGGTTGAGTGGCGGCATGCGAGAACAGCTTTCGGTTCTGACACGTCTGGCCTTCGCCCGTTTGCTTGCCCGCGACGGCCGACCCACACCGGTTATCCTGGATGACGCTTTGGTTTATTCCGATGACGACCGCATCGAGCGCATGTTCGACGCTTTGCATCGTCAATCACACGATCAGCAGATTCTCGTTTTCTCCTGCCGCCAACGCGCGTTTGCAAAACTCGGCGGTAACATTTTGCAGATGAGCGACTGGCAACCGGGTCGGTCATAAGCGGAGATCGCGCAGCCTCAGCTAGGGCGACGGCAGATCGTATCGTGTTACGATTGCAATGCCGTTTTCGATCTCGATTTCGATAACTTCATTAATCAGGAATTCCTCTGGGCCAAGATCCTCGAGGAGAGCATCGAAGAGCTCTCTCTGTTTTTCAGGCCCGACCTGAGGGACGACGATAATCAGGCCGGCGTGAACCGGTTCTTTGGCATAGAGCTTCCTGAAGTCCTTAGCATTGTTGGTGACGAAGGTGAAATCCTCATCGATAATGAGCGGCATGAGGTCCCAGTCGGTTTCGCCGCTTAGCCCAAGCCAGTTGACGTGGTTTGCTTCATGTCCGCGTTCTTGGGCTACCGCAACCAGAGACGTGTGCAGGCACTCATCGATCAGAAACCTCACGAGGTCACACGCGTCTCGACCTGGCCGACGGACCTGGGTCGCCCTTCAAAACCACGCGCTTCGACGACTTTATTTTCACGCCCTGCTCGACCAGCTTCTTAGGCCGCCCACGAACCGGGTGCGCGGCGACCCACATTCTGGCGAGCTCAATCACGCGCGGCGTTAGCTTCGGATATCCCTCCAGAACCTCCGCTTCATCTGCGCCCTGCGCTAGCATCGTCGTGATCATACGAACAGGGATGCGGGTTCCTTTGAAGACAGGCTCTCCGCCCATCACCCCTTTAACGCGGCCGATGGCGGCCTCCGCTTCATCAAGATCCACGATGCGCGCTTTGAGCTGTTTACGTGCCTCGGCGACGTCGACGATCAGCAGGTCGTCGGCCCTTACGGTCTTGGCCCTTGGGGCAGCTTTGATTTCCTCGAACAGGCGGTAGCGACGATCAGCGGGCAATGTCGCACCCACGCCATACCAAAGCTTGAGCCGCAGCAAATCCTCGCCGGTCAATGCCCGTCGGACGACCCCACCGATGCGCCGAGCAGTGCTTGGCACAGTATCGACAATGCGTTTGTCGATCGCATTGTGCACGGCCTTGATTCCTATCCCGCTGACGGCGGCTGCCTCTGCGGGGGTGTAGATGCGAGCAAGTGTGCCCATTATTCTTCTCCTTATAAAGAATAATATAGGCCGTTTGACCCCCTCCGTAAAGGCACGCGTCTTTGGAATCACGGCGGTTAGCAAAGGCGGTGGTGAGCCGAGAGGCCTCACAAACCCTTGGGGCTCGAGATGGCAGACTCGGCGCAGTATAATTGCGCTAACTATCGAATTTGCAGTTGGCGACAAACGACACACGAGTTCGTCGCGGACTTTTAACTCTGCGAAGGCGCGTCTTCGAGCGCTTTGAAACCCTACACCCATCTGCAGGCCATCTGTATCAAGCTTTGGACCAAAACCGTTTCCATCGCTCACGAGCGTTCTCTCTGGGGGTCTCAAGTGGGGCTTGCCCATGGCCACGAATTTTTGGGCGACAGCGGTGCAGAGGCCGCATACCGCTGCCTGCTTGACGTCGCTGACCGTGTCCATGTCCGAAATTTGCCTACAAATTTCGGACGCCCTTGGGCGCGCTAGATTCGCTATGGAAAGCTGGAAGCACTCGCAAGCCCGGTGGCCACAGCGTCTGCAGCGCCAAGCTATTCCTCCGTATCCAAACCCGCATCCTCATGGCCACTAGCCAACTCTGGCATAATTTCACCAGCAAGCAGCTCATCTCTGCTCAGCAGCCCGGCATCCTCGAGCGCCTCGCAGTCCGGGAGATCGCGAAGCGTGTCGAGGCCGAACTCGAGCAGGACGCTTTTGTCGTCACATAGGTGTAGGGAGCGCCGGGCGTCGGACTGCGCGGGTTCGACGCGATCAGGCCGGTGCCGCAGATGGCCGATCAGGTCGCGACTGATTACTTCCCGAAAACCGACGACAATTCGGCGCGGGTAATCGGCTGGAAGTGCCGATGCACATCAGCATCAGCACGTCCGACCACGTCAGGTCCACGGCACGCCCGCTGCTTCCGCAGGCGCGGATGGCATCGGCATAGGCCGGCCGTGTCAGGTGCTTCCAGCCGCCGGCGACAGCGACGAGGTCATAGGGCCGTCCGCGCAGCTCTCGGATGTCGTCGATGAGAAGGTCACGGGCGAGCTCGCGGGAGAGACTGCACCGCAAGCGCGTCCCGCGCGCGCGAACTGCTCGATCAACTGATCTCAGACGACGACGAATCTCGTCCAGATTCCAAAAGCGGTGGCCGCAGCGGCGCTTTGCGGGCTCGCGTTACCACAGATCGCAGAACTGTGATCTCGCCTTGTGCCCGAGACCGCAATCTGGGCTCGCGACGAAGCATATCGCTTGCGATCATCAAAGGACGCGTCGACGCCGTCGGTTGCCTTTTCCACCGCCGCCTCACACATCGTGTTGGGGCTGAAGAGCTACCTGCAAATCCTCGCAACGGGCGCGGCCGCATCCTTGATTTTACAAATTGACACGTCTTGGTTTTTAGAAAATGCCACGTGCGATGATGGCGCCAAAAAAAAATGTCACGCGAGATGATCATGCCTGAGGTAAATGGTCCGCCAAAGTTGGGAAAGGTATACCGGTTGAATGGTGGATAGGTACGCCGGATAAAAAGGGCTTCGGGTTCCGGAAGACGAACTAATCGACGGATAGGCGCTGCTCGTGAGGGAAACTGCATGCGCATTACGGTTATGACCATCCAGGGATGTCGGATATGATCTTGAATAGTGACATTGCAGGCCAAAGAGCGGCCGAGAAGCTAGCAGAGGGCCTGAAATCGCAGGGCAAGCAGCAATACGAAGAAAGGTCGAGGGAACGCGAACGAGATGTGTCTCGTTAGGTCGCACGTTGCACCAGGGGTGCGTCGGAAGGCACTCCGCCGTGTCCTGAAGAGGTAGCCTGCACTTGAGAATAGCCACGGTGGTACCTTATTTTCGGCTGTGAAGCACACGAGACCCGCGACGTGAGACCCAGTTGCTCAATACCCAGTTGCTGGGTGAGCGTGCATGACTGCCAACGGAAGGTCTTGCACGCACCCTCGCGATCTTGAGCAATGGTCGCCATGACTTTCTTCTTGCAGGCTTTTGAGTGGCCCAGCCTGCAATCACCAGACCCCACCGACTCTAAAGAGCGTGGCAGACGGGATAGTCGAGGTTGCCCGGCACAATTACGCTCAAGGCTTGCGCCGCCCAGAGGACACGCTGAAAAGGCAGCATGGGCGCGCAAGCACGCCATTCACGAGAGTTCGACATGAAGACTATGCAAGAAAAAGACATTCCGGCATTCGTGCAAGCAGTTGTGGAGGCCGGCTGCAACATTTGCGCGATTGGCAACTTGGGATATGTCTTTGGCGATGCTGATTTGACGCCGGCGCAACGGAGGTCCGTCGAGCCACAGCTGCGCAGGATTGCTGAGATCTACGGCGAACGCGATCATCTCATGGACGAGATAGCTGTATATCTGCGGTCGATCGGACGCCATGTCGAGGTTGAGCCGAAGACAGGTGTTTCCTGATGGCCGCGATCGATCGCGTTCCGTAGTCGCCATTTCTATTGGGTAACGAGCAGCCGTCTTCCAACCTCTGAAACAAAAAAGAGGTGACCCCCAAAGGCCGCTCTCGAGACCGCAAGTCTGAGCCGCTAACGCATTGCGATAACCAGGCTGTCCGAACTGGGCGTCGATGCCTTCCTCGACCAGGTCGCGGTAGGCGGCGATCTCATCTACCGCATGCATAGCCAAGCCAGAGAAGTTTTCGGCAGCGGAATTCTCGGTCGCTTCCCCTTTTATGACTAGAGGGTGCGGCCGATCCGGCCGCGACGATCTCGCAGGGATTGCCATATACGGCAACACGAACACCGGCGGATCAATACTCGGATAATGGCGGCCGGCTATGTAGCGATCGATCGCGCACCAACATATCAATGCAATAGCTTAGTTGCTTTCAAAGGCGGGTCTCTACGAACTGCAAGCAAGCTAAACGATTGCGTCAACTCTTCCTCGCAGAGCGAAAACTCCGCGCCCACGCGATTTCTCTGCTGGAACAGCGGCACATCCTCAGCGCCAGGACACGGCCGCCGCCGTCGGGTTTTACGAAGCCGGTGATTGCATAAGTTGCCCGCAAGATATCATTGGTATCGGGAACGCCGCCGATGCCGCATCCTGAATAGAGCGGCCGCTTGCACCTGCCAGCCCGACGACCAGATCATATCTGCAACTCCATCTACCTGGACGTGGTGCAAATCACCTCGCTGAAGCCGCAAATCGTCGCCTTCGACCAGGATAACCACATCCGTGACCGCCTGAGCTACTCGGTCGATCTCGACGCACATGGCCGATACAGTTTTTCCATCCTTCACGAAGCGAATGAGACTTTGGCCATTCCAGCCCTGGTCTACGGGGCGTGACTTGTCCCCGATGCATGCGCGAGCTCTCCGCTCGGCCGGCCGCCGGACGTCGCCACCGGCCGAAGGCGCCCGAAGGCGCCCGAAGGCGCTTGACAAAGCAGCACCGGCCCATTCAACTTGAGGCATTCACCAGGGGAGTCCCGGTAAGGGGCTGAGATACTGCTGGCTTTCGCGGCGCAGTGACCCGTTGAACCTGATCCAGTTCATACTGGCGTAGGGACGGTGCAAGCGCTTTGCGGGAGTTTACGCCCGAGGTCCTGCTGCAGCAGGTCTACAGAAGCGTCTTTTCATCCTTCCGGCACAGAACTGGGTCTCCAATGCATGAGCAAAGGAGCCTCACGATGAATGCCCTCACCCCCGCCGTGTCGACGGGACCACTGCCCGCCTCGCGGAAAATCCACAAGCCCGGCGTCCTCTACCCGCAGATCAGGGTGCCGATGCGCGAGATTTCCGTCCATCCGACGGCCGGCGAACCGCCCGTCACCGTCTACGATCCGTCCGGCCCCTACACCGATCCATCAGTCCAAACCAGCATCGAAAAAGGCCTTGCCCGGCTTCGCCACGAATGGGTCACGGCGCGTTGCGATGTCGAAGCCTATGACGGCCGCCACGTCCGGCCGGAAGACAATGGATTCGCCACCGGCGAGCGCCTGACACCGGAATTTCCGATACGCAATCGGCCGCTCAAGGCCAAGCAGGGCAAGGCGGTGACCCAACTTGCCTATGCGCGCGCCGGCATCATCACGCCAGAAATGGAGTTCGTAGCCATCCGCGAGAATCTCGGCCGCGAGGTGATGCGCGGCAAGCTGCAACGCGACGGCGAAGCCTTCGGCGCGGCGATCCCAGATTTCGTCACACCCGAATTCGTGCGCGACGAGGTGGCGCGCGGACGCGCAATCATTCCCGCCAACATCAATCATCCCGAGAGCGAGCCGATGATCATCGGTCGCAATTTTCTGGTCAAGATCAACGCCAACATCGGCAACTCGGCTGTCACATCATCGATGGCCGAAGAGGTCGAAAAAATGGTCTGGGCGATCCGCTGGGGCGCGGACACGGTGATGGACCTGTCGACCGGCCGCAACATCCACAACATCCGCGACTGGATCGTGCGCAATGCGCCGGTGCCGATCGGTACGGTGCCGCTCTATCAGGCGCTGGAAAAGGTCAACGGCATCGCCGAGGATCTGAACTGGGAGGTCTACCGCGACACGCTGATCGAGCAGGCCGAGCAAGGCGTCGACTATTTCACCATCCACGCCGGCGTGCGGCTGCACTACATACCGCTGACCGTCGACCGGGTCACGGGCATCGTCTCGCGCGGCGGCTCGATCATGGCCAAATGGTGCCTGCACCATCACCGGGAGAGCTTCCTCTACGAGCATTTCGCGGAGATATGCGACATCTGCCGCGCCTATGATGTCTCCTTCTCGCTCGGCGACGGCCTTCGTCCCGGCTCGATCGCCGACGCCAATGACGCGGCGCAATTCGCCGAGCTGGAAACGCTGGGCGAGCTGACGAAAATCGCCTGGGCCAAGGATTGCCAGGTGATGATCGAAGGCCCCGGTCACGTGCCTATGCATAAGATCAAGGAGAACATGGACAAGCAGCTCGCTGTCTGCGGCGAGGCACCGTTCTATACGCTTGGACCGCTGACGACCGACATCGCGCCGGGTTACGACCATATCACCTCAGGCATTGGGGCGGCGATGATCGGCTGGTTCGGCACCGCCATGCTCTGCTACGTCACGCCGAAGGAACATCTCGGCCTTCCCGATCGCAACGATGTCAAGATTGGCGTGATCACCTACAAGATAGCCGCCCATGCCGCCGACCTGGCGAAGGGTCATCCGGCTGCTAAACTCAGGGATGATGCCCTTTCCCGCGCTCGCTTCGAGTTCCGCTGGGAAGACCAGTTCAACCTGTCGCTCGACCCCGAAACCGCGCGCTCCTTCCACGACCAGACCTTGCCCAAGGAGGCGCACAAGCTGGCACATTTCTGCTCGATGTGCGGGCCGAAATTCTGCTCGATGCGCATCTCCCACGACATTCGTGCCGAGGCACAGAAAGAGGGCATGGCGGCAATGGCGGCGAAATACCGCGAGGGCGGCGATCTCTACATGCCAGCTGACGAGACTGGCGTACCGGTCGTGCCAGAGGCTCCCAAACCATCATGAGGGTGCTCGTCAAAGGGGCCGGCGTTGCCGGCCTCACCGTCGCTTTCGAACTCGCCGCCCGCGGCGCGACGGTTACAGTCGCCGAGATGCGGCATGGCCTTGGCGGCAACGCGTCGTGGTTCGCCGGCGGCATGCTGGCGCCATGGAGCGAGCGCGAAAGCGCGGAGCAGCCGGTGCTGGATCTCGGACGCGACGCTGCCGACTGGTGGGATGCGGTGCTGTCGGGTCAGGTGACACGGGCCGGGACATTGGTCGTGGCCGCGCCGCGTGATGCCGGTGAGCTTGACCGGTTCGCCAGTCGCACGTCAGGGCATCGGCGCGTCGATGAAAACGAAATTGCGCTCCTGGAACCCGACCTCGCCGGCCGCTTCCGGCGTGGATTGCTCTTCCCCGACGAGGCTCACCTCGACCCACGCCAGGCGATGGCGGCACTTCATGACAAGCTTGCGACCATGGGTGTCAAATTCCACTTCGGCTGCGACGCCCGGCCTGTTTCGGGTTTCGCCCGTCAGATAGACTGCATGGGAATGGCAGCGGCCGATGACAGGCTGCGCGGTGTTCGCGGCGAAATGCTGATCCTTCGCACGCCTGATGTCTCGCTGTCGCGGCCGGTCCGTTTGCTTCATCCACGCTTTCCGCTTTATGCCGTGCCGCGCACCGATCACCGTTTCATGATCGGAGCGACGATGATTGAAAGCCAGAGCGCCGGACCGGTGACGGCGCGTTCCATGATGGAGCTGCTGGGCGCCGCCCATGCCCTCCATCCGGCCTTTGGTGAGGCCGAGATCGTTGAAACCGGTGTGGGTGTCCGTCCGGCATTTCCCGACAATTTGCCACGCGTCGAAACAGACGGTGAGATCATCGCGATCAACGGTCTTTATCGTCACGGTTTTCTCCTCGCCCCCGCCATGGCGCGCCAGGCTGCCGACCTGGTTTTCAGTCAAGACAGAACCAAGGAGCATGCTCATGAAACTGATGGTCAACGGCGAGGCGCGTGAGATTGCCGCCACCATGCTGGCCGAGTTGCTTGCCGCGCTCGACTATGAGGGCGATTGGCTCGCCACCGCCGTCAACGGCGACCTCGTGCACAAAGCCAACCGCGCGGAGTTCCAGTTGAGCGACGGCGACCGGATCGAAATCCTCTCGCCCATGCAGGGCGGCTAGCATGTTGGAGCTTTATGGAACCGAGCTTTCGTCGCGCCTGCTTCTCGGCACGGCTCAGTATCCTTCGCCGGCCATCCTTGCCGACGCGGTCAAGGCGTCGGGCACGTCGGTGGTGACCGTCTCGTTGCGGCGTGAGATGGCGGGCGGTAGGGCCGGCGAACAATTCTGGTCGTTGATCCGCTCGCTGGGCGCCAGAATCCTGCCCAATACCGCCGGCTGCCTCTCCGTCAAGGAAGCCGTCACCACCGCGAAAATGGCGCGCGAGGTCTTCGGCACCAACTGGATCAAGCTCGAAGTGATCGGCAATCACGACACGCTACAGCCGGATGTGTTCGGTCTGGTTGAAGCCGCCCGCATCCTGTGCGAGGACGGCTTTGCGGTATTCCCCTATACCACCGACGATCTCGTTGTCGCCGAGCGGCTGCTGGAAACGGGCTGCAAGGTCCTGATGCCGTGGTGCGCACCGATCGGTTCCGCCTTGGGACCGGTCAACATGACGGCGCTGCGCTCGATGCGCGGATATTTCCCTGGCGTCCCGCTGATTGTGGATGCGGGGCTCGGACGGCCGTCGCACGCGGCCACCGTCATGGAACTCGGCTTTGACGCCGTGCTCCTGAACACAGCGGTCGCCAAGGCGGCATATCCGGTCGGCATGGCGCGTGCTTTCGGTAAGGCGGTCGACGCCGGTCGTGAGGCGTTCAGCTCGGGAATGCTCGAACCGCGCGAAGTCGCCGTGCCATCGACACCGATGATCGGCAGGGCAGTTTTTTCATGAAGCTCGATCCCTTCTACCTGATCGTCGACAGCGCTGCCTGGATCGAACGGCTGGTCCCACTCGGAGTCCGGCTTCTGCAACTGCGCATCAAGACCGTGGATGAGGCTGGGTTGCGCGCGGAGATCCGCACCGCGAAGGCCTTGTGTGCTCGATACCAGTGCCAACTCATCGTCAACGACCACTGGCGCCTGGCAATCGAGGAAGGCTGCGACTTCATACATCTCGGCCAGGAGGATTTGCAGACCGCTGACCTCTTGGCGATACGGGCAGCCGGCGTAAGGCTCGGACTGAGCACACATGATCATCAGGAGCTGGAAACGGCGATGGCCGCCGAGCCTGACTACATAGCGCTTGGACCCATCTATCCGACCATCCTGAAGAAGATGAAATGGGCGCCGCAAGGGGTCGAACGGATCAGCGAATGGAAGCGCCAGGTCGCGCCGTTTCAATTGGTCGCCATTGGTGGCCTCAACCCTGAGCGGCTCGACGGTGTCTTTGCGGCTGGCGCGGACAGCGCGGCGGTGGTGACCGACATCACGCTCAACGACGACCCCGAGGCGCGCACGCGAGAATGGATCGAGAAGACGGACCAATGGCGCTGAGGCGAGAACCACATGTGCTTGTCGTCGGTGGATCGGACTCCAGTGGCGGTGCTGGAATTGCACGCGATATCGAGACGATCTCTGCCATTGGCGTGCGCACCTGTCTCGCCGTCACAGCGCTAACGGTGCAAACGCATGACGCCGTGATCGAAATCTATTATTCGCCACCTAGCCTGGTGGCCAATCAGATGTGCGCCGCGCTGCAGGCCAACGACGTGGCCACAATCAAGATCGGCATGCTGGCGACTGCCAAGATCATTGTTGCCGTTGCCGCAGTGCTGCGCAAATTTCCGCATGTCCCCGCAGTACTCGACCCTGTGCTGGCCTCCACCTCAGGCCGCGCACTTCTGCAAGCAGGCGCTATCGCTGCCATGAAGCGCGATCTTATGCCGCTTTGCTGCATTGTCACGCCCAACCTCCCTGAACTGGCGCTCCTTAGTGGCTCCGAACTGGCAGTGGATGAGGACGGAGCGCTCCAACAAGGAAAAAGACTGCTGGCCGCCGGCCCTCAAGCCCTGCTGATCAAGGGTGGGCATGCGTCGGGAACCCGGTCGACCGATATTCTGTTACGCTCCGGGCACGAACCCATCCGCTTCGATGCACCGCGCCTTGCCACATCGATGCGCGGGACAGGTTGCATGCTGGCCAGCGCGATTGCGGCGCATCTGGCGAAGCCGAAGCCGCTCGAAGACAGCGTGCGCGAAGGCAAGCTGTTTGTCTTGGAGAGGCTTCAGAAATGCCGGCTGAATAACCACAGCGTTCTGCGTCCAGCCAAGCAGACCCATTTTCCAGAATTTTTCCCGTAGCGAGACTAGAGAAGGGGCTACTGCTTCTCTATGCCATCCTCACAACGCGTTGAGTTTCTCACTGCCAATTATGCGACTTTCGAGGTGCAAATAGCGAATATCGAGTTCTTAGTGACAGAAACGACCGGAATTGGTTGCGTGGATCACCAGGTCGCTACCGATTGGGTCAGCGACTCAATAGAACGTCACATCTCTGTCCACACTCGAGCTTATTTGCCGCAAACGCGTCGAGCCCCGCGTCAATCGGTCTTATAATAGTATCCGGGGCAGCTCCAAAGCTGTGGCATCGGCTACCCGCCGGCCGTGGCGCTTGCTGTTCGAGCGTCGGACGCCGCCTGCCATTGAACATCTGATGGGCTATTGGGTGGCGGCGACACACTCATCCAGGTGCAACTGGCTTTTTCAACTCGGGAACCAGCAGAAGCCTTCGCTGCGTCGCAACATTTGGATTATGTCGTACAGCCCGATCTTCCAGAGAAAACAAGACCTAACGTTCGAAACCTGTCACGCAACCAACCACCGAATGAAAGATCCAGCGTGCGATCGCAGGGAGGTAAGAATAACCGGTCTGGCTTTCCTATCGCCGGTCCAGGTTAAGACCAACGACGTCGTCACGACATCAACACAGTGCGCGAAGCGCTCGTATTCCTGAATCAGTGGCCAAAAGCGCGTCGGGGACCGGTATTCAGTTGCGCGGTGAGAAGCAGCAACGCAGCGATCGCCGGACAGATGACACCCGAGCAGGCGCGGCAAGCATTGTGGGATTTGCCAGGATTGCCGGGCGTGCTGGCCAAATCTGATTTCGTCGTTGGTGGCGACTGATTTAAAGCTGCAGGAAGATCACCGCCGGTAACGCGTTGGCCCGCTGCTCGCCAAGACGGAAAGAACGCCGCCTTGTGAGTTCCAATAATGGGCGATGCGGGAATTGCACATGTCTGTGCCCATCTGTCCGGCCGAAATGCAAATGGCGTCACTGGCGAAGGTCAGCGAACGCGGCACGCAGGGCTGGATTCTTTTGACTTGCGGCAAGCCGACATAGGTGCTGGCTTGATGTCTCGGTCACTGCGACGTGTCATGCCGATTCATTCGTCAGCTACCATGACGATGCGGCGCGTCGCCTGCGATCAGTTGATCGAACCGCGGTGCAATTCGGGACGCTTCGTCGATCCCGACAGTTGCGCAAAGGGAAGCCAAATCAGCGACTAGAGGCAACGTGGCTACGGATTCGAAGGGACCCCGCTGTTGCCGAAGAGGTGACTGGTGGAATGTCAAAGATCACCTCTTGAAAGGCCATTTGGGGCCACCTAATTCGATAAAGCCGGATGCCGCTATCGGGTCCTGGCACGGGAATGACGGTCCGGCCCTACGGTGGATCGAGTTCGGTTCATGTCGCTTCGCAAGGAGGATGTGTTCCGGCGTCTGCCCGAACCCCTCTTTCTCGCATTCTGCGAGGTTGCGCGATCGGGCCGCTCGGTCTCTGTGCTGATCGCCCCTCCTGTTGCCATCGATCGATTCCGCTTCCGGTGCGCACGCACGTGTCGCGCGTGGCAATCATGCAAGGTCGTGAATCATAGGAGGATGTACATGCTTTTGTCGGATTTCGGCCGCATCGGGTTCGATCCGTTTGTGGAAATGCGGCGCATGCAACAGGAAGTAAACCAGCGTTTGGCCGGGCTGACCGCCAGCGCCGCTCAGGAGTTTCCGCCGATCAATCTTTGGACTGGCGAGGACAGCGTGGCGGTGGCCGCGGAACTGCCGGGGATATCACCTGACGAAATCGGCCTCACGGTGCGCGAGAACATTCTGACATTGAAGGGAACGCGCGAGCCTCGAACGGAGGACGAGAAATCCGTCTGGCACCGCCGTGAGCGCGCCTATGGGACCTTCTCCCGGACAGTGCAATTGCCATTCCGCGTCGACCCGGAACGGGTCGAGGCGCGTTTCGCCAACGGGCTGCTCGAAGTCGAGTTGCACCGGCCGGAGGCGGATCGGCCGAAGAAGATCCAGATCAAGGGATAGAGGGAGGCAAGCATGGCTCAGGAACTGAAGACAACCGAGCGCCAGGTGCCAAGTACGCTCGACGGTAGCGAGCGTACCCGTTCGCGTCCGGTGTTCGTGCCGCGCGCCGATATCTACGAGACTCAGGACAATGTCGTCCTTCTCGTTGATATGCCCGGCGTCGCTTCCGACGGGGTCGATATCACGCTCGAGAAGCGAACGCTGGCGATCCGTGGCTACGCGGCCAATCAGCAGCACCAGAACTATCGCCAAGTCTACGCGGAATATGACGCGGGCGACTACGAGCGTGTCTTCACCTTGTCCGAGGACATAGATCGCGACGGCATCGAGGCGTCGCAGAAGGACGGCGTCCTGCGTCTTGTGTTGCCAAAGGCGGCGCCGGCTAAGGCCCGCAAGATTCCACTCAAGATGGCTTAGCCTTGGAGATATGAGGAGGTTGACGATGCAGATCAGAGACCTGATCCCCTGGGGCAATAACAGGGGAAACGAAGTCGCGAAACGCGAGGAGGATAACCCCGTCCTTTCGCTGCAGCGTGACGTGAACCGATCTTCGAGGATTTCTGGAAACGGTTCGATCAACCGTTCGGCGCATTCGGACGCCTGGATGTCAGCGGACCTCCAGTTGATATCGCTGAAACCGACAGCGCGCTCGAGGTATCGGTCGAGCTTCCCGGCATCGATCGGAAGGATGTTGACGTCTCTGTGACGGACAATGCGATCACCATCAAGGGTGAGAAGAAGAGCGAACGAGAAGAGAAGTCGAAGGGCTATCACCTGTCGGAGCGTGCGCGTGGTTCGTTCTATCGGTCGATCCCTCTGCCGTTCGGCGTCGACACGGAAAAGGTCAACGCCGAATTCAGGCACGGCATCCTTACCGTGACGCTGCCAAAGACCCAGGAAGCACTGTCACGGGTGAAGAAGATCGAAGTGAAAGCGAACTAAAAACGCCACACGAATATCATCAGACGCGGCGGACAATTTACCGCCGCGTCTCATGTTACTGCGCCAATTTATGCCGCGTATATACAGTGAGCGCGGTTCGGGCGCGCGCCAAATCTTCTCGCGCAACGAGCAGCATCTCGTCCGCCGTATCCAGCGCGGCCAAGGCTCTCGCGGTCGGACTGGGGCACTCGATGTTGACGCGAGCCCATGCGCGGTCGATTTCGGCCAGAGCCGCGCGAACATTGGCGATCGCGCGTTCGATGGCGTCGTAAAGTGCGATCTCCTCCTCAGCCAGGGCTTTGCCAGCCATTAAACTTCAAGCGAAACGCCGTCACTTTGCCCGCTGAATATCATCAAAAACGAGGCTGCCAACACCACATCACGTTATCGCGCAGCGACGGCGCAATCATCATCTTTGGAGGTGCACCTGCCGGAGTTCGCGGAGTGCTCATACAGGCGCGCACAAAGGTGATGAGTTGCTCAAGGGTCGTTGGATCCCACGGTTTGGTGATCGCACCCAGCGCGCCTGGGATCTGCTCAGGAGTGCCGGTCACGAAAACAACCAGAGCGGCAAATTCATGGGCCAATGCCGATGCAATTTGCGGTCCGGTGAGGCCGTTATGCAGGTTGAGATCGACGAGCGCGAGATCGGGAATGGCGGCCTGCCCAGAGCAAGAGTCTGCTTGGCGTCAGAAGCTGTCCCGACCACTTCGTCACCGAGCGTGGTCAGGTGTGACTCCAGATCCATCGCGAGAACTATCTCATCCTCGACGATCAAAACCTTGAGCGGCTCTATTGCCTCTCCATCTGCTTTCGTAAAAATGCGCGTCGGCGTATCTCCTGCCGAAAAGCGCGCCGAGCAGCCCCCGGTAACGAGGCTAACGCCTGACCGGTCGAACCGCCGCCACGTTCAAAGGGGCCATAGTAGGCGTCGAAGGACGGCAGCACGAAGCTGTGCTCTTCAGTGCCAGTCTGAATGTCCCGAAAGCCGATCTCGGCGAAGAGCCGCTAGAGCCGCTCCGCGTCGCCGAGTGCGAATGTCCGAGATGCGCCCTGAACATCGATCTAAGTGCCGGACTGCCAGCGCCGCGAGGGTAGCCCGAAGTAGGCCGCGACGTCTCGCGAGCGGCGGAAGCGCGTGGGATCGTCGATCGCGTCATGAACGAAAACCGCCGTTACCGAGCCGACGCCGGGATGGCCATGAAGCGCCGGCATGGTTCGCTGCGCGCCACCGTTTTGACGACGCAATCGTGCAGCCGGCAATACTGTCTCCACAGTGCCGCGCGCGCCGACAGCGTTGCATCCATCAGTTCGGTTGACAGCAGATTGTCCGCCACAGCCCCTGCTTGAAAACCCCGCGTCCGTGGCAATCCAAGTTTCTCGAGTTCTGGATTGCAGCCAGGGCGACAGCGATCCGGCCTCGTGGCCGACGCGGTGCAGTCGCGCCAGACACGGCTCCAGCACCGCAAACTGTGCCTCGGGATCCGTCACCATCGTTGCCGCCAGATCAAAGACGACGTGCGTTGCCTGGTGGTGGTCGCAGTGGAGGAGATAAACGGCTTGGTGATGCTGAAATGCGGCGCCTCCCTGCCACCGGAAAGCGCTCGATTCAGGCTTGCTTGTAAAAGTCGTCCGGAGTTCCCCCCGTTCGGACGGGAGTGCGGCACGCAGCTTGATGGACGATGGTCTGGACGCACCCAAAGAGCTTACCGCGAGATGCCACCAATAAAAGCTAGGTCGCCATGACACAGAAAAACAGCAAACTTTGCGGTCAAAAACAGCGACGAGAGGGCACGAAGCTACCGTGGCCGGCGAATTCAATTCGCGACAATGGTCGGGCAAGGGTATAAGGTCCATGCTTGGAGAGGCAAAACGCCGCTCGTCCGGCTTTTTGCCCATGTTTCAACCCGTCGTGAATATCGAAGACGCGCAGACGCTGGCGCAGGCGATCGTCAATACGATCACCGAGCCGTTTCTCGTGCTCGACGAGCAGTTTCGCGTGCTGGCGGCCAGCCGCTCCTTCTACTACACATTCGAAGTCGACCCAGGGCAGACCCAAGGCTCGCTGCTTTACGCGCTCGGCGACGGTCAGTGGGATATTCCGGCACTTCGCCTGCTGCTGGAGACGATCATTCCCGAGAAGACCGCCATGGACGATTTCGAGGTCGAACATGATTTCCCGCGGATCGGCCGTCGCACCATGCTGCTCAATGCCCGCAAGGTGCTTTACGACCATAGTTCGGCCATCACCATCCTTCTCGCCTTCAATGACATAACGGCCCGTCGTATCATCGAGCGGGAGAAGGAAGAACTGCTCGGTCGCACCGAAGACCTGCTTCGGCAGAAAGACGTCCTGCTGCGCGAGATGGAGCATCGGGTTGCCAACAGCCTGCAGATCATTGCCTCGATCCTGTTGCTGAAGGCACGCTCGGTGACGTCGGAAGAGACGCGCCAGCATCTCAAGGACGCCCATCAGCGCGTTCTGTCCGTGGCCGAGGTGCAACGCCATCTCCACACCTCCGCCGGCGTCGACGAGATCGATGTCGGCTCTTACCTACCGAAATTGTGCAGCAGCCTCGCCTCGTCGATGGTCGGCGAAGCCCAGCCGATCACGGTCACCGTGATGGCCGAAGGCGGCAGGATAGATTCGCAAAGGGCAGTCAGTCTGGGACTAATTGTCACCGAACTCGTGCTCAACGCCATCAAATATGCTTTCCCCAAGAAGAGAACCGGCGCTCGCATCCAGGTGAGCTACGAGACCGCGGGCAGTGACTGGAAACTGACGGTTTCGGACAATGGCGTCGGCAAGATCGCCAACGACGTACCGGCTACCGGACTTGGAACAGCCATCGTCGAAGCACTGGTGAAACAACTGGAGGCCAGGGTGGAGATTATCAGCGATATTGACGGCACCAGCGTGTCGGTCACCCGGGCGACGTTCACCTCGCGCGTGCCGCGAGCGGCGTAAAAACCGTTACTACGATGCTGCCTTCCGGACATCGCCTGATGTCCAGGGGATCTTCTGCCGCCACGGCCTTGTCCCCGGAGCGCAGGACTGCCAGTCGCATCGCATAAGCCGAAACCTCTCAGTCGGTTGAGGGCGCTTCCGATGGCCAAGATCCGCTTTTTTGGCGTTCAGCCGGTGGGACCAAGCTCTGAAGCTGACGCTGCGCAGGTCTTTGCGTGGATGACTCGGTGCGGTCGGTAAACTCGAAGTGGCGGTTGTGTGCGTCAAGTTCTGCAAAATGGGGCGGCCACGATGCTGGTCATGCGGCTTGGCGTAGAGCGAGCTTCTTGTGCTCGCGCAGGTCGTCAATGTTGATGTAGGGCCTCCATCCAGTTTTCGTTGGTTTCGACAGCCGGCGCCCTGACGAGGCGCAGGCAGCTTTCGGCGTTGGGGAAGATGCGCACGACATAGGTGCGCCGGCGGATTTCCTCATTGAGCCGTTCAAGCATGTTGGTGCTCTTGAGATGCTTGTGATGCTGGCGCGGCAGGCAAAAGAAGGTCAGCGTGCGCTCGATGGTCTCCTCCACCGTCGTCCATCTCGGCCTCGAGCACCTCCTGCATCACCGCACGGATCATTTCGTGAAGTCCGTCCGGGTCTGAAAGCAGAATGTCTTTGACGGCAGCGCTGGCGGTCTTACTTTCAATCTTGGTCATGGTGGCGTTCCTTCGCGGGAATCGGCGACATGAACAATCACCAGATCCCATGGCGACGGATGGATAGCGGCGCGTGCTCTGGCAGAGTGACGCTGCTAACAAACACCCCGCGGAGGAACACCATGCATGTAGTGGCCGACCGATCCGAAACTCTGACTGCTATCCGGACTGGTCTGGGCGCAATCTTCGTATCGCTGGAGCTCAGCCGTTCAACCTGGCTGATCTCGTCGTTGTCGCCAGGTGGCGGCGAGAAGTTGTCGAAACACAGTGTCCCCAGTGGTGATTTATCCGCCTTGTTCCGTCGCTTCGATAGCGTGCGAGAGAAGGCAAGAGCACGCATGGGGCCAGACTTCCCCGTCGTCGCTATCCAGGAAGCCGGGCTCGATGGCTCCTGGATCCATCGGGTTCTGAGCAAGGCGGGGATCGAGAGCTACGTCGTTGATCCCGCTTCTATCGCAGTGTCTCGTCGCAGTCGCCGAGCCAAAACCGATAAGATCGATGGTGAAACGCTCGTCTCTCCTTGCCTTCAAGCGAGGCGAACCGCGCATATGTGCAATGGTCAAAGAGCCAACACCGGAGCAGGAGGATCGCCGGCGTATCTGTCGTGAACGCAAGGTACTGACGACCGAACGGGTATATAAAACGCCGCTCACTCAGAATGGTCTCGTCGCCCGAGCCCAGCGGCCGTAGGCGGGATGTTGGTGCAGCCGTGAAGAGCAGCGACCGAATGTGAGGTTGATCTGCTCGGTTACGAGCAGAGTCCTGCAAGTCGGGTTCAACCTGGATCCCATAATCGATATGACAAGCTAATCCCACTTTGACCGGCGCTCAGCACACCTAATTTCGAGCCGCGCCGACCTACACACCCGCTATCGACATGATCCGAGTGGCGGCCTGAACTAGGCCGGCAAACTCATGTTCGTTGGCACTGTTTTTCGCTTGCATCCCGGTTAGGCGGGGACAGACGCCCTACTGCGACGCCTGCCCGGCTTGTCCGTGTCTCGCTCGCCTGACGTTTCGGGTTCGGTCTCAATGATCTCGCCCGCCACCACGGCGCGGGTCCGCTCCAGCATCGCGGGGATGTCCCGCGCGGGCAGCGGGCGGCTGAGCAGGAAGCCCTGCGCCTCGGTGCAGCCTTCTCTTCGGACCCGTTCCAGCTGCTCCACGGTCTCGACGCCCTCGGCGGTGGTCTGCATCCCGAGGCTGTTGCCGAGGCTCGTGACCGCTCGAATGATGGCGACGGAACTGTCGATATCTCCGGCGTCCGTGATGAAGGATTGATCGATCTTGATCTTGTCGAATGGGAACGAGCGCAGATAGCTCAAGCTCGAATATCCGGTTCCGAAGTCGTCCATCGCGATATGAACGCCGAGCATGTGGATATGTTGCAGCATCGAGAGAGTCGCCTGGCTGTTGGCCAGCAGCACTGTCTCGGTGATCTCAAGCTCAAGCCGGCTGGGGGGCAGTCCCGAGATATCCAATGCCTCGACGATGGTGGAGAGCAAGCGCGCGTTGCGAAATTGCGCCGGCGACAGATTGACGGCGACCTTGATGCTACCGGGCCAGCTTGCCGCGTCGAGACAGGCTTGCTTGATAACCCATTCACCGATCGGGACGATGAGGCCGATGTCCTCGGCCAGCGGGATGAATTCTCCCGGGGATACGATGCCGCGCGTCGGGTGATGCCAGCGCAGCAGCGCCTCGAAGCAGCTGACCTCGCCGCGGTCGAGATTGAGGAGCGGTTGGTAGTAGATTTCGAACTGCTGCCGCACCACCGCTTCGCGCAGGTCGAGTTCGAGAAACCGCCGCGCTTGCATGCGCGCATCCATTTCCGGTTCGAAGAACCTATAGGTTCTGCGTCCTTCCGCCTTTGCCCGGTAGAGCGCCATGTCGCCGGTCTTGAGAAGTTGGTCGGCGTCCCAGCCATCGTTCGGCGCAATCGAGATGCCGACGCTGGCGCTGATCATCACGCCATGGCCATCGACAACATAAAGTGCGCTCAGCCCATCAATGACTCGTTAGGCAAGGGCTGTAGATTCGACCGGCTGATCAACCGCGGTTTGAATGATCACGAATTCATCGCCACCGAGCCTGGCCACGGTGTCGCCTTCACGGACGACCTGTTTCAGTCTAGCGGCAACCTCCCTCAGCAAGGCGTCGCCAGCCGGGTGCCCCAGCGTGTCGTTGACCGCTTTGAAGTGATCGAGATCGAGGCAGAGGAAAGCAATCTTGCTACCATCACGCCGCATCTCGACCAAAGCCTCCTCGGCGCGTTCGCGAAACAATATGCGGTTTGGAAGCTCGGTAAGTCCGTCGTGGCGCGCCATGTGGGAAATTTTGGCCTCGCTGCGCCGCAAGTCGGTCACGTCATGGTGCGTGGCAAGCCACCCGCCGCCCGGCAGCGGCTGATGAATGAGGTCGATAGTGCGCCCGTCCCTGAGTTCCACTAGGCTCACCACGCGCTCGGCACGATCGATAGTCGCCGTCAGCTGCTGCAGATACTTTTCCGGGTCTTGGCCGACATAGAGGCCCGCCGCGATCCGGAACCGCATCAAATCGACCCATGGCGTGCCGGGACGAGTCAGAACCTCTGGCACATGGTAGAGATCGGCGTAGCTTTGGTTGCACAGAACCAGCCGCCTCTCCGCATCGAACATGCAAAGCCCCACGGGCATATTGGCGGCAGCCGCAGCCAGTTGCTGACGCTCCAGCTCGGCTTCGCGGGCCAGGGCATCGCTGCGCTCCAGACTGGCTCGGTAGCCGGCAAAGGCCGAGAACAGCACTCCTACCTCGTCCCGACGATCTCTTTTCAGCGCAATGAGGCTCGAGCGGCGCTCGCCCTGCGCCAAGCAACGCATCGCCTCGGTCACGGCGAGGATCGGCTTGCTGACATTGTGGCGTATCCAGGCGACAAGCCCACCAAGACACCCGGCGGCAAAGAGAACTGCCAGCCAAGTCAATCTTTGCGCGACGGTATAGGTGCTATCCGCCATCGTCGCGGCGGCCGTGCTGCGCTCATTGGTGAGGGCCAGCAGATCGTCCAATCGCTGCGAGGCGGCGGCAACGGTCGGGAGCGATACCGTCTCGAACTCCTTGACAGCCATTGTTCGCCCTCCTGTTTCGAGGAGCGGGAAAATCGATGTCAGGGAATCTTCGTAGGCCGTCCATAGGTTGACGAACTGGTCGAACAGCTGCTGCTCGGCCAGCGATCCGGCACTCCGGCGATAGGCGCGCCGACCTTGCAGTATTTCGTCGCTTTCCCTCGCCATCTCCTTCTCAATGCCGGCTATCTGCGCAGCCTCGGCAGTGCGCACGCGCAACGTCGCATAGAGCTGGTGTTCCGCGAGGTTGCGCTTCATCTCGCCGACGATCTGGACCTGGGGCAACCAAACGCTGGTGATCTCGCTCGTGACCTTGTTGAGTGATCGCAGTTGCGCGACCCCAAATACTCCCACGGCCACGACGCACAGCAGCGCCAGCCCAAAGCCCAACGAGAGCTTGGTCCCGACGCTAATGTCCTTTAGCCCTCTCATCTAGAAAACTGCAAACGCAAGACCAGTCCTCGTCAAATAGCATCGAGCTTTAGCGAATAGTAAAAGTATTCCTAGTGTCGCGTCTAAGGTATTAATGCTGGCTTAAGACTGCGTAATCCCCTAGAGGATCGACCAAACCACGTTGTAAAAGGCCGGCGGATGAAGCTCACCGATTTCCATATGATCCGATGACGGGCCTACAAAAAGATCGAGGTGCTCGCACCTAGTCTTGGAAGCCGCTTGCAGCTTCTCTCACCGCACCGTGGGATCGGCCTTCGATCCCCTTCGAATGTAGCGAGGCCAGCCCATATTATGCACGACGATGGGGCTTTGAGGCTGGCAGTCGAATCTATGATCGGCAGTGTTCATCAGCCGAGGAAGGAGCGCCGCGGCGCGCGCCGAGGCGGTGCGCGAACTCGAGCGTGATCGCCGAGATCGAGGCGAAGGAGCCGCTCGAAGCGCTCGACACCTTCATGGCGCAGAACGCATCGATGATCCAGGCCCAGCATGCAGCCTCCAGCTTCGATGTCCATCGGGTCCTTCAGGCCATGGACCACGAGCCGAGACCGCCGCAAGGCGATGCCGGACTGATGCGGCTGCCGGTGGTCGACATGCAAGGCCGGCCGCTGGCCAGCGAAGCCGAGTTGCGCTATTCCATTTTCCACCGCTTGACCTCGGGCGCGGTGAAGGTGGTGGCGGTGCAGCTAAAGGGAACTCCGACTGGAGCCATGCTGACACGCACGTTCACCGTGGAGGGCGTGCCCTACCGCATGGACCTGTTCGGCGGCAGCAAACTGAAGCCGCCGCAAAAGAGCCTGAACCAGCTTGCCTCTCACCTGCCTTTCACGGCCGCAGAGGCCCCAAGCGGCAAGCTTTTGGCGATCCCCTATGCCGAGACGGCTCCGGGTACGGCCTTTGAGCAGCTGTCGCGGGCCTGGGCGCCGTTCAAGGAAGCCTATTACTATACCCAGCGCCGCGGATTTGCCGCGCCGCCGGGCATCCCCGACATTGGCCCCCATGATTATGCGCTGGAAGGGTGCTTCAAGCTGTCCCTTCTGCCCGACCATCCCGCAGGCGCAGTGCATCCCTTCCGGTTCGAGGGGCGAGACGGCGAGATCGCCTTGCGGCCGCATGACGGCTGCGGCTTCATTAGGGCCTCACTGGCCGAGCGCATGCCGTCCATTGCCCGGGCTCGCCACGACGCTCCCGAGCGGATGCCTGCCTATGCCGATAAAAGGCAATCGGCGGTACCGCCCTCGGCGCTGCAACATTATCCGCGTAGCGTCGAGGTAGCACAGGAGACCCGCGAGAAGGCTCAGGCTTGGCTCGAAACCCATCAAAGCCTCACCGCCGAGGAGCTGTTCCGGACGGTCACGGGCGGGCATATCGAGGGTTCGAGCGCTATCGCCGTGCCGTCCAGCGACGAATGCCTGCATGTGCCGACGGGCAAGAGCAAGACCTTGACCCGTGACGCTGGCGTGCTTGTCGGACGCTCCCCCTATGACAAGCCCAACCTGCGCCCGTTCGCCGCCGACCGGGTCAGGTCGGCGCGCGATGGCGACCGGACCGCGGCGTTCCTGGATCGGTGCGTGGCCTTCCAATATAGCTTCAACGTCGCGCACAGGTCGGGGGCTGGGCTTGCCGCCGACGATCCGACCTTCTTTGCCAAAGGCATCTTGATCGTTGTGCCCGACGAAATGTGGCCGGCGGACTTCGCCGAGCGCGGGGTCGTGATGTCTGCCGAGGACGTAAAGTGCCATTCGTACTGGCTGGAGGAAAAGGACCGGGTCAAGGCCGACACCGCGCTCGAGTGCGTCGGCATCCTGCAGGCGACGGAGGTGTTCGCGCCCGGCTCTTTGGTTGCGGTTCCGAGCGTCGAACAAAAAATGCTCGACGGCGATTTTGATGGCGACACCGTCGTCATCATTGGCGACCAGCCTCGCCTTTACGAGCATGTGCGCCAGTTCGACGCGCAGCTGCAGGCGCGCGGCATCGCCTCGATGAAGCCGCCGAAGTCGCACACGCCGGCCATTGAGAAAAGCGGCTACCAGTTCACCCGGTCCAAGCAGATCCTGTCGGCCACCGGGCTGGTGCTGGAGACCTACAGCTGCCTGCAGCGCAACGTGCTGGCGCAGCCGCTGGAGGCGCAACGCTGGTTTGCCGAGCGTGCCATCTTCGGCACCTACGAGGGCATTCATAATGAGCTCAAGGCCGACATCCGCGCACTGTTGCAGGAAGATCGGCCGGATGGCCAGGCCCTCCATGAGCTCATCGCCAGGGCGAGGGAAGACAGCAAGGCCGCCAGGCATCCGGTGGCCTGCGAACTGGCCGCGTTGTTAGTGGCCGAGCTCCAGGACTGGAACCTGCAGCTCAATAGCGAGCCGGCTCATGAGCAGTCGGAAGTCAAGCTGCATGAAAGCGCCATCAATCTGTTGAGCGTCGGCATCAAGGTCGGCACTGACGCCTACAAGTCCGATACCGGTGCGCGGGTGTTCATGCAAAAAACCACCGAATTGCAGCGGCTCTTGGAGCAGAGGCCGGGCTTCAAGTCGGCGCCATATGTCAAGGCGCAGGCGGCAAAGCTCCACCAGGGCCGGTTCGACGTCGATGGCAGCCTGGCGGATCTGAAGGACAACCCCACGCTGGCGGCATCGGTCATGGAGGCCTCGATCAGACTCGCCGTCGAAAAGCGCATTCTGCTCAGCGCCTTAGCAATCTCGGCCGAAGACGACCGCGCCAGCACGATAACGCTGAGCAGCGAACAGGCCCTTGAGCGGGCCAGGCTCGAAGCCGCCCCCGCCGAAGCGCAAGAAAGCGCGATTACCAAAAATTGTGCATGCGGTTGCCGAGCTTTTGCGGCAGGACGGCATCGAGGTGAAGGTGCCGCATCTTGACCAACGGTCGGGCGGGCAGGTCTGGATAGCCGACGAGTTGACCGGCCAGAGCGTGAGCACGGCGCCGGAGGCCCAACTGGTCACCAATGCCGTGCGCCATGTCTTCGAGATCCCGGACGAGGCTTTTACGCGCGCCTTCAGGAAGGCGGCACTGGCCTTCGAGGAGCGGGACTGCAGCGAGGTCGAGACCACCAACTGGGTCATCAGGATGGACAGGCCGCGGTTACGCGGCGTTCACACGGCGTTCAGAACCGCGCAGAACTATCGCTTCGAGGTCGAGTTCCCTACGCCGGCCAGTTATCGGGCCGAGCTCGCGCACCGCGCGCAGAGCGAATGCGAGCTAGTCCCCATTCCCCGTGGTGCTGGGAGATATTACACTGGGACTCGTCAGGAGAAAGCAGGTCGAGGGCGGCAGGGACCTCCAGGTCGCCCATCGTCGCAAGACAACAGATTGCGGTCGCTCGCTCGCCGCAAGCCGGCGAGATCCTCGCGGCCCTCGGTACGCGGCCGGTCGTGCTCGTCGGCATGCCGGCGAGCGGCAAGTCGACCATCGGCGCCCAGCTTGCCAAGGAGTTGGGGGTGGAGTTTGTCGACATCGATAAGCATATCGTCGCCGATCACGGCAATCTGATGGAGATGTTCGCCGACCCTGGCCGTGGCGAGGCGCACTTCAGGGACCTGGAGACCAAAGAGCTCGCCAAGCAGCTGGAGAGAGGCCCCATCGTCATCGCAACCGGCGGCGGCTGCTTTGGCAAGGAGTCCAATCAAGCCCTGATTCTTAATAAGGCGAGGTCGATCTGGCTCGACACCCGAGCTGAAAGAGCTCCGCAGGCGCCTCGAGAGGGACACCAGCCGGCCGCTGCTGCAAGGCGCCGACATCGAGCAGAAGGTTGACCAGCTGTACGAAGAGCGCAGTCCGTTCTACCAAAAGGCCGATATCAGGTTGCCCCTCGTCCCGCCCTTTCAAAAAGACAAGAAGGACGCCCGCATTTGCGTGAAGGAACTCTACGCTTTCCTGTGCAGCGACAGAGAAGCCGCTCTGCCCGCTGCCGAGATATCACATGTCTCCGGTGCTTCCGGCACCGCCACCAGCATGTCCCCAACAGCTCAGCGCATGCACGATGATCATCACAACGGCTACGATTGCGGGGGCGGCGTCGTGGAAACCATCCAGGCGCCGGCGGCACTATTGAGTGAAAGGGAACGGCCGCCGCTCCTCGACACCCTCACCGCCGACCCGCAGCCTTTGCTGGCCGGCAATAACGCACGAGCGAATTTAGCGTCTTCCACGAGAAGCAGGGAACGCTCAAGTCGAGGACGATAGCTTAGGCGTCGCAGGTTTGGTGCAGGGTGCGGGTTCGCACCGAATGCTAATAAAAGTGGGAAACGCATGCATAAGTCGTGAGAAGCCTGATGGCCGAGTTGATCCGGCCTGGATGACACAAACGTACAAAGACGAACCGCCGGTGCCGGGTCGCGCGCCAAATCCTGGTGATCGACCGGAAAGGATCAGCTCCGAGTCTAAACGGCATCGTCAACTTAATGAAGCGCGGATACTATGACAGAGTGACCCAATCCACCGCCGCGCCATTGCGTCGGTTTCGACAGATAAGATGGATTGGGCAGGCGAGCTCAAAAGAGCGATTGTAAATCGCAGTTGTAGCAGTGTAACAAACTGCGTAACAAAAAGCGCGAAAAGATTAGCATTTTCAGCAGGATAGGCGTGAAACCGAATCCCTCCCTCTCCGCCATTTAGTCCAAAAACCTGACATCTCCCGGGCTGCTAGCCGCCTGCGGCACATCGCGCAGCCAAAAGGACAAAGCCGCCCGAGCCGGGACACCCTGGCTTCGCGGAGGCCGTAAGGCTTCGGCGATGGGCAGGCCCATTCGGCATCTCCGCACATGGCTTTCTGTCCGCAAGCGCAGCCATGCCGCTGTGAATTTGCCAGCCGGTTTAGCCCAAATGGGGGAAGAGGCCCGGCCCGAGATCTCGTAATGGTTGGTTCGCCCAGCCAGTTAGGAGACCACCATGCGCAAAGCCTCTTTCGCCATCACAGTCGCCGGCACGGCCTTCTTCAGTCTTTCCACTGTCGCATCGGCATGCTTGTCGATGGACGGCAACTTCGTCGTAAACAACTGCAATTATCGCGTCATGGGAAATTACAAGGGCTCGGATGGCAGTTGGGGTGGCTTCGGACCCATCCGCGCGGGCGGTCGTGAGGTAACGTCCAAAAGACGCGATGCCGGCTGGGACATCAGCTATTGCAACTACGATTCATGGGTGGCAGGCACCTGCCGGCCGAAGGATCCCAGGCAGATGTAAGTCGCTTTCAAGCGCGTCACTTTGCGCGCTCGGCTGACGATGTGGCCGGCGTCGAACACCGGCCACTCTGACAGCGCACGGTAAATCCGTTATTGCTCCTTCTTGAACAGATCCTGGAAGATCAGCTGGCCCCAAGTGCGGCCGCGTGCGTGCACCAGTGCGCCGCCCTCGTTGAGCTTCCCCAGCTTGACCGGTGCGAACCCGAGTTGTTTGGCCAAGACCGCCACGGGAGCGATCGCGTCCTCGTCGTCACCAGACAGAAAGACGACCCGGTGGCCGCCCTCGACGATCGGATCGGCAGCCAGGGTGGCCGCAATCAGGTGATTGAAGCCTTTGACGAGCTTGGCGCCGGTGAACGCCTTTGCGACGAAGGCGGAGGACGGCAGACCGTCCAGTTCTTCGGGGACTGGAAACACGTTCGTCGCGTCGATGATCGTCTTGCCTTCCCAGCTTGACAGCGCCTTCGCGACATCTGGGTGCGATTCAAAGCGGACAGCCAAAAAGATGATGTCCGCCTTGACCGCGTCCGCCAGCGTTTTCGGGATGATCGTGGGTCCGATCGCGGCCGCGGCTGATGCAAAGCTTTCCGGGTCGCGCGTGGTTGCCACGGACACTTCGATGCCGTTGCGGGCAAACGCCTTGGCAAGAGCTTGGCCGATCTTGCCGAAGCCGATAATTGCATAGCTCATGTATATTCTCCTTCAGTTTGCCAGGCCCTGCGGGCTCGGGATATCGAATGGAATGAACGGCGGGGGTAGCGGGTCAGATTTGCGCCAAGCCCCCGTCGACGGCGACCTCGCTGGCGGTCATGAAGCTGCTGTCGGGCGACGCGAGAAACGCAGCCGCCGCCCCGATCTCCGCTGGATCGGCCATCCGCTGAAGCGGATTCATCGAGGCGAAGACCTTCAAGCCCTCCTCGCCTATCGCTGCCTTCGCGAGTTCGGTCGCCGTCGGCCCGGGCGACAGCACGTTTACCCGGATGCCGGTGCCTTTCAAGTCTTCCGCCCACGTCCGCGCGAGGTTGCGCACGGCCGCCTTGCTCGCGCTATAGACGCTGAATGCGGGCGCGCCCGTGGTGCCGGCGCTCGATCCGGTCAGGATAATCGAACCGCCCTCGCCCATCAGCGGCAGCGCCTTCTGGACCGTAAAAATCGTACCCTTCACATTGGTGTTGAAGGTTTCGTCAATGTGCTCGGCGGTGAGCTTGCCGAGCGGAAGCAGGCTTCCCACCCCGGCGTTGGCGAAGATGATGTCGAGGGTTCCGCGCTCGGCCTTCACCGCCGCATAGAGCCGATCAAGGTCGGCCTCATCCGAGACCGAGCCCTTCACCGCGCGGGCATTGGGCCCGAGTTCGGCCACAGCGGCGTCTAGCGCGTCCTGCCGGCGGCCGAAGATGAAGACGAAGGCGCCCTCCTCGATGAAGCGCTTCGCTGCGGCGCGGCCGATGCCGGTGGCGCCACCCGTAATAACCGCAACCTTACCGTCCAGTTTTCCCATGACTCAATCCTTCCAGCTTCTGTCTTTGGTCGTTCGGGTACGCCCCGAGGACCTCTAGATGGGCCCGTCGGGGTCAGGTGGTGAGTGCGGAAGCGCGCACATCCGTGGTGCAAAATCGATCCGCCTTCAGGACTGACGCCAGCCGCGACGATCCGTGTCCGCCATTCGGAATTGCGCCGCCCTGTCGACATAAGCCGTGATGTACCGCCCCTACTGCTGTAGGATGTGTTAGATACGGGGTTTGGAAGGCGCACCGCGCGGTGCCGGATTGCACCATGATCGACTGGGATGATATTCGCTACTTTCTAGCCGTCGCACGCGGAGGCTCGGTGCGGGCTGCCGGCGCGCAGCTCGGGGTGAATCACTCGACCGTGCTGCGACGCATCGCACAGCTTGAGGAACGCCTCGGGGCGCAAATGTTCGAAAAGCTGCCTTCGGGCTATCGCCTGACCGCTGCGGGCGAGGAGGTCCTCGAGCTCGCGAACCAAATGGAAGCGTCGTCTCACCAGCTGGAGACGCGCGTGTTCGGGCGCGACCAGAGCGTGCGCGGGCTTCTGCGGGTGACGCTGGCACCGCCCCTCGCGACACACCTGCTCATGCCGGACTTCGCCGACTTCGCGCGTCTGCACCCGGACATCGAGATGGAAATCTTGTCGTCCGGCGAACTGGCAAATCTGACCAACCGAGAGGCCGACGTGGCGATCCGCGTCGTCTACGACCGCAAAACCCTGCCGCTCAATCTTCACGGCCTGAAGGGAGCGGAGGTGTTCGGCAGCGTCTACATGTCCCGCGATCGCCTGGCCGCGTGGCGTGCGGGCGCACCTGATCCCATCCGGTGGATCGTCATAAGCGTTCATGGGATTCCGGAATGGGCCAGCGCGGGTGAGGTTCGCACCACGGGGGTTCCATTCAGGACCACGGACGCCGAGGCGCAGATCGTTGCCGTACGGCAAGGTCTCGGGATCACGACACTGCCGTGCTTCGTCGGAGATGCCGACCCCGTGCTGGTGAGGGTGCCGGGCACCGACCTGCACATGTACGGAACGCTCTGGCTTCTCACCCAGGGTGAGACACGCAAGACCAAGCGCGTGCGGCTCTTCACGGAGTTCATATCCCGCAGGCTCGCTGCCTACGCTCCGCTTCTCACGGGACTGTCTGTATCGCGCGACTGACGCCCAGCGGGTCGACGCTGCGGTGAATGATCGGACAGCGGCACCTATTGCGGTTGCAGATGCTCAGCCATGAAGTCGATGAACGCCTCGGTCTAAACCTGATCTGTCGACTGGCCGGCCAGAGAACATTGAACTGATCGGTCTCCGCGGGGGCATGGCGGTGGAGGAATGGGCGGCGACGGAACAGAAGCTCTCGGAACGGATGCCTTCTCCGAAGATCCCTATGCTTCAGGGCGCGTGACCAGTCGCTGATCTGACCTCAGGCCGAGCCATCGGATTGGTGCTCGGCAATCGCACTCAGAAAAACCTGGCCGAACTCCTTCAGCTTTGCCGCCCCAACTCCATTCACTTCAGCGAAGGCGTCGAGGTCGTGCGGGCGGCGCTCGGCCATGTCGATCAGGGTGCGATCGGAAAACACCACATAGGCCGGCACCTGACGCTCCTTGGCGAGCCGCAGTCGCAAGGTCTTCAGCGCGGCCAGCAGCCCGGTGTCCACATCCGATTGCCCGAAATCCTGCCCGGAGCGCGTCTTGCCGCGCAAGGCGCGGCTGCGCACCTCGACACGATAATGGAACGGCATCTCGCCACGGCCAAGCGCATGGCCCTTTTCGGCGATGGCGAGGCCGCCATGACCGGCCGGATCCGGCATCAGAAACCCGCCGGCGACGAGCTGCCGGATCAGCGACAGCCAGAAATCCTTCTTGTGCGCCAGACCGCTGCCGAAACTCGTGAGCCTCTGCTGGTTCCTGGCAAGCACCTTCTCGGTTTCATGGCCGAGCAGGATGTCGATGACATGGCCGGCACCGAAGCGTTCGCCGCTCTGCGCGATGGCTGCCAGGATGATCCGCGCCTCCGCTCCGCCGTCGGCGCGCGGCGCCTGGTCGAGGCAGGTGTCGCAATTGCCGCAAGGCTGCGCGTCCTCGCCGAAATAGCCGAGCAGCACCTGGCGGCGGCACTGCGCCGTCTCGCAATAGCCGATCAGCGTGTCGAGCCGGCCATGTGAGCGCCTCTTGTGCTCGGCCGGCGCATCTTCATCGTCGATGAACATCCGGCGCATGCGGATATCGCCAAGGCCGAACAGCATATGTGCCTCGGCGTCCCGCCCATCGCGGCCGGCGCGGCCGATCTCCTGGTAGTAGGCCTCCAGGCTGCCCGGCATGTCGGTGTGGAAGACATAGGCGACGTCAGGCTTGTCGATGCCCATGCCGAAAGCGATGGTCGCCACCATGACGACGCCTGAAAGGGTCATGAAGCTGTTCTGGTTGGCGTCACGCGCCTCCTTGCTCATGCCGGCATGATAGGCGAGCGCGGTGACGCCGTTCTTCTCGAGGAAGGCCGCCATCTCCTCCGTCTTCTTGCGCGACAGGCAGTAGACGATGCCGCTGCGGCCGGGATGGCGCTCGACGAAGCGCAGCAATTGCCGCTTGCTGTCCTGCTTGGCCTCGATGGCAAGCTTGATGTTCGGCCGGTCGAAGCCCAGCACCAGGGTCTCGACGCGCTCGGCAAACAGCCGGGCTTCGATATCGGTGCGCGTGCCTTCGTCCGCCGTTGCCGTCAGCGCGATGATCGGCACGTTGGGGAAGATGCCGCGCAGCCGCGACAAATCCTCGTATTCGCGCCGGAACGCCGGCCCCCATTGCGAGATGCAATGCGCCTCGTCGACGGCGATCAGGCTGACATCGAGCCTGGCCAGCGCCTCGAGCATCCGCTCGGTCATCAGCCGCTCCGGCGCGAGATAGAGCAGGCGCGTCTGGCCCGAGGCGACGCGACGCCATGCGGCGATATTGGCATCGCGGTCGATCGAGGAATTGATCGTATCGGCAGCCACGCCGGCAAGCCGCAAGGCGGCGACCTGATCCTGCATCAGCGCCACCAACGGCGAAACGACAATGGTGAGCCCGCCCAGGACAAGTGCCGGGACCTGGTAGCAGAGCGATTTGCCCGCACCCGTCGGCATGACGGCCAGGACATGCCGCCCGGCCAGCAGCGCATCCATGACATCGGCCTGGCCGGGGCGAAAATCATCGAAGCCGAACACGTCCTTCAGCACGCGCCGCTTGGGATCTCGCTCTTCTGTCGCGACGGCCGCCGGTGCCTGCATCACCGCGCGTCCACGGTCGGCGTGCTCATTGGCATGTCATAGCCGAACTCGGCGCAGAAACGCTGGACTCGGACGAGAAATGCCGGGGGCAGGCCGCCGAGATAACTCCTGAATTCTTCATTCCTTTCCCATTTTCTCAACGAAGCCAACCGGATCGGATTGTCCGGATTCTCGCTGAAACGAATGCGCGGTGTCAGTCCGAACGACTGCGCGATTTTGTCCTGCTGCGCATCGGGCACGCCGATCATGTCTTCGTAGCGGACAAAGAGTATCTGCCGGTGCGGTTGTGCATTCTTCAGCCGGGTCAGCGCGTCGTATTCGGCTAGCCAGCGATGCGGCGTGACGTGGAACCGACGCTCGTTGCGTGTTTGCGGATGCGAACTTGTCAGCGTGTCGAACGGATGGCGCACGCAATAGATCAAGCCGATGGAGGGAGGGAGCTTCGCCAGATGCGCAAAACCGCGCGCATCGCGCTTGACGACGAGGTTCGATTCCGGCCGGTCCAACATGTCCAGCATTGTGTATCGCGCTTCGGGTGGATGGACGAAAATGTCCTCGAAACACCTCATCAGCCGCTGTGTCAGCGTCGTGCCGCTGCGCGCGCAACCCGAAATGAAAATTCTGTTGGCGGGCGCCGCGCGTGCGTATGTGTGTTTTTGCATGCGCTGTTTCAGAGACAGCGGCACGAACCGCAGAAACTCCCGCACAATCCTTCGCGCAGCCGCTCCAAACGCAGCCTCAAGCCTGTGAGCGCCCTTCATCCGCAATTCCGCTGGGCCGCCCGGCACGAAACGCGCCGCTTGGGGTCCATGGCCAAGATACTCGATATCAGCATCAGGCAGACACCGGACTGGAATTCCTGGATGGGAGAGGATGGGAAATCGGTCAAAACGACTCTCTGCATGGGCACCATGCCTTAGCGCAGCTGTCATCGTGCCACAACAGGAACAGGTCGCCTGCAGCCTGCGCCTTCCCTTGCAACACCTTTACCTCGCTGGATTCCTTCACCCAGCAATGTAAGCTCGGCTCCGCTAGCCAGGGAGGATGCGATGCTGCAGACCAGACAGGATGTTCTCGGCGAGCGGTTCCACCTGCAGCGCGCCGCCTTCGAGGCGCAGCCTTTCCCCAACTTTGGCATCCGCAAGGATCGCCTGAAACGCCTGTTGGCGCTGACCGAGCGGCATGAAGCCGACATCTGCACCGCCATCGACACCGACTTCGGTGGCCGTTCGGCACACGAGACGCGTCTTGCGGAACTGTTCGTGGTGCGTGCCGGCATCCGCCACGCGCTTTCGCATCTCAGGGGCTGGATGCGCGAACGCCGCATTGCCACCACCATGCCGTTCCTGCCGGGCAGAAATCGCCTCATTCCACAGCCGCTCGGCGTGGTCGGCATCGTGTCGCCCTGGAATTATCCTTTCCAGCTCGCTGTCGCGCCGGTCACGGCGGCACTCGCGGCCGGCAATCGCGTGCTTATAAAACCTTCCGAATTGACGCCGGCATTCTCAGTGCTGCTGGCCAAACTCGTTGCCGAGCATTTCGCACCCGATGAGCTCAGCGTCATCACCGGCGATGCCGAGATGGGAAAGGCCTTCGTGTCGATGCCTTTCGATCATTTGCTGTTCACCGGCTCGACCGCGGTCGGACGCCAGGTCGCGATCGCCGCGGCCGCCAACCTGACCCCGGTCACGCTCGAACTCGGCGGCAAGTCGCCGGCAATCTTCGATCCGTCCTGCGATCTCGATGCGGCGGTATCCAGCATTGCCTATGGCAAGCTCTTGAATGCCGGGCAGACCTGCATCGCGCCGGATTATCTGCTGGTGCCGAAGGGGCAGGCAGGCACGGTCGCTGTCAAGCTCGCAACGGCGATCGCGAAGCTCTACCCGACCTTGCGCGACAACCCCGATTATACCGCCATCATCAGCGACCGGCACCACCAGCGCCTGCGCGACATGATCACTGAAGCGCGTGACGCAGGCGCCGATGTCACCGAAATCAACCCGGCCGGCGAAGAGCTGGGTGCCAAAAGCCGGAAGCTGCTGCCGACCCTGGTCCGCAACGCCGGCGCAAACCTGCGGCTGATGCGCGAGGAGATTTTTGGGCCGGTGCTGCCCATCGTAGAATACACCGGGATCGACGAGGCGATTGCCCATGTGAACGGAGCGGAGCGCCCGCTGGCGCTCTACTGGTTCGGCCGCGACAGCGGCAATCGTCAACGCATCCTGCACGAGACTATTGCCGGCGGTGTCACCATCAACGACTGCATGCTGCATCTGGTACAGGAAAACCAGCCTTTCGGCGGGGTCGGCGCCAGCGGCATGGGCGCCTATCACGGCGAGTGGGGATTCCGGACCTTCAGCAAGGAGAAGCCGGTTTTCACCCAGTCGCGGCTGAGCGCCGGAGCCTTGTTGCGCCCGCCCTACGGCAAGACGTTCGAGCGGCTCTTCAGCCTGATCCGGCATATCACCTGACCGACGCAGCCA
This sequence comes from Mesorhizobium sp. M7A.T.Ca.US.000.02.2.1, assembly GCF_003996995.1. Classification (GTDB taxonomy): domain Bacteria; phylum Pseudomonadota; class Alphaproteobacteria; order Rhizobiales; family Rhizobiaceae; genus Mesorhizobium. The sequence goes on along the minus strand of NZ_RZTT01000002.1, from coordinate 10,287 downwards.
CTGCCATAGCGAACACCCGGCGCGTTAAGCCTATGTTCACCATCATGCGGCAGGTTTCGCATCCTGCGGTCATGTCTTGAGTACCGCGGCGCCACAAGCGCCCAGGCAACAACCCGCGCCTCTTTTGAGGTGCGGGTCTTCCCTGCTCGATCTCCTACCCTTGGCTAGAGCAATTCCAGGAAAAGTGTGAAGCGGTTTTCCCGGGAAAAACGCATAGCGTTTTCCCTTGGGAATTGCGTCAAATCAAAGAGAAAGAAAATCGGCCCGGTGCGGTGTAAAGCTGTCGACCAGCCGCCCTGCTTCCAGCGCCTTGACGCCGTGCACCAGACCGGACGGCACGATGAAGCTGCCGCCGGTCTCGATGGTTTCGGTCCGACCGTCGATGGTCACCTCGAAGCGGCCTTCGGCGACGTAGCTTGCCTGGACATGCGGGTGCGAATGCAGGGCGCCGACGCCACCCTTGTCGAAGCCGAATTCGACCAGCATCAACTCATCGGTGTGCAGGAGGACGCGCCGCCTGTTGCCGTCCAGCGTTGTCGTCCAGGCGCCCTCGCCGGCTTGCGCGAAAATCTTTGCGGTCATTGTTGTCTCCTCAGAGCAATTCCAGGAAAAGTGTGAAACGGTTTTCCGTCCGGAATTGCGTTAGAACAATGAGATAGCGCGGTTCAGCGTTTCCGCTAAACGATGAACCTCGCTAGCGCGCCAGCCAGCCGCCATCCACCGGCACCACCGCTCCATGCATATAGTCCGATGCCGGCGCCAGCAGGAAGACGGCGGCGTCGCCAATGTCGCCCGCCTCGCCCCAGCGGCCGGCCGGGATACGCGCCAGGATGGCGGCGCTGCGGTCGGGATCGGCGCGCAGCGCCTGCGTGTTGTTGGTCTCGATATAGCCCGGCGCGATGGCGTTGACGTTGATGCCTTTTTGCGCCCATTCGCAGGCGAGCAGACGCGTGATGCCGAGCACACCGTGCTTCGAGGCAGTGTAGGACGCAACGCGGATGCCACCCTGGAAACTCAGCACGGAGGCAATGTTGACGATCTTGCCTTTCCGCTCAGCGGCCAAGGCACGCCTTGCAAAGCTTTGGCAGAGCAAAAAAACCGTTTTCAGATTGACGTCCATGACGTCGTCCCAATCGGCCTCGCTGAGATCGACGGCATCGGCGCGGCGGATGATGCCGGCATTGTTGACCAGCCCGTCGAGCGGACCGCTTTCGTCCCAGATCCGGTCGTGCAACGGGCCGGCGGCCGAAATGTCGGCAAGGTCGGCGCTGACCGCCTCGAATTGCCCTCCCAGCGCGGCGACCTTGTCTGCCGTATCAACCATCGACGAGCGGCCGACGCCGACCACCGCGCCCCCGGCGCGTGCGATCGATACGGCGATGCCCTGGCCGATGCCGGTGTTGGCGCCGGTGACCAGGAAACGTTTTCCGGCAAGGCTGAAGGGGTCGCTCACCGCAGATCGCTCAACGCCACCGGGTCGACATCGGTATAGTCGACATTGTCGCCGGCCATCGCCCAGATGAAAGCATAATTGGAAGTGCCGGCGCCCGAATGGATCGACCAGCCCGGCGACAGCACCGCTTCCTCGTTGCCCATGACGATATGGCGCGTCTCGTCCGGCTCGCCCATGAAGTGGAAGACGCGTGCCGTCTCCGCCAGGTCGAAATAGAGATAGGCCTCCATGCGCCGGTCATGCACATGGCACGGCATGGTGTTCCACACCGAGCCCGGCGCCAGCTGAGTCATGCCGACCACCAGCTGGCAGGTCTTCACGCCGTCGGCATGGATGAACTGGAAGATCGAACGCTCGTTGCAGGTGTCCTTGCTGCCGAGATCGAGGCGCTTGGCGTCGCCGATGCGGATCAGCCGGCTGGGCCAGGCCTGATGCGCCGGCGCGCTGAGCAGATAGAATTTGGCCGGCGCATCTGCATCGGCCGACGCGAACGACACATCAGCGATGCCCATGCCGAGATAGAGCATGTCGCGCGCCTGCAATTCGAAGGACTGGCCGCCGGCCTTGATGACGCCTGCACCGCCGATGTTAACGGCGATCAGCTCGCGACGGTCGAGAAAGTTCTTGGTGCCGGTCGGCTTGATCGTTTCCAGTTGAAGCGCGGCGTCCGTCGGCACGGCGCCGCCGACGATCATGCGGTCGTAATGTGTGTAGGTCAGGCTGATGCGGCCGGGCTGGAAGAGGCCGTCAATGTGAAAGTTGTGGCGCAGCTCATCGGTTCCCATCGCCGCGGCGGCGACCGGGTCGATGGCAAAGCGGGATGTATAGTCGGTGTGGCTCTGGTTCATTTCAATCCTGACTTGAGATGGGTCATTCGCCGGCGGCGGCCTTGACCGAACTGGAATAAAAAGCCTGACGCGCATGCAGGCGTTCGCGGTAACGCTGCTGGCTGGCGGTGAGGTGCGCGCGCATCGCCTCTCGCGCGGCCTCGGCATCGCCAGAGGTAATGGCGTTGAGGATCACCAGGTGCTCGCGCTGCAGTCCGCGCTGGTAGCTATCGGATTGCGCCAATTCGGTCGACCAGGGCGAAGTCACGTCGCACGGGATGGCGCGCCGGCCGAGCACGTCGAGCATCTCGACATAGAATGGGTTGCTGGTGGCGCTGGCGATCGCGCGATGGAAGGCGAGGTCGGCCGGACCGGTCGGCTCGCTGGCAAGCAGCAGCCGCTCGAATTCGAAGAAGGCTTCCTGGATCGCCGCCTCCTGCGCGGCATTGCGGCGGACGGCGGCGATCCCGGCCGATTCAATCTCGATCGCCAGCCGCACTTCGAGCACGTTGAGCGCGATCGAATCCTTGCTGCCCATGTCGGCGGCCAGCGCGCCGAACATTGTCGAGATGTGCTCTGTGACGAAGACGCCGGCGCCCTGGCGCGGTTCGACCAGCCCGTCGGCGGCAAGCTTGGCCAGCGCCTCGCGGATGACGGTGCGGCTGACGCCGAAGGTTTCGGTCAGTTGGCCTTCGGTCGGCAATTTATGGCCGGGCAGGATCTCACCCGCCTGCAACTGCTTGCGGATCGTCGTGACCACTGTCTCCGACAATTTGGGTTTTCTCTCGACCCTGAGGTCGGTTGCGGTGTCCGATGCCATGTCGCCCCTATTTGAAGACGCTCGGTAGCCAGAGCGAAATGGCCGGAATGTAAGTGACGAGCCCCAGTACCACGAGCCCGGCCCCATAGAACGGCCAGATCGAGCGCATCGCTTCCCAGACGGATATCTTGCCCACTGCGCACGCCACGAACTGCACAGCGCCCACCGGCGGCGTATTCAGCCCGATGCCGAAGTTGAGGATCATGATAACGCCAAAATGCACCGGGTCGACGCCGTAGGCTTGCGCCACGGGCAGGAAGATCGGCGTACAGATGATGATCGTCGGCCCCATGTCCATGAAGGTGCCGAGGAACAGCATCAAGACGTTGAGCAGGAGAAGCACGACCAGCGGATCGTCCGAGATTGCGTTCATGGAGGCTATGAGCGCTGCCGGCACTTTCAGGAAGGCCATCAACCACGAGAACGCCGCCGCCATGCCGATGATGAGCAGCACCATGGCCGTGGTGCGCACGGCACCATGGGTGGCATGAACGAAACCTTCCCAAGTCATCTGCCGGTAAACGAAGACAGTGACGAGCAACGCATAGATGACCGCGACGCAGGAACTCTCGGTCGCCGTGAAAACGCCCGATCGTACGCCACCGAAGATGATCGCGATCAGCAGCAGGCCGGGCACCGCGACAGCGAAGAGATGCGCGACGGCGGTGAAGCCCGGAAACGGCTCGGTCGGATAGCCGCGGGAGCGCGCCACGAAATAGGCGGTGATCATCAGCGACAGGGCCAACAGCAGGCCCGGAATGATGCCGGCCGTGAACAGGTCGGCGATGGAGATCTTTCCACCTGCCGAGATCGAGTAGATGATCATGTTGTGCGACGGCGGCAGGAGCAGCGCGATCAGCGCTGCCATCGACGTGACGTTGACGGCGTAATCCGCTCCATATCCACGCGCCTTCATCTGCGGGATCATCAAGCCGCCGACCGCCGCTGCCTCGGCCACCGCGGACCCCGAAATGCCGCCGAACAGTGTAGCGGTCGCAATGTTGACCTGCCCGAGGCCTCCGCGCAAATGGCCGACGAGCGAGCCGGCGAAGGCAACGATCTTGCTGGCGATGCCGCCGCGCACCATCAAGTCGCCGGCATAGATGAAGAAGGGAATGGCCAGCAGCGAAAAGACGCTCATGCCGGAATTCAGGCGCTGGAACACGATGAGCGGCGGCAGGCCCATATAGAGGACGGTGGCAAAGCTTGCGACGCCGAGGCAGAAAGCGATCGGCGTGCCGATAAGCATCAGAAGGGTGAAGACGCCGAAGAGAATCCAGAGTTCCATGGCGTCAGACCTTCACGTTCGCCGTGTCGAGTTCGGTTGCGACTTCCGCCGGCGGCAGTTGATCGAGCACATCGTCGATCGGCGCACCGGAAAGACGAAGCACGATGCGCTCCAGCGTGAAGAGCACGACGAGCACGCCTCCCGCGACCAGCGGGACGTAGTCCCAGCCCCCGGATATGCCGAGCGACGGCAAGGTAGCGCCCCAGGTCAATGCAACCAGTTGGCTGCCATACCAGATCATACCGATGCCGAAGGCGAGCGCGACGAGGTCCGAGATCATCCGCAGCCAACGCTTGCCGCCTTTGGGCAGCACGTAGAGCAGGACGTCGAAGCCGAGGTGATAGTTCTCGCGCACCCCGACGGCAGCGCCGAGGAAAATGAACCAGCTCATCAGCATCACCGAGCCCTGCTCGGTCCAGCTTGGCGAGCGGTTCAGGACATAACGACCGAACACCTGCCAGGCGACGAAGGCGGTCATCAGCACCAGCCCGATGCCTGCGACCCATAGCGCCGCTGTGCTGACGCGCGACATCATGCGCGCGACGCCGGACAGGGGCGGTCTGTGTTCTGGGCTGGAGGTCACCGGTTCTCTCCGCAAGAGGATGGCGGCGCGGAATGCCCGCGCCGCCGCTTGATCACTGCACGGCCTTGATGGCTTCGACCATGGCCTTCAGCTTGTCGTCCTTGACGTGCTTCTCGTAGACCGGACCCATGGCGTCGATGAAGGGCTGCTTGTCCGGCGTCGTGATCTGCGAACCGGCCGCCTCGACCTTGGCGCGCGATTCCTTGACCTTGGCGGTCCACAGCTCGCGCTGCCTGGCGACGCTGTCCTTGGCGGCCGCCTTGAAGATCGCCTGATCCTCCGGCGTCAGCTTGTCCCAGCTCGACTTCGCCATGACGAAGGCTTCCGGCACCATAGTGTGCTCGTCGAGCGAATAGAACTTGGCGACTTCCGCATGCTTGGCGGTGTCGTAGCTCGGAAAATTGTTTTCCGCGCCGTCGATGACCCCGGTCTCGATCGCCGAATACACCTCGCCATACGGCATCGGCGTCGCGTTGGCGCCGAGTGCCGCCACCATGTCAACGAAGATGTCGGACTGGATGACGCGGAACTTCATGCCGGACAGATCGGCTAATGAGTTGATCGGTTTCTTCGAATTGTAGAAGGAGCGCGCGCCACTGTCGTAAAAGGCGAGCAGCACCAGCCCGACCTGTTCGAACGCCGCCGCGATCTGGTCGCCGACCGCCCCGTCCATGACCTTGTGCATATGGTCTTCCGAGCGGAAGATGTAGGGCAGCGAGGGCACCGTGGTTTCGGGAATGAGCCCGTTGAACGGCGCCATCGAGATGCGGTTGAGGTCGATCACGCCGGTGCGCACCTGCTCGATCGTGTCCTTTTCTTCGCCGAGCTGCGCGGAATGATAGAGCTCGACCGCATAGCGGCCGGCCGTACGCTCCTTTACAAGCTCGCCGAAATATTTGACTGCCTCGACCGTCGGATAGCCGTCCGGGTGGGTGTCGGACGAGCGCAGAACCGTCTGGGCGCTTGCCGTTCCGGCCATCAGTGCGGCGGCGAGTAGCGCAGCTCCCGTCAGTCTTGAAAAATGCAACATGGTTTCCTCCCTTTGCATTGCGGGCAAGTTGCCCCTTCAGAGCCGATACGCCTTTTTCGCCAGCGTATAGGTCAGTTCCCGCGCCAGCTCATGCGCCTCGTCCTCGCGCAGCCGATGCTCGGCGACGAGACGCGCCAGGAACGCGCAGTCGACTCGCCGCGCCACATCGTGACGCGCCGGGATCGATGGAAAGGCACGGGTGTCGTCGTTGAAACCGACGGTGTTGTAGAAGCCGGCCGTCTCGGTGGTCATCTCGCGGAAGCGCCGCATGCCTTCCGGGCTGTCGTGGAACCACCATGCCGGCCCGAGCTTCAGCGCCGGGTAGACACCGGCCAGCGGCGCCAGCTCGCGCGCATAACTGGTCTCGTCGAGCGTAAACAGGATGACGGTGAGGTCGCGCTCCAGCCCGACGCAGTCGAGCAGCGGCTTCAGCGCCGTCACATAGTCGGTCCGGGTCGGGATATCGAAACCCTTGTCGCGGCCGAAATTCTGGACGATCGAGGGTGAATGGTTGCGCCAGGAGCCGGGATGGATCTGCAGGACCAGTCCATCGTCGAGGCTCATCTTGGCCATCTCGGTCAGCATCTGGGCGCGGAACAGTTTTCGCTCGCGCTCATCGTCGGAACCACGGCGAATCCGATTGAACAGCTCTTGCGCCGCCGCATCCGAAAGATTGGCGGTCTCGGCCGTCGGATGGCCATGATCCGACGAAGTCGCGCCGAAGCTTTTGAAGAAGGCACGCCGCTGGCGATGCGCATCGAGATAGCCGGCCCAATTGCCGGTGTCGCAGCCGGTGATCTCACCGAGCCGGTTGAGATTGGTTGAAAACCCTTCGAAATCGGGGTCGACGACCGCGTCCGGCCGATAGGCGGTGATAACGCGGCCCTGCCAGCCGCTGTCGCGGATCATCTGGTGCCATTGGAGATCGTCGAGCGCGCCTTCCGTGGTCGCGATGACCTCGATGTTGAAACGCTCGAACAGCGCGCGCGGGCGAAAATTCTCCCACTGCAGCAGCGTCGCGATGGTGTCGTAGTGGCGGTCGGCAGTCGCCGCGGTCAGCGGTTCGTCGATGCCGAACAGATCGGCGAGCACATGATCGAACCACAGCCGGGTCGGCGTGCCGCGAAACAGATGATAGTGCTCGGCAAAAAGCCGCCAGATCGCCCTGCCGTCGGTCTCGACCGGCGCGCCGTCGAGCGTCGCCACGCCGAGATCCTCGAGGCGGACGCCTTGGCTGAACAGCATGCGGAAGATGTAGTGATCCGGGACGATGAGCAGTTGCGCTGGATCCGGGAATGGCTCGTTCAGCGCATACCAGCGCGGATCGGTGTGACCATGCGGGCTGACAAGGGGCAGGTCCTTGATCCCGGCATAGAGATCACGGGCAATCGCGCGCGAATGCGCCTCGGCGGGAAACAGCAAATCCGCATGGGTCAGTGCCACGATCATCCTCCCAAGCCACTATCGGTAGGGGCGGCAAGAAATAATGTCAACATACAAAAATGCGATTGTTGTATGATGACTTTTCGACCCATTGTGTGGCAGGAAATCGAATGTTACGCCGCTTTGCCGATCCCTGCCGAGGCCACTCATGTCATCCGACCAGACCAGTCGCACCACGACGACCGAACGCCTTTCCACGAAGACCGCGCGCGCACTGCCGGCTTCGATCGCGACACCTGCGTATGATCGCAGCCGCGTCGTCCCGGGCATCGTGCACCTTGGTGTCGGCGCCTTCCACCGCGCCCATCAGGCAGCCTATGTCGACGATTGCCTGGCGGCAGGCGAGGCGGATTGGGGCATAACAGGCGTTTCGCTGCGCAGCACCGACACGCGCGACGCTCTCACGCCGCAGGACGGGCTCTACACGCTGGCGATCAGAAGCAGTGGAACCGAAAAGCTTCAGGTCATCGGCTCGATCGGTGCGATGCTGGTGGCGCCGGAGAATCCGGGCGCGGTGCTGGCCACGCTGACCGATCCGCGCACCCGCATCGTCACGCTGACGATCACCGAAAAAGCCTATCTGAGGGCGGCAGGCGGGGGATTGGATGCCGCCCATCCCGATATCGTCCATGATCTGGCCAATCCCCGGATGCCGAAGACAGCGCATGGTTTCCTGACCGAGGCGCTTGCCCTGCGACGCGCCGCCGGCACGCCGCCCTTCACTGTCCTGTGTTGCGACAATTTGCCGGCCAACGGCGCCACGCTGCACCGGCTGTTGGTCGAATTCGCCCAGTTGCGAGATGCCGGGCTCGCCCAATCGAGTGATGTCGGAATTGCCGACCACATCGCACACCAGGTCGCATTTCCCTCCAGCATGGTCGATCGCATCGTGCCTGCAACCACCGACGCCGATCGGGCGCGGATCGCAGAAGAACTCGGCGTCGAGGATGCCTGGCCCGTGATGACCGAGCCGTTCTGCCAATGGGTGGTCGAAGATAAGTTCCCGACTGGCCGGCCGGGGTGGGAACAATTCGGCGTCACTATGGTTCGCGATGTCGGCCCGTTCGAGGACATGAAGCTCAGGCTGCTCAACGGCTCGCATTCGGCCATCGCCTATCTTGGCCTGCTCAGCGGTCATGCCACCGTCGACCGCGCCTTCGCCGACCCGGCGATCCGCCAATTCGTCGATGCCTTGTGGGCCGAAGCCATCCCGACCCTGCCCGAGGATGCCGGATTGGACACGAGCGCCTATATTGCGGAGCTCGCGGAGCGTTTTTCCAACACTGCACTTGCCCATCGCACGGCGCAGATCGCCAATGACGGCAGCCAGAAACTGCCGCAGCGCATCGTCGCTTCCGCCATCGAATGCCTGGAAGCCGGTACCGAACTGGTCCATCTGACCCTGGTGGTGGCTGCCTGGATCGCCGCCTGCGCCGCGCGAGGGAAAACCTTGCCGGAGGGGCATTTCACCGATCCGCTCGACGCGGCGTTGACGGAACTTTTGAGTGAGCAACTGCCGGCGAATGAAACCGTGACCGCGGTGTTCGACCTGGCCGGCTTCGCTGGGGACCATGCCGAGCGGCAGACATTGATCGAACTCGTGGCTGTCCATCTCGTCCACCTGCGACGCGATGGTCCGGTTCTGGCCTTCGCTGCGCTCGGCATAGACATGAAGTAGTCATCAACCAGATTTGGCGCGGGTCCGAACCAACTCGATTCAGGCTTATTTGCCGACCGAACCGTCCAGCGTTTGCCGGGAAGAATACTCCGTGCCTTTTGAATTCCAGAACAATCGCACGGCCTTGCCGACGAGGTTTTCGTAGGGAACGAAGCCGACCATGAATCGGCTGTCGGAGGCATTGTCGCGATTGTCGCCCAGCATGAAATAGTGACCTTCGGGCACCTCAAATTCCCGCGTGTTGTCGCCGATGGAACTGTCCGTCAGGTCGAGAACGAAATGGGTGACACCACCCGGCAGGGTCTCCCGTTGAAGCCTGGCAGGTTGCTCGCGTTCCTCGTAGGAGAAAGTGCCTGCATCATTGAGGCCGACGGCCACATCGTTGATGTGCAGCACGCCATTGACCATCTGGATTTTGTCCCCGGGAAGACCGACGATCCGCTGGATGTAATCCACGCCGGGGTCGGGCGGGAATTTGAACACCACCACATCCCCTCGCCTGGGCTCCGCGCCGAACATGCGGCCTTCTATCGGCAACAGATTGAACGGCACGCTGTAGCGGCTGTAGCCATATGCGAATTTGGAGACGAAGAGATAGTCGCCGCCTTGCAATGTCGGCACCATACTGCTGGATGGTATCGAAAACGGCTGGAACAGAAACGAACGGATCGCAAATGCAGCCGGATAGGTAGTCAGAAAGACAAGCACCAGCACCCAAAACCCGTGCGCATACCATCTCACCGGCTTGAACCGATGGGCGAAGGGCACGACGAGCGCTGCCCCCAGGATCATCGAACCGATACCTGAAAAATTGGCCAGCCAGGTAAGATCGGTTCCCAGCAGCACCGGAAATCCGGTGTAGGCGAGTGCGAAAACGATGGCGCTGATCACCACCAGGCTGGCAACCGCCGGCTTGCCGCTGCCGATCCACAGAAATCCGCCGAATGGACCGCCAAAGGCCGACACCAGGGCCGTCGACCACCAGGAGCGTGAGGCTGTTTCTCGTTGCGCTGTTTCTTCCGTCACCGGCCCACCCCCATCCCAAGGCAGCGCGACTGTCCAACAAACAAAAAAGCGAGGCAAGGCCCCGCTTTTTACTCTTTCATCGAAACCTAATTTCAAGCCGGAAGAATAGCACCTTCCAGCGTGGTGAGCTGGCTAAGGA
>NZ_RZTT01000029.1 GCF_003996995.1 Mesorhizobium sp. M7A.T.Ca.US.000.02.2.1 | reverse complement strand
GGCGCATAGAGCACCGTCCTAGCCACTTGTTCGGCCTCGAGTTCTGTTCCTGACAAATCGTAAGTTCTCGTCCAGATGTTACCGATTCCGGTCGCGCGCGTCGTTCCTTGTATCTCGACAACGTCTGTTTGGCCGGCCTCTGCAAGGGCTGCTCGCATGGCGCCATCGTACCAGCTGTCGATGATGACAGACAGTTGAAGGGTTGCGAGCCAGGCGTGAAGAACGGTCGGCTCGGCGGGGGCTGCGAATATCTCCGCCATCCACGCTTGGAGAGTCCGACGATGTCGGCGCTGCTCGATAAACTGCGCGACCGACCACATATTGGTGCGAATCCTGGAAGGGGCAGGCGCCCGCTTGTTGAGGGCCGCGGCGACATCTTCAGGGGTGCAAGGTACAGGTGATTCCGGTGGGTTAAGCTGCAGAAGACCAGGACCGAGATAGGGGATCACTCGATCGGCCTTGAGAGCGCCGTTCAGCAGGTCAATCAGTTTTTTGGCAAAACTGCCCCGGACGACGACGAGATGGTCCCAGCTCAGCATCGTGTTCATACGCGTTTCCTCTCCGCCACTGAACCCACCGGCATCAGGCCCCGTCGGAAATCTTCATCGCCTCGACGGTGATCGGCAAACGCGTGTCGCGCGGAAGGTCGGGCAGCATGAGCCGCCAACCGTTCCTGAGCGTCACGGTCCCGCCCCATAAGTCAGCGTTCTCAATCTCGGTGATCGGCTCTTCGAGATCCTTCTTGGGGACATAAGCCGACAAGCCAGTAGCGGTCCTGCGAATCATTACTTTCATCCGGCTGTTCCCCCGTTGGAAATGCCTTCAGCTCCGCAGGGAACCTCGACTTTGTCGAGGCTAATGAGTTCGCGCGCTCGCATGCCGACGACCGTGCCACGATCGATCCATTCGACCGCATAGATGAAGAATTGCTGGAGAAAGGTTCCAATGTCGCGCACGTAGCCTTCGTCGCCCTTCCGCACGAGGTTTTCGCCGATCTCCTTGCCGGGATAGGTGCCGTCGTTTTTTATGTGGCGTATCGCACGGACCCGCTCACCCTGCATGAACCGTGGCGGTCTGCCGATTTCGACCTCCTGTTCGCGTCTGGACCACATGCTGTCCATTCCTTTCTCGAGGTTTTTGTTGTGGTCGCGGGTTGCAGGCGTCGTCGTGCGGCGAACCCGACCGTTTCGGTAGGAATCAAGCGGGAACGCAGGTTTTCGGTACCGGACAGACCGACACGCATTGCTGCGTATCGAAGGCCTCCTTGCATTCGGTGCACTTGTTTGGATCGATCACATAGGCGTCGCCCTTGAACTTGATCGCTTCCGAAGGACATTCGAACTCGCAGGCCCCGCATTGGGTACATTGGGATGCGATGATCTTTAAAGCCATTCTAACTCCTGGTTATCGGACGAGACGGCTCAGGCCGTCGCCGCTAGTGGTCTGATCCCAAACTCTGCCGCGTAAAGTGCGCTGACTGCGGTCTCGATGTAGTCATGGCCATAGGCGTCGGTTACGCGCAGTCCAGCTCGCGAGAGTTGTTCCTTCGGGCGATTTCCGATCTTGGCGCATAGCACTATGTGTATGCCTTCGAGCGCTGCGATGACGCCCTCGAGGATGGCGTCTTCGCCCCCGCCTCCGAGGCAATACCGCTCGACCTTCCGATGCCCGACCAAGCTGATCCCTCTAGGCGAGACTTCATAAACCTGGAATTCCTTCGCGTGGCCGAAGTGTTCGTTGACCCGTCCACCTCCCTTAGTGGCCACCGCAACCAGAAGCGACTTTTCGGAGTCTGTTGCCTTGACCATACCGATGGCCTCGCTCCTCGCCGCCTCATGATCACGGCGCTCGTGTGCGACCACCTGCCGATAGGCCTGACGCTTGCCAGCATCGTAGGCGACATCGTCGGGAATCCCGTCCAGCGTGAATTCCTGGCCACGATCTTCACCGAGCAGGCCGACAGCATCTGCCCGGCACTGCCGGCAGTGGCGCATCAACTTGGCGCCACCTTCAAGTCGATCCTGAAGAGCCATCATCTCCATTGCCGTTGGGCCGCGCTGCCCGATGAGTCCGTAGTGGGTACCGTGCGCCGGGTCCGAAATCAGAGGCATCACGTTGTGCAGAAACGCGCCCCGCTCCCTGACCATTTTGTTCACCTCAAACAGGTGCTGGTCGTTCACTCCAGGAATCATCACCGAGTTGATTTTGGTGAGGATGCCGCGCGCGCTCAGCATCTCCAGGCCCAGCATCTGCCGCGCGTGCAAGATTCGAGCGGCTTCGATGCCGAAGTAGCGGCGATTTTCATAAAAGATCCAAGGATAAATCTTTGCGCCGACTTCCGGGTCGACCATGTTGATGGTGATCGTCACGTGATCAACATTCATTTCGGCAAGCTCGGCGACATGGTCCGGCAGCACGAGCCCGTTGGTGGAGACGCACAGCTTTATGTCGGGGATTTCCCTGATGACGCAGTCGAACGTTGCCTTCGTTTTCTCCCAGTCGTAACAGGCATCCCCCGGCCCAGCGATGCCAAGAACCGAAAGCTGCGGAACTTTGTTGGCAACCGCGATGACCTTGCGTAGCGCTTGGTCGGGCGTCAGCTTCTCAGACACAACACCAGGCCGGCTCTCGTTGGCGCAATCGTATTTGCGATTGCAGTAGTTGCACTGGACATTGCAAGCCGGCGCGACCGCCACATGCATACGCGCGAAATAGTGATGCGCTTCCTCCGAAAAGCAGGGGTGATCCTTGATCCTTTCCCAAATAGCCGGATCCCCTTCGCCCGGGCTGGTCGGCGACGAGCCGTAGGAGGACGATGCGCAGACGGATTTCGCGGCTGCCAGAAAACCCTCGGATGTCGTGCTAGTCGGACCCTCAATCGAAACTGTCGGTGAGGACATCAAACGGCTCCGTTGCTGGTAACGTCGCGGTTCAAGGTGCAAGAGCCATACCAACTTAAAACAGCGGCTTCAGTTCACTATTTGGGTCAATATCGCATTGTGTCAGGCGGGCGCGACACAATTTTGTCCTGCTTGCGACAGCACAAGTCCAAATCCGTTCAGAAGCACAAAGCACTCCTTGTCGCGCACAGGGCGCGCAAGACCACTGGCCTGACGATTGGCTCATCAGGCTCTTAGAATTTCCTTCGGCTCGATACTATGCCGGCGTATCGCCTAGCCGACTTGTCGCAGCGTGAGGCCGAGAATTCGAGCCGCATTAGCCTGAACCCAGCCGGCCTTCTCCATTGTGTCGATCAGCCGTCAGGCTCCGTCCGCCGCGGTCCCAGCCCCCGTCCGGCCGTATCGTTAGAATCGCAACCGGCTATTTCGTGCTCAGGGGGCGCCGATGCGCCGAACCGGCATCGTGCTGGCCCGTGAGAGCTCGTCGATGACATTGCCACGTTCCGAAAGATTGGTTCCTTCCAGAGGAGAACGCCAAGCACGCAGTTCTCCGGCTCGCGGACGTTGCCGGGGAAATAGCATTGCGAGATCAGCTCAACTGCCGACGGCGCAAAGCCATGGTTCTCCATATTTCAAGGGTAAGCGCTGTGTCCTTCCAGGAGGACCCGGCGATCTGTGGGCCTGCCGATTCTGACGTGGATCGGAGATCGGCTTGTGTCTGAACTTGAACTTAAGATTGACGCTGAGCGGCAGCCTCGGCGTTTTCGAGGGTGATCAACGGCGCTGTTGGTCGGCGGCGTTGGTCGATGGACGACAAGGCACGGAGTCATCTCCGAGACCCTGGAGCCGACGCGGTGATCTCGGAGGTTGCCCGGCGCTACGGGCCGCGGCCGCGGCGGAACGCTCGCAAGCTTGCGACGCTGGCAGGACAGGCCACTCCCGCCTAGTGGTTTCGGTGGCGCCACCGGAACGACCCGTTGGGCCAACATCCGTGCACCAGAGCTCAAGGCCACGGCCTGAGAATCGGCCGCCGCTCACCCTTTACTTGGTTCCTCAGAGAAGGAGAGCAACTTCCGTCGGTGCGAGGGTCATTGCGTCGGCCAGTGGCGAGTTCCTGCCACGCCCAGCCATCCTGCTTCGCGACCCATTCTCGCGCTCCCGCCATCGCGGGTGGAGTGGATTAGTGCAGACGACATAGGTTCGGGGCCTGCCGTTGCCGAGCGGGTGCTCGAGCTTAAGTCCGCTTTCGTAGGTGCCTGCCTGCGCCGCACTCAGTCCGTGAGCGAGTGTCCCTCGGGAATGCCGAATGCTGTTGGCGGCGGAGTCGGCATGAAGATACCCGTCCTTCCTCCGCAACCAATTTTCGACGGGCGGCAACGATGTCGGGGGGCATGGTGCTGAATCCACTTTGACCGCTCTCGACGATGGCGCCGTCGAGATAAACGAGATGGCTGATATGGTCGGGTATCCGGTCGGCGGCGCCGGTGATGCTGATGCCGCCTAGACTGTGACCGACAAGGATCACATCGCTCAGTTCTTCCGTCACAATGTGGTTGACGATGTCGGTCACGAATGTGTCGGGCGTGATGTCCTTGCACAGCAAACGTGCGCGTTCGCCGACACCTGTCTGGGTCGGCGTGGTCATGTGGTATCCCATCTTACGAAGATTGGCGGCCACGTCCCGCCAACACCATCCGCCATGCCAGGCACCATGCACTAGCACATACGTCTTTGCCATGGGTTGTGCCGTTCCACTTGCTCACCGGCCGTTGTGGCTGCCATCCGGCACGATGGCCGGGCGTTGTCCCAAAGGGGGGCTCGACCACGTGACCGGTGGTAAGTCCGGCGCACAGGGCAGCGCCGTGGCCTCGAGGACACCGCTAACGAGTCAAGGAAATTTGAATTGCGAAAGGCCAATATTCACTAGCTCTTTGCAAGTGGATGGAGAGGCTCATGGTGTGCCGCAGTTGCTCGCTGCCGGCATGCTCTTGGCACGGTTCCGGCTGATCATCCGAACTTGAACAGGACACCAAAGCCGCCGCGCGGATAGTTCCACTCGATGTCGCCGCCTTTCTCGCACAATATCCGGCAGGTGCCGCATTCCATGCAGCCGTCGGCGGTGATCTCGACTTGACCCTTGTCATTCAACTCATAGCATTTCGCCGGACAGACGTAGGTCAACGCAAGCAAGTTCGCGCTTGGCTTGTCGTGCGGTCGCACTATAATATGGGGGCGGCCGGAATCGACCAGATAGCGGTTCTGGTAAAGTTTGTCCTCGACACGAACCTTCGTCACTGCGATCGTCATCTTGTACCCTCTTCAGCGCCATGCCAATGCCAGGCGGACCGCGTCGCTGACCAACCCCCAGCGCGAGCGCGCGTTGATGAAGGCGGCCGTGGTGTTCTTTTCCTTCTCGATCTTCGGCGTGCCGTCGACACGCATGAAGTTCTGAGCGGCATGCGACATCAACCGCGGATAGCTGTCAAAAAAGTTGCTGGAATTGGTGTGGAGCAAGGCTGGCATGTCCTTGTATTTCTTAAGATCCTTGATCACAAAGGAGTCATCCAGCATCGTCTTGTAGAGCGCAAGGTTCGCTTTGGTCATAGGACTGTTGCGGCTTTTGACTTTGATGATCGCCTCAGCCGCGACACGACCCGAGGTCATGGCAAGGTTCGAACCCTCACGGTGAATGGCATTGTTCAGTTGCGCTGCGTCGCCGACGATGACCCAACCGTCGCCGAAGAGCTGCGGAATGGCCTTGTAACCACCTTCGGGGATAAGATGGGCGGCATATTCTTTCACCTCCGAGCCAGCGATCAGCGGCCGGATCGAAGGATGGTTTTTCATCGCATCTAGGAGGGCGGACGGGCTCTCCATCGTCGCGGCGAAATCCGAGACCAGGCAGCCGATGCCGAGTGAAATCGACTCCTTGTTGGTGTAAAGGAAGCCGAGCCCGGCCATGCTGCGAGAGATCGTGCCCACGGCCTCGATTACGCAGCCTTCATCGCCCTTGACCCCGAACCGCTGGCCAATGACCTCTTCGGGCAAGAAATGCATTTCCTTGACGGCAAGCGCCACGGTCTCCGGCTTCGGCATCTCGCGCAGGCCTGCGCGAGTGCCAAGCAATCCCGACACCCCTTCTGCGAGAACGACCACATTCGCGAAGACCACTCCGCCAGCCCGGTCTGTGCGGACGCCGATCACCTTGCCATTGCCATCACGGACGAGTTCCGTCGCGGTCGTCTCACACAGGACCGTCGCGCCAGCCTCGCGCACCTTGCGGGAAAACCATTTGTCGAACTGGGCGCGGATGATCGTGTAGCGGTTGGGTTTCGCCTCATTGAAGTCGTCCGACCGGTAATGAATTCCGGTGTGAGACGTGTCGTCCATCACCCAAAGTCGCTGTTCGACCAGGTGCCGCTCGAGGGGCGCATCATCCCGGAAGTCCGGGATGATCTTCTCCAGCATGTTCGCGTACATTATGGCACCCTGGACGTTCTTAGAGCCCGGATATTCACCGCGCTCCAACTGCAGTACCTTCAGCCCCTGGCTTGCCAAAGTGTAAGCAGCTGCGTTTCCAGACATGCCGGCTCCGACCACAATGGCATCGAATTGTTCAATCATGTCCTCTCCCTCAACTCGCAAGCTTGTCTCGACTGTGCGGCGACAGCCGCCGGGTGAAGGCTTCCGTCAGTGCGGGCAGGAAGCGGATTGCATCCGTGACGATCCCGAGGTGGGCGAACTCGAAAATCGGCGCGTTCGGATCGGTGTTGATCGCGACGATGAGATCGGCCCCCTCGACCCCAACTCGGTGCTGGATGGCGCCGGAAATTCCGGCCGCGATGTAAAGCTTCGGTCGAATGGTCTTGCCAGTTTGTCCAATCTGTCGATTAGCCGGCATCCAGCCCTTCTGGACCAAGGGGCGCGAACAGCCATGCTCGGCGCCGATCGCTCGGGCAAGATTCTTCACAAGCTGAAGGTTCTCCGCCGCTCCGAGACCGAGGCCTCCCGCAACCACGACATCCGCATAGGCAAGATTTGCCATTGCCGACTGGTTATCCGGTAGGAAGCCGAGGACTTTGGTGACGATATCGTCCTCAACGAGCGACAGCTTGTGCCGCATGACACGCCCGACCGGCTTATCCACCCGTTGCGGCATAGGCATGACCCTTGGTCGCACCGTCGCCATTTGCGGCCGGTAATTTAGTGTATAGATCGTACACAACAATGAGCCACCAAAAGTCGGACGGGTCGCGGCGAGTGAACCGTCGGAATCTACATCAAGTTCGGTGCAGTCGGCCGTGAGCCCCGTCTGCAGGGTCGTCGCTACCGAGCCTGCAAGATCCCTGCCCAGTGTGGTCGCGCCGAGAAGGAGGATTTCGGGTTTATGGGTATTGACCAGATCCGTGAGCGCCTTGGCGAACGGCTCGTTCCGGTAGTCGGCGAGCGGCGGCGCATCGACGATGTAGACAAGATCCGCCCCGTAAGCGAAGGCCTCGGCAGCAGCGTCCTCGACCATCTCGCCCGGCGGTCCCAGCACGACGCCCGCGAGCTGGACTTCAAGCTTGTCGGCCAATTTGCGGCCTTCGCCCAGCAGTTCGAATGATACAGGATGCACATTGCCGCGTTCGAGCTCGAGGAAGACCCACACGTGCCGGTAGTCTTTGAAACGGTCGGGAAGTTCTTTCTTTACACCGGCACGGCCGGGGGCAATGCGAGGGGTAGTTTGGCTTGCGGTCGACATTTTCTGCTCCTGGCCGTCACGTGCCGCTGTTGAAGGCCAGCTCATGTTCCAGCGCCGGCCGGCGGGTTAAGATATCGGCGATGAGTTCATCGGCTATGTCCTGCAAGCCCCTTTCCGCGGTGTCGATCTGCGCCGCGCTTTCTGCCCGTGCGGTGGGGGCGAAAACACGCTTGACGACTGTAGGCGAGCCACGCAGACCGCACCGGGTGAGATCGTCAATGCCGGCGTCGGCTGCAGTCCACTTCACGACTTGGCTGCGCGCCGCGCACAGAGCCTGCTGGAGCGAGCCCCGGCGGATTTCGTTGGTGTCTTCCAGCATGGTAATGAGGCAAGGGAGTCTGCTCTTCAGCAACTGGGTGCCGCCTTCGGCGCGACGCGCGACTTCGATCTCTCGCGTATCGAGATCGATGGAGGCAATCTTCGCGACATAGGTAAGTTGCGATAAATCTAGGCGCTTGGCTATGCCCGGTCCGACCTGGGCGGTATCGCCGTCAATCGTCTGCTTGCCGGTGAAGACGATGTCCGGCCTGCCGAAAGTCTCCCCAATTTTTGCGATTGCTTGCGAAAGAGCAAAGGAAGTCGCCAGCGTATCGGATCCGGCAAAATAGCGGTCCGTCAAGAGAACTGCTCGGTCAGCACCGTAACCGAGCGCCTTTCGCAGCGAGTCCTCCGCCATGGGCGGACCCATTGTGAGCACAGTAACCTCGCCACCATGAACGTCGCGCAGTTTGAGCGCTTCTTCGAGGGCGAACAGGTCGTAAGGATTGATGATGGTCGGAACACCCTGACGCATGATCGTGTTCGTCACCGGGTGCACGCGGATCTGTGCCGAATCCGGCACCTGCTTAATGCAGATTACGATATGCATTGGCGGTTTCTCTAAGCTCCCAGTCCGGATTCGTGCTTGGCGGTTCACCTCATTGCCTGCATCGTTCATGCCAAGTCGTCTTCCTGCCTCTATTCCAGAAGGTGGCTTCGTTTGCTTCCGAGGAGGCGTCATGAGGACTGGATTTGTCGACTTCTCGACATTGTCGCGTCGCAGCCGTGTCGGGCTCATTACTTTCCGAACCGCTTCAGTGCAGAGTCGAGCGGGACGAAGGCGCGGCCAGGTGCGGGACATATGTTTGGATCGTGGTCCCTTAGCACCTTGAACACACGTTGCGTGAGCGGCGAGGAAGTCGCGAAATCTTCGTAGGCGCGTTCCAGCTTGGCGCGCACCCGCGCGGCGATTACCTGGTTAGGCAGACCGGAGAAATCTTCTTCGGCAAGGTATTGGCCCACGCGCTTCATGATATGGAGCCGCGAGACATTCATCACTTTCGGGTCGTAGGAGACGCCAAGGCAGGCGAAGAAGTCCTCCGCGGCCGACAGGCCCTTCAGTCGCGCTAGGATATCGGTGCGATCGATCGGGCGGCTATCAGCGGAGCAGTTCATTGTATTCTCCCGGCGCGTAATTGTGGTGTCGATGCATTGGTGACATTGCTGACGGCGTGCCGACCTCTGGCACGGCGGCTGGGCAAGAGACTTGGCGATCTCAAGCTTTTCTGAAGTGGTGAAGGCGACCCCGAGTTTGACTGCTCTCCATTGCGCAGGGTCGTCACGTTGAGGAAGACCTCACGGCTCGTCGGCTATTGTGCCGCTCGGACCCGGGCCGGAATGAAGCTGTTCCGCACCTCGCCCGCACAGTCCAGCACTGGGAACGGCCCGTAGCTTCTCGGTGATCGCAGGCAGGACCTCAAGCACGCGGTCTACGTCATCTTCGCCGTTGTCACGCGACAAGGAGAAGCGGACTGCCCCACATGCCGCGTTCATAGCGATCAGAACATGGCTCGGTTCCAGTGAGCCAGAGGCACAGGCGGACCCGGCGGAACAGGCGATTCCCAGCCGGCTCAGGACAATTGGAATTGCATCGCCTTCGATACCTTCGAATCCAATGTTTGCAGTGTTTGGCAATCGCTCTTGCGGATCGCCGTTGATGGATGTGTTTGGGATGCGCTGGATGATCCCGTTCTCAAGGCGGTCGCGCAACCATTTTATTCGTTTTGTCTCGTCCATGAATTTCAAGGCGAGTTCGGCCGCCATGCCCAGTCCGACTATGCCGGGTGTGTTTTCAGTGCCTGCACGCCGGTCGCGCTCTTGGTGCCCACCCTTGATCATGGAGGAGAAGCGCACGCCACGTCTTACATAAAGCGCGCCTATCCCCTTTGGACCATGCAGCTTGTGGGCGGAGAGCGACAGCATGTCGATCGCGGTCGATTTCAGCTCAATCGGAAGCCTTCCGACCGCCTGCACTGCATCAGTGTGGAAAAGCGCGCCGACTTCCCTGGCTAGATCGGCAAGCTTAACCACGGGAAAGATCGTACCGGTCTCATTGTTCGCCCACATTATCGAGACGATTGCCACTTGTGGAGTGAGAGCGGTTCTGTAGGCGTCCAGGTCGAGCCGGCCGTGGTGATCGACTGGGATAATGTGCACCTTGACGCCGCGCGTCTTTTCAAGGTGCGCGCACAACTTCAGAACGGCCGGATGTTCAACCGCGGAAGTCACTATTTCCGTTCGGTCGGGCATCACCTCCAGCGCCGAAAGGATGGCTGTACTGTCGCTTTCAGTCCCGCCCGAGGTGAAGATGATCTCGTCCTCGAATCCCGCGCCGATGAGGGCTTGCAACTGTTGCCTCGCCTTTCTCACGGCTTCAGCAACCGATGCGCCATAGGCGTGCATGGACGAATGATTGCCAAATTGCTCCGTAAAGAAAGGCAACATCGCTCCAACGACTGCAGGATCAACCCGCGTCGTTGCGTTGTTGTCGAGATAGACAGGGTTCATGGGAGTGATCCTTCAACTGCTGAAATGATTCAAGGGTAGGCGGGCGGCCATTGAACCTCTGGCGCATATCGTATCTGGTAAGGTGGGCGGCCGGGCGAGCGATGGCTTGGCTGACCGGTCGCTGTCGACATTGCCCTTTGGTGGCGGCATCTGCCGGGAATTCAGCTGTTTCGGGCAATTTTGTTTGCTTGCCCACGGCAACGATCGATGATCGCGATTTGGCGCATCACCGAACGCAATTGTTCCGGGCCGACAGTGCGTGTCGGCCGGTTCCAGAGCGCCGGCGGTTACCGGTTCGACGCAGTATTCCTTGGCGTCGCTATAGTCGAACATAGCCTGTTCCCTAGCAATCATTTGCAGGACTTGCCGCAGCCGCACGTCTCACGCGCATTGGGGTTATCGAAAACAAAGCCGGATGTTTCGAGCCCATTGACGAAGTCCACGGTCATGCCGGCGGCATGGGGTTGGGAGCCTCTATCCATGAACACCTTGAGCCCATCTCGCTCGATGATCGCATCGCCCTCACGTGAGACGCTCTCCAGGCCCATTGAGTATTGGAAGCCGGCGCAGCCGCCGGCATGGACCATGATGCGAAATCCTTCCGCCGGCTCGCTGGCGCGGTAAAGAGCGGCCTTGATGGCGGCAACAGCGTTGTCGGTGAGCGTAATCATGGCTCGATTTCTCCTCGGTCCGACGTTTTCGCGGATCATCTCGCATGGACCGTGCCAAAGGGAAGACGTGTCAAAAACCGTAGGACATCCCGACGTCTCTTATGCTCGATTGCTGGGGAGACGTCCGACAACCGACACTTACTGTCGGATTTGTCGCGTCCGCGTCACAGGAAGGGCGCCTGAGTTCGCGATGCACTCACGCGTAAAGCAATGAACAGAGCCAAAGATGTTCAGAGCTTGCCGCGGAGCAACTGGCACGATTTTTGTGAAGCCTTCGTTGCGGCGGCAAAATTGCCGGCCGATTCACCTTTGGGTTGCCCTCGCAATCGAAGAACGAAGGAGAGCAATATGATCCATCAGACCCGCCTTGAGTGGGAAAGCAGCACCGCCGGTGGTACCCGAATGCTCGATCGGCCGATTGGCGCCGACCACCCAACAATCGCTCTCTACCGGCGATTGGCCGCTGACCGCCCGGAGACAGGATTCGACTGGCATGTGCCTGACGATCGATCGCGTCCGCCGTGCACACCCCTGAGGCCCGTTTTTCGATCGATCGTCAAAAGAAGAACGGGGCAGGGGTAAAAACATGGATCAGCGCAAGAAGCGGTCGCCCAACGAAATCCGGCGTGCGTGGGAAGTCTGTCCGAACATTCCCGCGCGTGATTTCGCAGCCCAATTGGCCATTTCGGAAGCGGAACTGGTCGCGGCCCATTGCGGTTTCGGCGCGGCACGCATCGACCCGCGCGTCAATCACGTTCTGACGGGCCTCGAATTCGTGGGCGAAGTGACGGCGCTGACCCGCAATCAAGGTGCCGTGCACGAAAAGATTGGCGTCTTCAACAGAGTGATAACCGGCAACAATCACGCCATGGTCCTTGGTGACGAATTCGACCTTCGCGTCTTCCCGCAAGCTTGGAGGTATGGTTTCGCTGTTGAAAGGCGCCATCGCGGCGGAATCCAGCGCAGTTTGCAATTCTTCGACGCCACCGGCGCAGCAGTGCATAAGGTGCATCTCAGGCCGGTCTCCAACCTTCATGCCTATCGAAAGCTGGTGGCCGAGCTCGTATCCGCCAACCAGGAGCCGACCATGTCGCTTAAGGCGAGAGTAGCCGACCTGGGCGCGAGGACTGCGGACTGGGCCGGCACGGTGGACGACCTACGCGAGCACTGGAGCCGGCTGACTGACGTCAACCTTCTAAAGACGCTCAAGCTCAGCCGCTGCCAGGCTTTGCGCATGGTCGGCCAGGATTACGCTTGGCTGCTCGACAATGCCGCAGTTGGCGCCGTGCTCCAGCGTGCGGCCGAAGACGAATTGCCGATCATGTGCTTCGTCGGCAACCGAGGTTCTATCCAGACCCATTCCGGCTTAATCAAGTCGGTCAAGCAGATCGGGCCGTGCATCCATGTGCTGGACGAAATGTTCCGGCTGCATCTCAGGACCCACCAAATCCGTGAGGTTTGGGCCGTGCGCAAGCCGACCAATGACAGTCA
The DNA here is from genome assembly GCF_003996995.1 of Mesorhizobium sp. M7A.T.Ca.US.000.02.2.1. GTDB lineage: Bacteria > Pseudomonadota > Alphaproteobacteria > Rhizobiales > Rhizobiaceae > Mesorhizobium. The sequence goes on along the minus strand of NZ_RZTT01000029.1, from coordinate 15,961 downwards.
CGTCACCTCGCTCGAAGCATATGGGTCCGACGGCAAGATCATCATCCAGTTGTTCGGTGCGCGCAAGGAAGGCGAACGCGAGCGCGACGACTGGCGGGTTCTGGCGGAAAACCTGCCTCGTTTCCCCGACAGCTACATGAGAAAAGACCGATCGTCGTCGGTGGGACGCCGGCGCCCATCTGCCTCCGCAGCCAGTAGCCGGGCATTGAAGCCGAGACCGGGGACACGATGACGCAATAAGCGCGCTGTATTATCGCAACGCGATGAGCAGGAAGCAATTTGGCGCTGCCCCATCGACCGCATGGTTACGACGAAGCCGCGGCCTTTGGGCCGAGCTCAGAGGTGGCAATAGCGTGAACGCCGCCGACCGTCACTCCCCACCAGGCGGTCAGGTTTTGCGGTTCGGGCCGAGCAAAAATACTGTCAAGACAGCGAGGAACGTGGCAACCGCGCTGTAGACAAAGACACTGGCAATACCCGTGTGATCCACCAATAGGCCACCGAAAGTTGTGCCGGCTGCGATGGCCACTTGGAAGGTTATGACCATCAGTACACCAGCGCTCTCGGCCTGTTTCGGAGCGGCGCGTAGCACCATCCATGTCTGCAATCCGACCGGGACCGCGCCAAAAGCAAAGCCCCATACGGCAACTGCAATTGCCGAGGTCAAGGCCGATGCTCCCATGGTCAGGAGCGAGACAGCGGCTACGGCAATGAGCAGGGGCGGCAGGGCCGCGACCGCCTTGAGACTGTGTTTGGTGAGGAATGCGCCGGCTAAATTGCCGAAGACGCCGGCCGTGCCAAAAGCAAGGAACACGAGCGGGATTGACTTCTTTTCGAGCGCAGGAACGCTCTCGAGAAAGGCGCGGATGTAGGCGAAGCTGGCAAAATGGCCGGAAGCGACCAATAGCACGACTAGCACCGCAACCTTCATCGCCGGATTCTTCGCGACATCCAGCGGGCTGCGGAATCTGCGCACTTCGATCGGAGGCAGTGGCGGAATGGTTACGAGTTGCACGAGCAGCGCAACGGCACTCACGATTGCGGCGACCTTGAACGAGGCTCGCCATCCCCAAATGTCACCGACATAAGCGCCGATTGGAGCCGCGCAGACGGAGGCGACAGAAACGCCGGTGAGGATGATCGACATGGCGCGCGGCATGAGGTGACTTGGAACCAGCCGCATCGCCAACGCTGCCGAAATAGACCAAAAACCACCAAGCGATATGCCAAGGACGACGCGTGCCGCCAGCAAAACCGGCAGCGACCCCGCAACCTCTGCCAGAACGTTCGACAGGATCAGCAGGAGCGTCATCGCCCAGATGACGACCCTGCGGTCCAGACGCTTTGTCACCATGGCGATTATCGGTGCCGAGATCGCCGCGACGATTGCGGTCGCTGTTAGCGCCTGTCCAGCCGTGCCCGTGGTGATACGGAGATCATGCGCGAGCGGTGTCAGAACGCTGGCGGGCAGAAACTCTGCCGTCACAAGCCCGAAGGTGCCGAAGGAAAGCGAAATGATGGCACCCCATGCAGGGCCAGAACGTTGATATGGACTTTCTGGGTCAAGCCGATCTCGGTCGAACAAAGCCGCGTCCACTAAATCTGTCGCCGATTCGGTCATGAATGAGTTCTCCGGCTAGGAGCTGTTGCAGCAGGGGTGGCTACATCGCCGGGGATCAAAGCCGCGAGACCTTCCGGCGGCGGCCAGTCGGCATCAGTCGAGGCCTCGGCGCCCGACGCATCCGAGGCCTCATCGGAGGGCCGACGGACCCAACCGTCGACAATGCGGGAGAGTTCTCGGCGCGGTCGCATCGATCGCATTCGTGAAGTGCGGTCTGTTCACTGCGAACCAAGCAAGCCGAACGCGGTGTCCTCGATCGAGGCCTTGATGGGGGGATGATCGACGATCTCTATATTGCTTTGAAGCAGGAAGTTCCGTCGCCATATGTGGTTATCCTGGCAGCCAGAATTGAGCGGTTGTCGCAAGCACCAAGGCGGTCGCAATGAGTGCAACGAGGCGGAAGTCTGATGGATGGCTGCGGTTCGATGGCCGCGCGATCGACAAAATTGAGGTGATGAGTTATCCCTTTTGAAGCCGTTGCTCCCAATTCTGGGATAAGGTAATTGCAGGCGGTCCCAGCAACGTCGGGCGGCCTTTTTGGTGATCGAATTCATGGGACGACACTCTCGGTCCGTGACGCATCTGCGAATGACTGCGCAAGTTCCGTGCCATCAACGACAAATCTGGCTCTGCTGAGCGGGTGGTGGAGGCACGAGCGTGGGCTATCCCAAGAGCTTGCCGCAAGGTTGTTCGAAGTTGAGGTGCCGGATAGACCGCAAATATGTCGGGCGGCCTGGGGTTGGCCAACACGAAGATGCGCAAGTTCAAAAGGACGAGCTGAACCCTTGCCGATATCCGTCCGAGGCTGATCTGGAGAAGGTCAAGAACTGCGTCTTGAAGGCTTCCGCCGCACCGGCAAATGCGAAGCCAAGGTGCTGGGCAAGATGGACAGGGCCATCCAACCCGTCGACTGGACGCTCATTAATGGCGTCGGTGTGGCTCTGTAGCTGGCGAGAAAAACGCCCTGCTGAAAGACAAAAGCTCGTGTGGCCGGCTCTGAAGGACGGCCAATGAGGCAGGCGAGGAGAGGCTATAGTCCATTCGTGTAGGCTGATCTTGTCCCACGGAGGCGGCTAACCACCCCGCCAGACATCATCGAGGGGAGCGCCACTAGGCTCACCCCAAGTGTTGGTCGTTTCCACCTGGTGACCTCGGCCAAGTCACCAAGCCGCTTAGCGCAAGCTTTCGAACTGGATGCTCCCCGGGCACATGATCGGCTAGCGATCCCACCAGTTGAGTTGCTCCAAGTCGGTGTCTAGCTTTCTACATTCTGTGTCCGACGCTGGACAAGAATGTTGCAATCCCGACCAGTAAGTCAGCACAGGCGCCACCTGTTGCCCAGCAAAACGGCAAGGATTATCGAAAGACGAATTCGGCACGGAGCTTGCACCAACGATTGCATGCAAATGCCGACAGCATCTCATGAACGGTCTCTCGATTCTGGCGCGGTTAAATCGCGGCCGGTTCCAGATCATGTCCCGCCCGAAATGGTGAGGGACTTCAACCTGTTTACGTCGCCCGGCATGTTGCCGACGGCTAACGGGGATCCGCATGCCGCGGTTGCTTGCGTTCATGCCGGGCCTCCGATCTTTTATTCAACCAGCAACACGCGCGACGGTCGGGGTACCTGGGTCATCACTCGCGCGAGCGACCAGCGCCGGGTGCTGCAGGACACCGAAACGTTTTCCAGCCATCGCAGCATCTTCGCCTCTGTGCTCGGCGAGAGCTGGCCGATGATCCCGCTTGAGCTCGATCCGCCATTCCACGGTGTTTTTCGCTCACTGCTCAATCCGCTGCTTTCGCCAAAGCGGGTAATGGCATTGGAGCCGGCTGTCCGGGAACGAGCGATCAAGCTGATCGACAGGATCGCCGCATCAGGCACGAGCTGCGACATCATGAAGGATTTTGCAGTTCCGTTCGCGGTCAATATCTTCCTTCGCTTTATTGGGCTTTCGGACGACGGACTAGAAACATTTGTCGGCTGGGCTAGAGATCTGCTCCACGGCGATAAGGAGCAACGACCACCCGCAGCCCGGGCGATCGTGGCCTTCATCGACGAACTTGCCACCGAGCGCCGCAAGGAGCCGGTCGATGATTTCATGACCTTCATCGTGAAGGCAAAGGTCGAGGGTCGTCTGCTCAGTGACGAAGAAGTCCGTGGCATCGGCGTGCTTGTGTTCGTCGCGGGACTCGACACGGTCTCAGCAGCCATATGCTTCGACTTGGCCCATCTCGCGCGCAACCCCAAAGATCAGGAATTGCTACGAAGCGAACCTGACCGGATTGCCGTCGCTGCGGAAGAATTGCTGCGCGCCTATTCGACCATTCAGATGATCCGAGTGGCAACGAAGGATGTCGACTTCAAAGGCGCGCCGATCCGCAAGGGAGATTATGTTTCCTGTGCCACGATGATTGCCAATCGTGACCCGGCGGAATTCGAATGCCCGAATGAGATCGATCTGGCGCGCGAGGACAACCGGCACGCTGCCTTTGGCTATGGTCCCCATCGTTGTCTTGGCTCACACCTTGCCCGGCGGGAGATTGTCATTGGCCTGGAGGAGTGGCTGGCGCGCATCCCAGCCTTTCGGATCAAGACAGGGACTGAACCTATCACCTTCGGCGGCCATGTGTTCGGGATCGAGAATCTGATCCTGGACTGGTCCTGAAGTTTCAGCCAACGACATTGGAGTTCGCTATGCGTGTCGTCGTACATAAAGCCAGATGCCAGGGTCATGCGCGCTGCTGGGCGCGGGCGCCGAGAGTCTTCAAGCTTGATGACGCCGGCTACATCTTGCCCGGTGATATTGATGTTGCCGATGGGGAGCAACTGCTTGCCTCAAAAGGGGTACGAGCCTGCCCCGAACAAGCTCTGGAAGTTGACGAGCCCCCCGCTAACTCAGTTGTAGAGAGAGACACACGCAAAGTGCAGACTGGCATCGGGAAGGACAAAACAATCATACAATTCGCGACAGACCCTGTCGACCACGCGAAAATTACCGAACTGCGTGACCGAGAGGCGATCCGCAACTGCCTGTATCGGTACTGCCGCGGGATAGACCGCGCCGATGAGGCGGCGCTGCGTAGCGCATACTGGCCCGAAGCGTATGACAGGCACGGTCCCTATTGCGGACCGGCAGAGGACTTCATCCAATTTGCTCTCGGTCTGCCGGGGCACCGTAACATCCATCAAATCACGAACAGCCTGATCGACTTCATCAGTTCAGCAGAGGCCGCGGTCGAGAGCTATTTCACCGCGCTGCAACGCGGACCGGATACAGACCAAGAAATACGTCAGACGCTGCTTTGCGGCCGTTACTGCGATCTGTTTCAGAAGAGGCAGGACGAGTGGCGAATTGCGGAACGGACAGTCGTCTACGATTGGGTTGAGGAGCAAATCCCGCCAGCGATTCTTGAGGCAGATAGGTTCGGCCAGCGACAGCCGATTGGAGCACCACATCCAGACGATCCCATCTACCAGTTGCTCAAGGGTCACATCCCCACCGACCAAGATGGCGTCGAGGGTCCCCAACTGGGAGCTGCATAAGTGGGTAGAAATGGAGGATGAGCGCCCTACGGGAACGACATCTGTGTGGGGCCGCAACTGGCGGTCACTGCAACGATTTGGCTCGGCCCTTCATTCCGCCCAAGGTTGATGGGCTGAGATCACAAGCGGTCATCGTGGAGAAGCTCTCGTGAAACTGGCAGCACGCACCGTAATCATCACAGGCGCTGCGGGCGGGATCGGCCGTGCCCTGGTCGATATCCTTGCCGCGGACGGAGACACTGTAGTTGCGGTGGACCTTCCGGGCAGTGGTGTGGTTGAACTGGCTCGGGATCTCGGGTCGCCGCACGTCGGTCTGGAGTGCGATGTGTCGCGAGAGAAGGACATGCTCTCACTTTTCGGCCAGGTCGAAGCACGCTTCGCGCAAATCGATGTCCTCATCAACAATGCGGCGGTTGGACCCACGATGGATAGGATCATCGACACCGCTGTCGATACCTTCCGACGCGGCGTGACAGTGAACCTTATTGGGCCATTCGTTATGGCCAGGGAAGCGGCGCGGCGCATGAAGCCGGGCGGTGCGATCGTCAATGTGGCTTCGATGGCGGGCGTGGTCGGCAATCCCAGGCGCAACGCCTACGCAGCCTCGAAAGCTGGCGTGATCTCGTTGACAAAGTCCCTTGCATGCGAGTGGGCTATGCGAGGAATCCGCGTCACGGCGGTGGCGCCGGGCTCCGTCCGCACCCCAATGGTCACAGAACTGGCACGCGCTGGCAAAATGGACCTCGCGGCGATACGCCGCCGCGTGCCGATGGGGCGCTTGGCTCGCCCCGACGAGATCGCCAGGGTCGTGCGTTTTCTGAGCAGCACGCAGGCGCGCTACATCACCGGCTCGGTGCTGGCAGTCGACGGAGGCTGGATGTCATTCAACCAGCCGGGGGATGCTCACCCGCCGGTGGATGGTGCGCTCCAAGCCGAGCTCTCCTGTCCGGCCGAATGCACAGATGCGCGAATCGTGCTCGTCACCGGTGGCGCAAAAAGCATTGGCGCGGCCGTCGCTCGCCGCTTTGCCGCGAACGGCGACACCGTCGTGATTGCTGATAAAGATGGCACTGCAGCGGCAGAGCTGGCTACATCGCTCCCCGGCAAGCATCTGGCGAAATCGCTGGACGTGGCCGTCGAGAGCGATGTGGTGTCGATGTTCGAAGAACTGAGGGGACGCTTCGGGTATATCGATGTTCTGGTCAATAGTGCTGATACCGCCGACAGGATTGTGCCTGCGATCGAGCAACTGTCGAAACAGCTCGAACACGTCCTGGATGTCAACCTTACCGGCGCCTTCACCTGCGCGCGCGAAGCGATCAAGGCTATGCGCCCGGGCGGCGTGATCCTCAATCTCGGGTCGATCGACAGCTTTCTGCCGTTCGCGCCGCGCCATGCCTACGGCGCCTCCAAGGCGGGGATGGATATGCTGACCCGTTGCATGGCGGCCGAACTCGGGCCGGTCGGAATTCGGACAGCCACCGTCGCTCCTGGCCACATCCGCACGCCCGCACTTGCTCAGTTGGCCAAAGCCGGCCGCATCGACCTGACAGCAATCGGACGACGCATCCCCATGGGCAGGATGGGACGGCCAGAAGACGTCGCAGATGCATCGTTCTTCCTTGCTTCGTCTGACGCCTCATACATCAACGGCTCGATCCTCTACGTGGACGGCGGCTGGACCTCGTTCGGTGATGCGGGAAACGCCAGCGAGCTCTATGACGAATGTTTTGCGGAGGCGGCAGGTTAATTGCCAGGCCTTCGCAGGGCGACCGGCCGAGCATTATGAAGCCTCGGCTCCACGACGCACCTGAGGTGCTTGAGATCCAAGCATGCGCATGCCGAGCACATTCCCGGTCGGCTGACGTGTCTATAACGAGGAGAAATCATGGAATTTGCCACTTTCATTCTGGCCGCCCAGCGTGGCTATCACCAATCCTCAGAAAGCGTCATCCGCAACTCCATCGAACAGGCCGTCGCTTCGGAGCAGGCTGGGTTCAACACCGCGTGGTTTGCTGAGCACCACTTCAACAATTACAGCCTCATACCATCCCCGCTGATGATGGTGGCGCACTGCGCCGGCTTGACAAGCACGATTCGCCTGGGCACTGCCGTCTGCGTGCTGCCGCTTTACCAACCGCAGCGCCTGCTGTCCGAGATCGGCTTCGCCGACATCGTTGCGAACGGCCGTCTCGAGCTCGGCGTAGGCTTGGGATACCAGCAGTTCGAGTTCGAACGGTTCGGCGTGGACATCGATGAGGCGCCGGCCGTCTTTTCGGAATACCTGGACATCATTCTCAAGGGCCTCAACCAAAACGTCTTCGAACACGACGGCCAATATGAGAAGATCCCCCCAACAGCGATTTCGGTCCGCACAGTCCAGCAGCCGACGCCGCCTATCTGGATCGCTGGCGGAGCCGCACGGATGGCTCGGGCCTACCGCGAGGGGCACAATTTTTTTGTCACAGCCTTCCACGACGGCTTAGAGACTTTGACCACACTGCGTGAATCAGTCGAGAGGGCGGCGGCATCCGAGGAAAAGAACGTCACCGACGTCAAGATATCGCTGCTGCGCTGCTGCTATGCCAGCCACGACGAGTTGGAGATCAACAGCTATCTCGACAATGCCCGCTTCCAGCGCCGGCTTTCTGAAGCCCTGCATCAGCGCCGCCAACAGAGCCACGATGGCTACCTGCTGCAGGAGACACCGACCCAGCAGGATCTGTCCTTCGAGACCATGCGCAAAAATTTGCCGATTGGCAGCGTAAATCGCGTGATTGATCGCCTGCTGGAAGAGATCGATATCTTGAAACCGGACCAGATCGCAGTTCAGACTCAATTGGGCGACTTCGACCAAAAGACGATGCTGCGCCAGATCGAGCTCTGGGGCGACAAGATCATCCCTGCGGTCAACAAGGCGCTTTGTCATGCCGGAAGCTGAAGCCGGCCGTTACGATGATGGCTGCCTATCCAGCGCGCAATGGCGTGGGTCCGAGCTAGGGAGGAGCTTCGATCAGCATGTGCTGCCCTGCGTACATTCACGTTCGCTTGAGGAGGTCCAGGCGGGCGAGGTGTTGGCGACGGAGGGGACAGGCCTTTCGTCTGTCGAATTGCGTGATGTCTTGGCCGCAACTTTCCCGTCTACCTCCAGCAGCGTATTCGCTTTGGAGGAGTTGAGCGAGCCCGAGCCGGAACTGGAAGAGGAACTGCTACGCCGGCTGCTGCTAGCGCATGCTGCGCCGGCCGACCCGGCGAGCGCCCGCTTGGCCAAGATCATCGCCCGGCGTGCGATGCGCATGGACCATCTTTGGCGGGATCTTGGCCTCTCAAATCGCGCTGAGCTCAGCCGCCTGCTTGCCAGACATTTTCCCGCGCTGGCGGCAGGCAACACAGAAAACATGAAATGGAAAAAGTACTTTTACCGCAAGCTGTGTGAGGCCGAAGGCTTTTCGTCATGCACAGCACCCAGTTGCGGGGAATGCCATGACTTCGAAAGCTGCTTCGGCCCGGAGGAAGTTGAGAGTTGCCTCTCGCCGACCACGAATGTCGGTTAGTCACTTCGCTTGATCGCAGCTGCGGACAAACGCTTATCGCGGCGCCGTCGTATGGAGGAAGGGATGTTCATCGCCTCGCGATATTTGGTGACGGTACGGCGAGCGACATCGATGCCGGTCTCCTTGAGTTGAGCAACGATGTCTTCGTCGGAATGTACCTTGTCGAGCGATTCTTCGGCTATGATTGCCTTGATCCGATGGCGGACAGCTTTGGCGGAGTGCGCATCGCCGCCCTCGCAGGATGCGATTGGCGCAGCGAAAAAATACTTCAGCTCGAACACCCCGCGCGGAGTTAACATGTACCTGTTCGAAGCCACCCGGCTTACCGTCGACTGGTGCATGCCGATCTCGTCAGCGACATTTTTGAGACAGAGAGGCCGCAGATGGGCGGCGCCGTGTGTAAAAAAGGCATCCTGCTGGCGCACGATTTCGGTCGCAACCTTAAGGATCGTCTTAGCGCGCTGCTTGAGACTGCTGATCAGCCAGTTCCCTGTTTCCTGGCAATGGTCGAGAAACGCTTTGCCTTCCGGATTTTGCTTGGTCAGCTGCGAGATTTCGGCGACATAGGTTTGGTTAATCAACACTTTGGGCAGCGTGGCCGGATCAAGCTCCACCCGCCATCCACCTTCGGACGAGGGCATTACCCAGACGTCCGGTACGATGGTTTCCGGCGTCCCGGACTGGAACCGGTCTCCAGGCTTGGGATCGAGCGCGCGGATTTCGTTCCTCATGTCGAGGAGATCCTCCTCGTCGACTCCGCAACGCTGCTTCAATCCCTGAAAATCCCCCCGTGCAAGCATCTCGAGATTGGCGACCAAAGCTGCCATAGCCGGGTCGAACCGGTCTTGCTGGCGCAGCTGAATCTCCAGGCATTCGCTGAGAGTTCGCGCAAAAATGCCCGGCGGATCAAATTGCTGCAAGATTCCGATGACCCGTTCCACATCAGCTTGCCGAACGTTTAACCTACTGGCCAGATCGAAAAGGTTTACCTGAAGATAGCCAGTGTCCTCCAGATGAGCGGCGAGCTGTCCGGCAATCAGCCGCTCCTGGGGGGTGAACGGGGTGAGGGCGACCTGGCGGGCGACATGGTCGTGCAATGTTTCGGTGTGGGCGGTAAACTCCTCGACGGCAGGTCGATCGTTGCCGCTACTGCGTTGCGACTTCCATTGCCCGCGCCCGCCAGACGGCCCGCCAATGGGCGATTCGCCGATTTCGCTTCTGCTTTGACTGCTCCGCTGATCCACCCCTGGCAGCGGCGAATCGTCGTCAAACGGGTCAGGCTTCAAAACGGGGTTCTTCTCGAGTGCCTGCTGCACGAGCTGATGGAGTTCAGTATGCGTCAATCGCAGCAAGCGAATAGCTTCAATGGCTTGAGGCGATAAGACCATACGTTGCTTCTGGCGTTGAAGCAGGCTTGCTGAGAGATGCATGTTGAACCGTGATCTGCCGAGGAGGCTCTAGTGTGTGCTTGGGTTGTGTGAGACTTTCCACTTCTGGGTCATGCCGCCGCCTTCAATTTGTCGAGAACGTTTTGCGGGGATGAAACGCCATAGGGGTCCGTCTCGCAGTTGTCACAGAAGCCTTCCTCCTCGAACCACTGCTCCACCACGCCATCGTCGATCAGAGCGGCGTATCGCCAGGAGCGCATGCCAAAGCCCAGATTGTCCTTCGCGACCAGCATGCCCATTTTGCGCGTGAACTCGCCCGACCCGTCTGGGATCAGCTCGATCTTCTGCAGCCCCAAGGACTTTCCCCACGCATTCATGACGAAAGCATCGTTGACCGAGACGCAGTAGATCGCGTCAATTCGCAGTTCCAGAAATTGATCATAGAGTTTTTCGAAATCGGGCAGTTGGAAGGTCGAGCAGGTCGGGGTGAAGGCGCCAGGCAGCGAGAACAGGATGATGCGCTTGCCCCCGAAATAATCGTCGGAGGTCTTGTTCTCCCACCGATAAGGATTTGGCCCCCCGATCGACTCATCGCGAACACGCGTGCGAAAGGTCACGAGAGGAACGTTCTTTCTATAGGTCATTGATTTGCTTCCAGGCCAAAGTGGTACGGTGCATTTTTCGGTTAAACTGAAGCGGCATCGACTTCGGTCGACAGTTCCGGCAGCCTCGCGCCTTGGCGTGGTTGCCTCGGACCGGTCTTGTGCAAGACCGCCCCCGAGCAGGCACGTTCAACGGCGACGAGCTTCCGCGGAGACGGGGAATTTTGCTCGCGTGCTTTATCGAGCTTTGAGAGGTAGGCATGGTCTGCAACCGTGATTTTGACTGCGTTCTATCGACCGAGTCGCAAGCGCCATGCCAATTGACCCGATGCCTTGGGTTCACTTCGGTTTTTGCAGCAACTTTCGTGTTGTGCAGTAATGCCGGTCGATATTATTGCTCAAGCAGCACTGGAAATTGGGTGCGACTCCGTTCGGCAAACCCGGCCTTTGTCCGAAGCCGGACACGAATGTCGGAAATAGCCAAACGCCAGGATCTGGGGCGGGTTAAGAAACGTTACCGTGGGCACCGGCTTCAGCACAATTGCGCCACGCGAGCATGGCTCCCAGCGTCAATGCCGTGCAGCAGCGAGACGAAGTCACTGCAGAATATCAACCTCTGCGAAGTCGTTGAAACCCAGCATGTGCGAGCCGTTCGAGGCGCAGATCAAGGCATGCTCGAGGAAGAGCTCGTGCTCTCGGCAGCAAGTGTTGCGACGTCTGACAAGGATCGTCGCGCTTCAAGGAAAAGAACCTGAATGGTGCACGGCTTGTGAAGGCCGGCGCATGGAAATGGCTGGGCTGATCATCCTCCATGAGGGTTGAATGAAGAGCTGGCCCCTATCTCCCTCAGCTGCAACGGGGGGAGATAGGGCATGTCCGTCTATCGCGCTGGGTAACATTCCTCGGTGATGCAATAAGGGGGAGCAATTTCTCATTTCGGCAGACACGACCCAGCTCTCCTTTCATGCGCTGATTCCCCCAGGGGAAATCGCGACTCCAGGCTTCCTATGCAGCGAATCGCGGTGCTGTCCGATGTCCGACAATGTCGGATGCGGATCGTAGCTGGGCTAGATCCGTCACTTTGCCTCGATGGTTTCCCACTGGCCTCATATCTGCTTCGCCCAAATGCGGCGACATAACCTGTGCGGCATCTGTGAATGGATCGACTTCAATCCAGACCTCGGAGGTCCCGATGCGCGAAGGGAGCTTGCCGATATGACGGCCACCATAGCGAACCACGGTCCGGACGACGAGGGGACTTGGATCGGCGGGCCTGCGGCGCTGGGACACCACCGCCTGGCAATCATCGATATCCAGGGCGGCCGCCAGCCGAGGATGCTCCAGGAGGATGGCCGACCTGACTTGGTGCTCGTCTACTCGGGTGAGACTTACAACTACCGCGAGCTGCGTCAACAGCTGGCCGGCCTAGTCCATCGCATGAACACGAGCAGTGACACCGAGGTGGTGCTGCACCGCCCCCGCGAGTAGGGCTCTTCGGCGGGTACACTTTTTTCACGAAATCCGTGAATGTTTCTCGCGACATCATCCCGCAATCGGTGGTGCAGCGGGTGAAGAGCCCGTATCCGGCTATCCAGAATGCCGCCTACGACAAGATACTACGTACGCGATTCACTGTGATGCTGGACGACCTAGTGCCGGCAGCGGCACCGCTGTTGTCCGTCGACAGGTCCCGCGCTTGCTCGGTGCGACCAACAACCTTAAGCGCTAGGGCGTAACCTGACCCTGCAAGATCTCCTCACCGACTATAAGGTGCGCCTCACGATCTGAGACGATGGGACAGGATGGCTAAGGAGGTGCGCCGTCTTGCATGCCCCGCCAGCGAGGCGAACCCTCTTGGCTACGCGCGCCACCAGCGACGCTCCATATCGTCAGGCCTGCGTCTCATGCTCAGATGAGCCGGTATTTGGCTCTCTCATCAGCAAACCGAGAGAGCCCATGCCAAGACGGAAGCAAGCAAGACGAACGAGCGTCAGAGATATCCTGCGCCTGACCCATAAACAGGGCAGTCCGGTGGGCCAGGTGGCAGAGCAACTGAGGTTCGGCAAGACTTCGGCTTCCACCTATCTGCGGGCGCTGGAGACGGGCTGTCGTGCAGGCCCTGCATGCGGCTTTGAGGACGATGCGATGTTGAAACACCGTCTGTTGGGCCGAATCGGCCGTCGGCCACACGTTGGGTCGTCATCAGGTTCTCGACAGCTTCCCGGTGTCAAATCCAAACCGTGGTCGGCGATCCCCACCAGGGTGGGAAGGCAGCGCTGATATAGCCGAACGTCGATCAAGTCACGATCAACGATTGCCTCATGTCACATGCCCTGCGGGACTGAAAAACGGAGAAGAACATGTGCGATGCAAAACTGAAGACCGTGCTTTCGCTTTTTTCGCCGGTGGCCAGCAAATTAGATGCTCTCTCGTCCAACGGACCAGCGACGGATGCAAATTGCGTTAAGCTAAATACGAACGAGAACCCGTTTCCGTTGCCGAAGAGCGTAATGCAAAGTGCAATTGCTGCGATCGAACACCAGTATCTTTATCCGGAAGACGACAATCTCAGCTTAAGGGCAGCTGCCTCCGATGCTTACGGATTTTCCAAAGATCAGGTGATTGCCGGCAACGGTTCGTCGGAGCTGCTCGGACTCATCTACAGAGCTTTCCTCGCCCCAGGAGATAGAGTGGCAATGCTGTCGCCCGGATTTTCGTTCAACCGTAAACTTGCCATGTTGCAGGGTGCCGAGTTTCTCGAAATCGCATCGAGCGAAGCTCATCCCCTGCCGATAGAAAAACTGCTGTCCGGCCCTGCAAAAGACGCGAAGTTCATTCTGTTGGCTAATCCGAACAATCCGACCGGAACATTCGTGCCGGTGGCCGAAATCGAACGCCTTGTGGAGCAAGCAGATCGCTTGATCGTCTTGGATGAGGCCTACGTTGACTTCGCACCCGACCATGCCCTGCGCCTCGTCAATAGACATCCGAATCTTTTGATCTTGAGGACTTTTTCAAAGAGCTATGCTGCTGCTGGCGTGCGAGTCGGCTTCGGTTTCGGTCACCCAGAAATCATTGGCAGGCTGCGCAACATCCAGAATGTCTTCAACATGAACGTGATCGGGCAGGCGGTCGGGAAAAGCATTCTTGCGCATCGCCACGCCTACGAAGAGAACCACAGGCACATCAAGCATGAACGACAGCGAGTGACCCTGGCGCTGTTGCAACTTGGCTTTTCCGTAACACCCTCCCACGCAAACTTTTTGCTGGCCCGTGTGCCAGCGGGACAGGAGGGCTCATGCTGGCAAGCCGCGTTGAAAGAGCAGGCGATCCTCATCGCCAGCTTTCCTGACGTAGATTTGAAGAACTGTATTCGCGTCAGCATTGGCACCACAGAGCAGATGGACAAATTCCTTGCTGCCGCCAAACGCGTCTGTATGAGCTTTAAGAAGAATCGCGGTGTGCTCAAGCATGAAGTCAATTCACATTAAGCATCAAGTAATGATATGTCTGAGCTATGATGGTTAGCGAATAAATATAGGTAATTTGGAGAACAATTAATTGAAGAAAATTTCCGCTTCGGGCCTGACCTTCGGCATCTTCGATCATCTGGACGAAAACGGCGATGACATCGCACAGCAATATGCAGATCGGCTGAGCCTAGCAGAAGCGTGCGATGGCTTTGGCTTTTATGCGTATCATCTCGCCGAGCACCACTGTACCCCGCATGGCAGAGGTCCATCACCGAATATGTTCTTAGCGAGCGTCGCCCAGCGAACCCGCAGTCTTCGTGTTGGTCCCATGGTAATGCTACTTGCGCTCTATCATCCGCTGCGTGCCTTCGAGGAGATCTGCATGCTTGATCAGTTGAGCGGCGGCAGGCTTGAACTCGGCATAGGGCGCGGCTCTGCTCCCACTGAATTGGGATACTTCGGGGTTGCTGTAGAAGCAGCACCAGAACAGTATGCGGAGGCCAGTGAGATTCTCATCAATGCGATGAAAGGCGGGACGCTTTCTTATCAGGGCCGCCACTTTGAGTTGAAAGATGTTCCGCTGACGTTGAGACCTCACCAATATCCCCATCCGCCGACATGGATCGCCACCAATCGACCCGAGCCGGCTAGCTGGGCCGCTGCGAATGGGGCAAACATCGCCTGCGTCGGACCCTCCACTTCTGTTCGCAGCGTTACCGACGCGTTCCGCGCCGCCCGAATTCACGATGCTGACATTGGCCAGCAAGCGCCATTTCTTGGATTGCTCCGAATGGTGGTGATAGGGCCTTCTGAAACAGATGCGTATTTGCTCGCAGCACCTGCCTATGAACGATGGCTCAATAGCTTCAAATTTCTATACGAACTAAATGCCATTTCCACTCCACCAAACTTGCCTTTGAACTTCGATGCAGCAATTGAAAGTGAATTGTGCGTCGTGGGAACGGCAGATTCTGTCCGAAAAGCTCTCCTTGATCAGCTGGAAGAGGCAGGTGCTAATTATCTTCTGTGTCAACTGGCATTTGGAGATTTGCCGCTGGATGCCTCACTATACACCGCATCGGCCATTCGATCCGAAATCATGGCTCGAGTTGCCGCATCGTGAATCCGTCGTGTGATTGGAGGAGCAGCGGCAGCGCTGCTCCTCATTGCGAAACGGTTGTGGGGGCCGGACTCCTGTGTCAGGTGTAAACCATTGGAGCACGTCCTATCTGATCCAGGTCATATCCTGCGGCTTTGAAGTAGTTGGCACATTCGGCTGGGGTGAAGAGGTCGACGACCGCGCCGAGGCGTCCTGACCTTGCCCCTCTGATCTAATCCGGTTTGAAGTTCGTTCTGGCCCATCCAGAGGACCAGGACATGAAACGCAGCCGCTTCTCTGAAGAGCAGATCATCGGAATTTTGAAGAAACACGAGGCCGGGGTATCGGTTGGCGATCTGTGCCGCAAGCACGGGGTCAGCGACGCCTCGATCTACAATTGGAAGGCCCGCTTCGGCGGATGGATGTCACCGAGGCTCGGCGACCTGAAGGCGCTGGAGGACGAGAACACGCGCCTGAAGCGGCTTTTGGCCGACGCCATGCTCGACAATGCCGCGTTGAAGGACCTTGTGGGAAAGAAATGGTGACGCCCGCCGCCAAGCGGAAAGCTGTCGCTCGCCTGAAGGAAGGCTTCGGGATGAGCGAACGGCGGGCGTGTAAAGCCATCGGCTGTTGCCGCATGACGGTTCGCTACCAGACCAGCAGGCCGGACGACCGGGAGG
>NZ_RZTT01000299.1 GCF_003996995.1 Mesorhizobium sp. M7A.T.Ca.US.000.02.2.1 | reverse complement strand
GTCCGACAGCGCCATGCGCATGAAGTAGGCGCTGGTGAACAGCGCGAACAGGCAGCCTACAACGGCGAGGAAGACACCGAGGCCGATCTTAGCCGTCGGCAGCGCCGAGCGGTCGAGGGCGACAAAATCCTCGGCCATGCCTTGCTCGAGCCATGGCTTCGACATCAGCCGCTGATGGGAAAGCCACCATCCGACAAAGGCGACGACCACCAGCAGGAAGACCAGGATGACGCTCATGCCGGCTCCTTGTAGGTGCCGAAGGAGCCTGGCACGTTCTGCGGAATGAAATCCTCCTTGGCGCCCGGCACGCTGTAGTCATAGGCCCAGCGATAGACGATCGGCAGATCCTTGCCGAAATTGCCGTGGGCCGGCGGGGTTTCGGACGTCTGCCATTCGAGCGTCGTGGCGCGCCAGGGATTGCCGCCGGCCTCACGGCCGTGACGGATGCTCCAGATCAGGTTGAACAGGAACACGATCTGGGCAAAGCCGACGATGAACGCCATGATGCTGATGAAGGAGTTCAGGTGGTGGGCCGATTCCGTCATGATCGTCATGTCGGTCAGTTCGGCATAGCGCCGTGGCAGGCCCACCAGGCCAAGATAGTGCATGGGGAAGAAGATCAGATAGGCGCCGAGGAACGTGACCCAGAAGTGGAACTGGCCGAGCGTCTCATTCAGCATCCGACCGGTTACCTTGGGGTACCAGTGGTAGATTGCGCCGAAAATCACGAGGATTGGAGCGACGCCCATGACCATATGGAAATGCGCAACCACGAACATCGTGTCCGACAATGGAACGTCGACGACGACGTTGCCAAGAAACAGGCCGGTCAAGCCGCCGTTGACGAAGGTGACGATGAAGGCCAGGGCAAAGAGCATCGGTATGGTGAGATGGATGTCGCCGCGCCACAGCGTCAGCACCCAATTGTAGACCTTGATGGCGGTCGGCACGGCGATGATCAATGTCGTGGTGGCGAAGAAGAAGCCGAAATAGGGGTGCATGCCGCTGACATACATGTGGTGAGCCCAGACCACGAAGCTCAGCGCGCCGATGCCGACGATCGCCCAGACCATCATCCGGTAGCCGAAGATGTTCTTGCGCGCATGGGTGCTGATCAGGTCGGAGACGATGCCGAAGGCCGGCAGTGCCACGATGTAGACCTCGGGGTGACCGAAGAACCAGAACAGATGCTGGAACAGGATCGGGCTGCCGCCGCCATGCTGCAGTTGTTCGCCCATCTCGACGATCGCCGGCATGAAGAAGGAGGTGCCGAGCGCACGGTCAAACAACATCATCACGCAGGCGACGAACAGCGCCGGGAAGGCGAGCAGCGCCATGACGGTAGCGGTGAAGATGCCCCAGACCGTCAATGGCAGGCGCATCAGCGTCATGCCCCGCGTGCGGGCCTGCAGCACCGTCACGACATAGTTCAGGCCGCCCATGGTGAAGCCGATGATGAACAGGATCAGTGAGACAAGCATCAGGATGATACCCCAGTCCTGGCCGCCTGGCGTACCGGTCATGATGGCTTGCGGCGGATAAAGCGTCCAGCCGGCACCCGTCGGTCCGCCGGGCGCAAAGAAGCTCGACACCAGAACCACCACGGCAAGCAGATAGATCCAGTAGCTCAGCATGTTAACATAGGGGAAAACCATGTCGCGAGCTCCGACCATCAGCGGGATCAGGTAGTTGCCGAAGCCGCCCAGGAAGAGCGCCGTGAGCAGGTAGACCACCATGATCATCCCGTGCATGGTGATGAACTGGTAATAGGCTTCCGGGGTGATGAAGTCGAACGTGCCGGGGAAACCGAGCTGCAGCCGCATCAGCCAGGACAGCACCAGCGCCACCATGCCGATTGCCGTCGCCGTCGCCGAATACTGGATGGCGATGACCTTGGCGTCCTGCGAGAAGATATACTTCGTCCACCAGCTGTGCGGATGGTAGAGTTCCATTTCCGGGACTTCGGCGGCCGGGACCGCATCTGCAGGCGTGATATCGACCATAGGAGGAGTTCCTCCGTGCCCTTTTCAGCGGGACCCGACAGTTTCGAGTTTTGCCGCAACTTTTAAAGCTGATGCCGTTGCCTTGCCCGGCGCCTGTTGCGCCGAGCCCGTCTGCTGGGGCGCCGACAATTGCGCGAATGTCTGCTGCTGGTCGAGCCAGGCCACATAGTCCTGCTCGGTGTCGACTATGACGATGCCATTCATCAGAGGGTGGCCTTGGCCGCAAAGCTCGGCGCACAGCACCTGGAAGGTTCCTGTCTTGGTCGGCGTGAACCAGAAATAGGTGACCGAGCCCGGGATCATGTCCATCTTGGCGCGGAACTCCGGCACGTAGAAATCATGCAGCACGTCGATCGAGCGGAGCAGCATCTTGACCGGCTTGCCGACCGGCAAATGCAAATCAGCCGCTTCGACCACGACATCGTCCTGACCGTTGGGATCGCCGGCGATCACGCCCAGCGGATTGTCCGCGGTGACCTCGCGGGTGTCGGATCTGCCAAGCTTGCCGTCCTTGCCAGGCAGACGAAAACTCCACTGCCACTGCTGGCCGACGACTTCGACCACGGTTGCGTCGCTGGGAACGTTGACGAACTGGCTCCAGACGAACAGGCCGGGAACCAGCAACGCCGTAACCCCGACCGCGGTGACGATCGTCAGCCACGATTCGAGGCGCTTGTTTTCCGGTTCGTAGGCAGCCCGATTCCCTTCCCGATGACGGAAGCGGAAGACGCAATAGGCCATGAACAGAACCACGGCGGCGAAGACGACACCGGTGATCCAGAAGGTGATGCTGATGGTGTTGTCGATATAGCCCCAGTTCGAGGCAATAGGCGTCCACCACCATGGACTCAGCAGGTGAAACAGCACCGAGCCCACAACGATCAAAACGAGTACAAGCGCTACGGCCATGTCCCGTCCTCCCGGCATTCAAAGGGCGATCGAAGCTGTCCCGGCGAATGCCAAGTTCATCATAGCTCTTTTTGCGATCGAAATTCCAGAGCCGACTATCTTGACGGGAAAAATACCGCCTTTTTGCTACAGCGACCTTCGAGAAGGGCCGTTCCTAGATCAGCAGCAGGCCCTTCATGCTCGAATAGCCCTTGCGCCCGATGATGATATGGTCGTGCACGCCAATGCCCAGCCGCTTGCCCGCCTCGATGATCTCCTTCGTCATTTCGATATCGGCTCGTGAGGGTGTGGGGTCGCCCGACGGGTGATTGTGGACCAGGATGATGGCGGTGGCCGAGAGTTCGAGGGCGCGCCTGACCACCTCGCGCGGGTAAACGGGCGTATGGTCGACGGTGCCTGTCTGCTGAACCTCGTCGGCGATCAGCGCGTTCTTCTTGTCGAGGAACAGGATGCGGAACTGCTCGCGCGCCTCGAAGGCCATGACCGACCGGCAATAGGCAAGAAGCTGTGTCCAGGACGAGAGGACTTCGCGACCCTGCACCTCTCCGCGCGCCATGCGCTGCGCGGTTGCCGCGACGATCTTGAGATCGAGCGCCACCGCAGGGCCAACGCCCTTGACCTCCTGCAAGAGGCCAACCGGCGCCCCGAGCACTTCGGCCAGCGTGCCGAAGCGCGCCAGCAGCGCCTTGGCCGCCGGTTTGGTGTCGGCACGAGGGATCAGGCGAAAGAGCAGAAGTTCCAGAAGTTCGTAATCGGGCAGGGCGTCCGGACCCGCCAGGGCAAAACGCTCGCGCAGTCGGTCGCGGTGACCGAGGTAATGCGGCTTTTCGTCGAGCGTCGCCTTGGCTTTCGCCGCAGGCCGCATCGGCGCTTCGGAGAAGAAACTCCGCTCGTCGTCGTCGTTTGTGTTCCCCATACACCGCCCACATTGCTCCAGCGCAGACATTAGAACTGTTCTGGCCGGGATTGAAACAGTTCTGTTCCCCGATCGCGAGACGCCCCACGGCAGATCGCCATGGCTTTCTCATACAGCAAGATGAAACCACGATTGCGCAACAAAACTTAACATCACTTAACGCATGCGGCCACTTTCACCTGACATGTTGGCGCCATCGGAGGCTCGTTGCCTCGCTATACTGGAGCGCGCATGTTCGCCAAAATTGACTCTGGACTGTTGGCCGGCCGGGCATCTCTCGCGGCCATGGCAATCCTGCTTTCGACGCATTCGGAGGGCGCGCTGGCGGCAGACGCCATTGCGGTGAATTCCGATGATTTTACCCTGCCGCCCGAGCCTTCCCGTTTCGGGCGTTTCGAACAGAAGCTGGCCGACTGGCATGTCGTGCTTGGCGGCGGCGCCATCATCGTCCCCAAATACGAAGGCAGCAATGAGTTCAAGATCATGCCGGTGCCTTTCGTCACGGCGACATTCCTCGACACGGTGACGATCGACCCGACAGGTGCCAACATCGCCGTCTATGAACAAGGACCGTTCGCGTTCAGCGCTCGGCTTGGCTATGAGATGGGCCGCAAGGAAGACGACTCCGACCATCTGCGCGGCTTGGGGGACGTCGACATGGGCGCGACGGTCGGCGTGAAGGCAGCGGCGAAGTTCGGTCCGGCCGAAATATTCGCGCAACTGGACAAGACCATCGGCGGCAGCGATGGCCTGGAGGGCAGGGTGGGGATCGAGGTGACCCGGCCTCTGTCTCAATCGTTGATGATCGGCGCCAGCGCGTCCGCCGTCTTCGCCGACGAAAATTACATGCAGGCCTATTTTGGTGTCACGCCCGAACAATCGGCTCGCTCGGGGCTGGCGCGCTATGATGCCGGTGCCGGTTTGAAGCGCGCCGATTTTTCGATTTCCGCCACATATATGCTCGACGAGAGCTGGATGGTGCGCGGCGAAGCGGGGGTCGGTGTTCTCTTGGGGGACGCTGCCGACAGCCCTGTTGTCCTCGAAAAGATCCAGCCTTCAGGGATGCTTCTCGTCGGATATCGGTTCTGACGCCTACCCAGGCACCAAATGCAGGCTAGACAAACTCCGGAATGGCACAGCAACGGCACCAAAGCGATTTGAGCGCCGAATCCAGGTCGGCCAGGCAAGGTTCGCGCATCCTCATTGTCGAAGACGATCTTGAGATCGCGCGCATGCTGGGCGAGACGCTCACCGACAACGGCATGATCGTGGAAATTGCCGAGAGCGGCGTCCAGATGAACGCCGCGCTTCGCAACCAGAAATTCGATCTCATCGTGCTCGATGTCATGCTGCCGGGCGAAAATGGTCTCAACATCTGCCGCCGTCTTCGTGCCGGAACCAACATTCCGATCCTGATGCTGACCGCGCTCGGCGAGGAAATCGACCGCATCTTCGGGCTGGAAATCGGCGCCGACGATTATGTGACGAAACCGTTCAGCGCGCGCGAACTGACGGCCAGGATACGGGCGCTGCTGCGCCGTACAGCCTATGCTCCAGACGAGCGGGACTGGTCGAAGGTGCTCCGTTTCAACGGCTGGCGCCTCGATCCAATACGCCGGCAATTGCATGACCCCAACAATGCGCGGGTTACGACCACGACGCATGAATTCGACCTGTTGCTTGCGTTTTGTCGCAATGCGGGCCGGGTTCTCTCTCGCGAGGAACTTCTGGGCGTAACCCATGCCGGGCTCGCGGGGCCGATTGAGCGTAGCGTCGATGTCCATATCAGTCGAATCCGCAGGAAGATCGAAAAGGATGCGCGCGATCCGCTGCTTTTGAGGACCGTTCGGTTGGGTGGCTACATCTTCACCGCGACGGTGGAGGAAGCATGAGTGGTATCCTCCGCCGTTTCCTGCCGCAGTCCGTGCGTGGGCAGTTTGTGGCGATCATTTTCATCGCGGTGATCGTGATCATGTTCGTCGGCTCAGTCGTTGAGAGTTTCATCGAGAACGTCGACCTTCCCGCCGCGGAAGATAACGCAAGGCGTGCAGGCGTTGTTGCTGCCTTGTTGCAAGAAACGCCGGCGGAGGCGCGTGGCGCAATTCTGGCGACAGCAAAGCGGGCCGGCTTTGATTTCGAGATATTGCCCAAGGACCAGATACGCGGCATTCCCCAGTCCTATCTGCAATGGCGAAGTGTCGAATGGCTTTTGCGTATCGACAGGGGGACGGTTGATGGACGCTGGCTAAGGATCGGCGGCCGATACGCGTTTGTCATCGACTTGGACCAGCAGGACGTCCTGGCCCATTTCGGCATGCCCGATTCCTGGCTGACATCGGGCCTCGTCCGTGCCTCGTTCTACAGGTTCATGGCTTTCGTCGCCTTGCCCGTGCTGATCTGGCTGTTTGCGGTTTGGGCCGTGACGGATCCATTGAAGCGCATCTCGGCAGCAGTCGGTTCGGCCGAGATTGAGAATGGCGACCAGCTCTTCGTCGAACACGGCTCCATTGAAATGGTGGGATTGGCGCGCGCCCTGAACAGGATGAGGACGCGCATCCGCACGATGATCGAAAACCGCACGCGCATGTTGCGCAGCGTCAGTCATGATCTGCGCACGCCGTTGACGCGGCTGCGGCTTCGCGCCGAGCGTATGGATGATGGCCCCATCCGAACCGCAATCCTGTCCGATGTCCAGCACATCGAAATCTTGATCGACGAGACCCTGACCTATTTGCGCAACGATGTTTCGACGGAGAAGCTGCAACTCGCCGACATTGCCAGCGTTCTGCAAACCGTCTGCGCCGAGTTCTCCGATGTCGGATTTCCTGTCTCATATTCCGGGCCGGACCGGCTCCTGGGCTGGTGCAAGCCCAATGCATTGGCGCGTGCGATCGCCAATCTCTGCGACAACGGGGTCAAATTCGCTGGCAACGTCACGGTCGCCTTGACGGCGACCGGCACGGCGGCGCGCATCACGGTAGGGGACGACGGGCCGGGTATTCCGATGACGGCACGCGCCCGTGTTTTCGAACCATTCTTCAAGGAAGATGCATCGCGCGGCATTGCATCGAAGCATGGCTTCGGTCTGGGCCTGTCGATCGTTGCCGACATCGTCCAGGGTCACGGCGGCAGGATCGAATTGGAGGACAACCAGCCCAGCGGACTGGTCGTCACCATCGATCTGCCGAATGCCGCTGGCGTGCAGTCGGCATAGACGGCCTCCTGCCGGGCAGACGCGCTCTAAGCCGGCAGGCCGGGGCGATCGAGCTTTTTGGGCGACAGCGTGAAAATCTCGCACCCTGTGTCAGTCACGCCGATCGTGTGCTCGTACTGCGCCGACAGCGAGCGGTCGCGCGTCACCGCAGTCCAGCCGTCCGACAGAACCTTCACATGCGGCCTGCCCAGATTGATCATCGGCTCGATGGTGAAGATCATGCCTGGCCGCATCTCGACGCCTTCATTGGCGCTGCCGTAATGCAGGATGTTCGGCGCGTCATGGAACAACTGGCCGACGCCGTGGCCGCAGAAGTCGCGCACCACCGAGCAGCGCTCGCCTTCGGCAAAGGTCTGGATGGCGGCGCCGATGGCGCCGGTGCGGGCGCCAGGCCTGACCGCTGCAATGCCGCGCATCAGGCATTCATGCGTGACTTCGAGCAGGCGCTCGGCGGCGCGCTTGATCGTGCCGACCGGATACATGCGCGAAGAATCGCCGTGCCAGCCGTCGAGGATGTAGGTGACGTCGATGTTGACGATGTCTCCATCCTTGAGCGGCTTGTTGTCGGGAATGCCATGGC
>NZ_RZTT01000298.1 GCF_003996995.1 Mesorhizobium sp. M7A.T.Ca.US.000.02.2.1 | reverse complement strand
ATGTCTGGGTCACCGGCGGCCGCTATCAGGAGACCGAGAACGCCAATCTGCAGCAGGCTAAGGTGTCGATCGCTTCCGACACGGCCGGCCGCATCGTTAAGGTCGACATCTTCGATAACCAGCTGGTCAAGCAGGGTGACGAGCTGTTTGCCATCGACCCGGAGCCCTACCGGATCGCGCTGGCGCAGGCCGACGCCGCGGTTGCGGGGGCGCGTCTCAATGTCGAGCAGTTGCGCGCGGCCTATGGCCAGTCGATGGCTCAGCAGAAATCCGATGCCAGCCAGGTCGCCTTCGCCCAGTCTCAGTTCGACCGCGCCGCCGATCTTGCCCAGAAGGGCATCAACGCCAAATCGTCGCTCGACGAAGCCAAGAACGATCTCGACAAGGCCAAGCAGCAGCTGGCGGTTGCCGAGCAAGGCATCATCAGCGCCAAGGCAGGCCTTGGCGGCAATCCCGACATCGAGACCGACAAGCACCCGACCGTGATGGCCGCGCTCGCCGCGCGCGACAAGGCGGCCTATGACCTGGCGCAGACCACGGTCAAGGCGCCGGCGGACGGCATCGTCAGCCAGGCCTCGTCGTTCAAGGTCGGTCAATATGTCGGTTCCGGCACGCCGCTGTTTTCGCTGGTCGAGACCGGTGACACCTGGATCGATGCCAATTTCAAGGAAACGCAGCTCACCCACATGAAGCCCGGCCAGAAGGCGGAGATCGTGGTCGACACCTATCCAGGGCGCACCTTCGAGGCGACGGTCAAGGCGATCGGCGCCGGCACGGGAGCCGAGTTCTCGCTGCTGCCGGCCCAAAATGCCACCGGCAACTGGGTCAAGGTCACACAGCGTATCCCGGTTCGTCTCGAACTGATCGATGCGGACGCCAAGATGGCGTTGCGCACCGGCATGAGCGCCACCGTTACCGTCGACACCGGCGTGGCGCGTGGCCTGCCCTCGATCTTTGGTCACGCCACGGCTGGCGAGGCCGCGCAGTAACGTCAACAGATTGCCGCAGGACCAGCGGCGGAGGTGAATAGCAGGATTGGTCTGATGGGAGGAGCTGGAAGGATCAGCGTTTTGGCGCTGCCGCGTCGCGGCCTGGCCGAAATCTGAAATCTCCGAGGCAGACTCGTCGGTCCTCATGTTTCCGGGCGGCAGGCATCCGCTCATCAGAGACTTTCAGTCGATGTAACCCCCACATCGACGATCGCGTCCCACCGCGACTAGGGTCTCTCAACGGAAGGCGTTGCCGCCCGGAAACCCCTTGTACACGTTTTTGTTACCTGCTGGAAGTTCCACGCCATGAGCACGCCCGAACCCTTCAAAGAGGTGCCGCATCGCGGCCTGATCACGGTCGCGCTCATGCTGGCGACGGTCATGCAGGCGCTCGACACGACGATCGCCAACGTCGCTCTGCCGACAATGACGGGCGATCTCGGCGCCTCGCCGGACAACATCAACTGGGTGCTGACCTCCTACATCGTTGCCGCCGCCATCATGACGCCGGTCACCGGCTGGCTGGCCGACCGCTTCGGCCGCAAGGAACTGTTCCTGACGGCAGTGGTCGGCTTCACCATATTCTCGATGCTGTGCGGCATCGCCTGGAGCCTGGAGAGCATAGTGTTCTTCCGGCTGATGCAAGGCGTGTTCGGAGCGGCGATCGTGCCTCTGTCGCAAACCTTCCTGCTCGACATCAATCCCAGGGAACGCCATGGCCAGGCGATGGCCATTTGGGGCGCCGGCATCATGCTGGGGCCGATTCTGGGCCCGACGCTGGGTGGCTGGCTGACCGAGAATTTCAACTGGCGCTGGGTGTTCTTCATCAACCTGCCGGTCGGCATCGTCGCCTTTCTCGGCATGGCCGCCTACTTGCCGGCCGTTGCCCGGCGGGTGCGCGGCTTCGATTTCTTCGGCTTCGCCATGATATCGCTCGGCGTCGGCGCGCTTCAGCTGCTGCTCGATCGCGGCGGCGAGGTCGACTGGTTTTCCTCGGTCGAGATCTGGATCGAACTTGGTCTTTCGCTCACCGGCTTCTGGGTGTTCATCATTCACACCATGACCGCCGAACACCCCTTCATCGATCCCAAGATCTTCCTCGACCGCAATTTCGTGACCGGGCTGGCGTTCATCTTCATCATGGGTGTGCTCATCCTGGCGAGCATGTCGCTGTTGCCGCCGATGCTGTCGACCATCTTCGGCTATCCGACCGTCACCATCGGCGTCGTCATAGGGCCACGCGGTGTCGGCACCATGATTTCAATGCTGGTCGTCGGCCGGCTCATGAGCAAGATCGACGCCAGGATCCTCGTGGTGATCGGCTTCCTCCTGACCGCACAGTCGCTCTACACCATGTCCAGCTTCACGCCGCAGATGGACAATTGGCTGATCATCAGCTCCGGCGTCATCCAGGGCCTGGGGATGGGAATGGTGTTCGTGCCGCTGTCGACCGTCGCCTTCGCCACGCTTGACGTTCGCTTCCGCACCGATGCCACGGCCCTGTTCAGCCTGGTGCGCAATCTTGGCTCGTCCATAGGCGTGTCGGTCGTGACGGTCCTGATGGTGCGCAACACGCAGATCAATCACACCGAGCTTTCGGCCTTCATCAACCCGTTCAACCCCAATCTTTGGGCGGTCTCTCCTGCCGCCGCGAGCGGCGATCCGACGGCGCTTTCGCAGGTCGATCGCATGGTCAATCTGCAGGCGATGATGATCTCCTACGTCAACGACTTCAAAATACTCATGGTGATGACGCTGCTTGCCATCCCGTTTGTTTTCCTGCTGCGCAAGCCCAAGCAGGCGTCTGCCGGCGGCGCGCCGGCAGCTCATATGGACTAGCTCTATTTTCCGAGCACGAGGCTCCAGTAACGGAGCTTGCTGTCGCCGCCGTCGCGCACATAGGCAAGGCCGAAGCGGGTGAAGCGCGGGTCGAGCATGTTGCGGCGATGGCCAGGTGAATGCACCCAGATGTCGAACAGCTTCTCGAGGTCGAAACGACCCTCGGCGATGTTCTCCGCCGCGGCGCCGGAAATTCGATTGTCCTTGACGCGCGAGGCGAAATCCTTGCCCCAGCCGGTGGTGTGGCTCATGCGGCGGCGCTGCGCCATGTAGCCGGCCTGCTGCAGGGCAGCCTGTTCGAGTTGCCGGTCGGCGACCAGCGGCGCGAGCCCCGCCGAGGCGCGGATGCTGGCCAGCGTGCTGGTGGCGGAGGAGGAGACCCCGGCGCCTTCGCCTGACGGCAGTGAAACGGTGCTGCAGGCGGCGAGGCCCGCCAAGGCTGCGAGGCCGGTCAGCACCATGCGCCTGTGCAGATTCGGGATCGGGTGGGTTTCGATTTTCGCTATGGTCATGCCCCTGAGATAACGTCGATCATGGCTTTTGCCGGGCAGGGCGGCGAAAATCGAAGATGTTAGGCGGCAGTATCGAGATCTGCGTCCGAGGACCGCCCATCCGGTCGTCTTCCGTATGCACCCACCACGACCCGAGCGCGTCGATGAGCGGTACAAGCCGGCGGCCAGGCGCCGTGAGGTCATAGTCGACCCGCAACGGATAACCCGGACGCACCGTGCGCCGCACGATGCCGGCCTCTTCCAGCTTGCGCAGTTCCAGGGTCAGGATGCGATGCGACACCGTCGGGTTGTCACGTCTCAGGTCACTGAACCGCTTGGTCCCGTCCTTCAGATAATAGAGCAGCAGTGTGGGCCAGCGGCCGCTGAGCACGCGCATGGTCTCTTCGATCGGGCAGCGTGAGACGACGTCTTTCATGGGCGGATCCTGGTTACAGAATTGTGCGTAATTTACATGGGACGACAAGCGTTTAGGGTCAAGTTTCGCTGCGCGGCGTGATCCTCTCAATCACGGAAGAAAACAAATGGAACCTATCCTCCTTTACGGCTTCCCGGCGGGAAGCTCGATGGGGCTTGTCGCTGCCTTCGAACGGATCGGGCAACCCTATCGCCTGTGCCGCGTCGACATGCTCACCGAGATGAAAAACGATGCCTATGCCAGCATCAACGATCGTCAGGAAACGCCGGTGCTGATCACCGACGAAGGCCGGGTGCTCACCGAGACAATGGCCATCGCCTCGTGGCTCGAAGCCCGCGACACACAGCGCCGCATCAGCTTCGAACCGCGCACGCCGCAAGCCGACCGCATGCACCAGCTGATGGCCTTCGTGAACACCGGTTTCACCGCCGCCTTCAGCCCGCTCTGGGTGGCATTGGAAATGGCGGCGGATGAACCGGCGCTGAAGGCGACCTTGCGGGAGTTCGGCCGCAAGGCCGTTGCGGAACGTCATGATCGGCTCGATGCGATGATCGCCGACACGGATTTCCTGGTCGGCGACCGGCTGACGCTGGCCGATACCACGCTGATCGGCGTGGCGCGCTGGGCGGAGTTTCACCAGGCGATCGACGGCGCTGCCTATCCCAAGCTGGCCGGATTGCGCCTTCGCATCGAATCCGATCCGGCCGTGCGTTATGCGCTGGCTGTCGAGGATGGCGAACAGCCCGCCGGTTCTGGCGCCTGCCTTGGCCACGTCCCCCTGACTGAGGTGATCGATCGCTTCGCTTCATAAGTTGCCAGCCGCGCGGCGCCAAGTGCATGGCGGCGCGCGGCGCCAAGTCTGCTGCCGCCCGGTTCAACCAGCCGTTACCGGTGGACTTGGCGACAACTGCTTCTAAATCGGCTAGGATAACGCTGTACGAGAAATGGCAGCTCCGGGCGGCCATCCAGGCGGTGACCGCCCCGACACACGGGAGGAAGGTTATGGCCGGCTTTCATGTCATGGCAGACGCACGTGGAATGCATGTGCAGCCAACGGTGCGCCGCATCACCACGTCGGAACTTTGGGACGCGCTGCGTCTCGGCTTCGAGGATTTCTGGGCAAAACCATCGCACTACGTGTTCCTGTGCCTGATCTATCCCATCGTCGGCTTGATCCTGACGCAGTGGACGTCCGGCGCCAATGCCATCCAGCTCATCTATCCCCTGATGTCGGGTTTCGCGCTGCTTGGGCCATTTGCGGCCCTCGGCCTTTACGAGATCAGCCGCCGGCGCGAGTTCGGCATGAACACCTCCTGGCGGCACGCGTTTGACGTGCGGCGCTCGTCCGCGGTTCCGTCGATCGCTGTCATCGGCGTCATGCTGGTGGCGCTGTTCCTGCTGTGGCTCTACACCGCGCAATCGATCTACACTGGGCTGTTCGGCGACCAGCCGCCGGCCTCGATTGGTGGCTTCATCCGCGACGTGCTGACCACCAGCAAGGGCTGGACGCTGATCCTTGCCGGCAATGCCGCGGGCTTTGTCTTCGCCGTAGTCGTGCTGGCCACCACCGTGGTTGCCTTCCCGCTGCTGCTCGACCGTGACGTCGGCGCCGTTTCGGCGATCGAGACCTCGGCCCGGGCGGTGATGGCCAACCCGCTGCAAATGGCGCTGTGGGGCTTGCTGGTCGCCGTGCTTCTGGTGATCGGTTCGATCCCGCTGTTTGCCGGGCTCGCCGTCGTCATGCCGGTGCTCGGCCATGCCACCTGGCATCTCTACCGCAAGGTGGTCGAGCCCGAGCGGGTACAGCAGATAAGGCGGCCGATGTAACGAAGAAGGCACCCATGGCCTTCACCCTGCCGAGCCTGCCCAACAAGATCGTCTGTCTGACCTGCCTTTGTATCGGTAGCTATCTGCATGCCGCGCCAGCGCGCGCTGACCAGCCGGTGCAGTTTGAAAGCGCGGCTTCGGAGCCAACGTCATTTCAGAAGCGCATTGCGCAAGCAGGCGGCAAGGTCCCGAAGGCCGTTCCCGGCACGCCGCTGCAGGGGTATTTAACGCGGCCGCCGGGTGAGGGGCCGTTCCCGGCTCTCGTGGTTCTGCACGGATGTTCAGGTCTGCCCGAAAACCTGGTCCGAGCGACTGTCCTCCTGGGGTTACGTCGTCCTCGTCGTCGACAGCTTCAGCACCCGCGGCATAAAGGAGACCTGTGATGGCCTCCACTCTGTTGATCGCGTATATGACGCCTACGGCGCTCTGGAATTCCTATCGAAATACAGTTTTGTCGACCCGCGGCGCATTGCGTTGATTGGGTTCTCCGCTGGCGGGAACGCAACGCTCGAGGCCTTGCAATCTGGTGGAGACGAGCGGCTTATGGAGCGCAAATTCAAGGCTGCGATCGCCTACTATCCGGATTGTTCGGCAACGAATGGCGACATGGCGGCCCCGACCTTGATACTGATCGGCGAGCTTGACGATCGGACCCCCGCCAAAATTTGCCAGGAGATGATGACGCAGCGCAGCGGCAAGGGAAGCTCCGTACAGCTTGACGTCTACCCGGGTGCTCGTCACGGATTTGACTCCGCAGGATTGAAGACTGGCATCGAGACCTATGGTCACCGGATGCAGTACAATGCGGCCGAGCAATCCATCCTTGCCTCTCATGCATTCCTGAAAGACGTCTTCGGCGGCTGATAGTGGCGACTGCCGTTTTGCACTCTCAGCGCTGCGCGTCTGTCGCCATCTTCAGCGCGAGTGCCTTCAGCACCGTGCCATCATCCGGCGCCGGATGACCGATTTTCGCAACCGATGTGCCGATCGAGACGGTGGGCGACCGGCGCTTTCACTACCGCTGACGCCCGAAACGTGGCCTCTTCATTTCGCGAGAGTGATGCGGCGACTGGCATACATCTCGCGATTTCCAAGCATGGCCGTGCAATCCGTCCTGACGGACGAGTTTCCCGTCATCAGCACGGTCTTGCCGACAAGCCTCAGACAATCGCCCTGACTGCTCATATCTGAGTTGCCAGCGTAGGAAATGGGCGCGTCAGGCGCATAGACGAAACCGCTGATCGTGGAATTTGCCCCGCCATTGAGCGTCAAGGCGGACGTGTTCCCGTGATCCTCGAAAATGGTGATGCCGGCATAGGGGCCGCTGGTGGACGGGGAAAGGTCCACCTTCTCATTGGCATTTATGTAGAGCTGTGCGCCTTCCATGAGGAATATAGTCACGCCGTGGCCTGTCAGGCTACCGTTGCCGCCGGGCTTGATGGTGGTGCCGCGCAGGATGTAGACGCCCGGATCAAGTGTGATGTCCCCCGACAATGTCTTGTCGCAATACGTGCCGGGCGACAGCGTGTAGGTTTTGCCGTTCGGGACCGGCAGACACAATGTGAAGGGGGGAGGGACGACGTCGGCCAGAGGATCAAAAGACGCATATTGATGTTCGAGCGGCATTCCACAGGTGAGTGTGGCGTTGGGTGACGAAAGCCCGGAAGTGCCGCCGACAGTCGAGACGCAGCCCGCTGAAACCAGTGCGGAACCGCCCCTGTTCACGGCGTCGGGCGCATCCGAGTTTGCGGCGATCACGCAGTTGCTCATCGAGACGTTGGTCGAGCCCTGCAGGCTCACGGCGGCGGATGCCTGGGGATCGAGCGCCAGCACGCAGGCTTGCGCGCCAGGCTCAAGTTTGACCGAGGCCGAGCGGTGGGCCTGCCAAGCGGGCGCGCCGCTGATGAAGCTTGCTCGGCTGATTTTGGACGAAACCGAGATGTAGTAGGCGCTCGGGTCGCCGCTCGCGGCTGCCGAAAAGGCGGAGACGCTGCCCGAATATTCTTGCTGGTCGGCACAAAGTATTCGCCCGGCATGACGGCAGGTGA
>NZ_RZTT01000297.1 GCF_003996995.1 Mesorhizobium sp. M7A.T.Ca.US.000.02.2.1 | reverse complement strand
GTGTAGCGGTCGCGGCCCGACAGGCCTTCGACCGAATGAATGAACCAGCGCGTCAGCGCCGGCTGGCGCGGATTGGCATAGGAAAGCTCGGGAAAGGGCCGTTCTCGCAATTTCAGCTTGAGCATAGGAGCTCGTTACAAGGTCGGCGTGACAGGGATATGAAAATGGCGGTGGATCGCTCCACCGCCATTTGGTCGAAACCATGCCAATCAAGCCGCGCGTTTGCGCCGGCGGTCGGGTGTAACAGCTTCCTCGGTCAGTTGCGCGATCGCCTGGTCGAGGCCAAGCGATTCCTGGTCGCGCGAGCCCAGCCGGCGCATGTTGACGGTCTGCTCTTCCGCCTCGCGCTTGCCGCAGACGAGGATGACCGGAACCTTGGCTAGGCTGTGCTCGCGGACCTTGTAGTTGATCTTCTCGTTGCGCAGATCCGCTTCCGCCAACAGCCCTGCGGCCTTCAGCTTTGCCACCACCTCGGTCGCATAGCCGTCGGCGTCAGACGTGATCGTCGCCACCACCACCTGCAGCGGCGCGAACCACAGCGGGAAATGGCCGGAATAGTTCTCGATCAGGATGCCGAGGAAGCGCTCCATCGAGCCGCAGATGGCGCGGTGCACCATCACAGGCTGCTTCTTCTCGGAATCGGAGCCGATATAGAAGGCGCCGAACCGTTCCGGCAGGTTGAAGTCGACCTGCGTCGTGCCGCACTGCCATTCGCGGCCGATGGCATCCTTGAGCACATATTCGAATTTCGGTCCGTAGAAGGCGCCCTCGCCCGGATTGATGGAGGTCTTGATGCGATTGCCGGACCGTGTCCTGATCGTCTCCAGCACGCTCCCCATGATCGCCTCGGCATGATCCCAGGCTTCGTCGGTGCCGACGCGTTTGTCGGGCCGCGTCGACAGCTTCACGCTGATTTCGTCAAAACCGAAATCAGCATAGGTCGACAGGATCAAATCGTTGATGCGCAGGCACTCCGCGGCCAGCTGCTCCTCGGTGCAGAAGATGTGCGCATCATCTTGCGTGAAGCCGCGCACACGCATCAGCCCGTGCAGTGCGCCCGACGGCTCGTAGCGGTGCACATTGCCGAATTCCGCAAGCTTCACGGGTAGATCGCGATATGACTTCAACCCATGCTTGAAAATCTGCACATGGCCCGGACAGTTCATCGGCTTCAACGCGAAGACCCGGTCGTCATCGGTGTCGTCGCCGGCGACCGTCACCTTGAACATGGCGTCGCGATACCAGCCCCAGTGGCCTGACGTCTCCCACAGGCTCTTGTCGAGAACCTGCGGCGCGTTGACCTCCTGATAGCCTTGCTCGTCGAGGCGGCGGCGCATGTAGTTGACCAGGTTCTGGAACATCTTCCAGCCCTTGGCATGCCAGAAGACGACGCCCGGTCCCTCTTCCTGGAAATGGAACAGGTCCATCTCGCGGCCGATCTTCCTATGGTCGCGCTTCTCGGCCTCCTCCAGCATCATCTGGTAGGCTTCGAGCTGCGCCTGATCAGCCCAGGCCGTGCCGTAGATGCGGGTCAGCATCGGGTTGTTCGAATCACCGCGCCAATAGGCGCCGGCCACCTTCATCAGTTTGAAAGCATTGCCGATCTGCCCGGTCGAGGCCATGTGCGGGCCACGGCAGAGGTCGAACCAGTCGCCCTGCGCGTAGATCTTGAGATCCTGATCCTCGGGAATGGCGTCGATCAACTCCAGCTTGTAGCGTTCGCCCTTGTCGGCAAACACTTTTTTTGCCTTGTCGCGCGACCAGACTTCCCTGGTGAACGGCTTGTTGCGCGCGATGATCTCGCGCATCTTCTTCTCGATCACCGGAAAATCGTCGGGCGTGAACGGCTCGTTGCGGGCGAAGTCGTAATAGAAGCCGTTCTCGATCACCGGCCCGATGGTCACCTGCGTTCCCGGCCATATCTCCTGCACGGCTTCCGCCAGCACATGGGCCGCGTCGTGGCGGATCAGCTCCAGCGCGCGCGGGTCGTCGCGGGTGACGATCTCGACCTTGCCGGACTTGCCGAGCGGATCGCTGAGATCGCGAACCGTGCCGTCGATCGCATAGGCGACCGCCTTCTTTGCCAGCGATTTCGAGATCGATTCGGCGAGGCCAGCACCGGTCATCGCCGCGTCGTATTCGCGGACGGAGCCATCGGGAAATGTCAGAGAAACGGAATTCAGCATATATATCTCCTATCCAGTCCCGCAAACGAGCGCGGGTGGTTGAAATGCATGTCGCCCAAAAGTGTGTGGCGGTTTTGGGGTTACGGCATGCATAGGGAAACGCCGGATGCGTCCGGCAGCGGCTGTCTTTTATGGACAGATTCCGCCGCCGTAAAGCCCGGCTCAAATGTCAGCGTTCATTTGATGAGGAGCGGCAAATCCTTCAGGAACGCAGCCCGGGTCTTGAGGCCCTTTGGCATGTCGGTACGGTTGGCATCGACGACAAGCCGCGCAAAGACGATCTGGCGGCCATCCTTGTTCGCCCATCCGACGAACCAGCCAAGCGAGCGCTTGTCCTGGACCTTGTCGGCGTCGTTGCGCAGCCTGGTGCTGCCGGTCTTGCCTTGCACCGTCCAATCCCCGGCCTGGAAGATCGGGATGATGGCTGATGTCATGTCGTAGGCCTTGGCCGAGACAGGCAGCTTGCGGGCCAGCAGCTTGCGCAGGAATTCGACCTGCTCGACCGGCGTGATCTTGAGCGAGGAATTCACCCAGGACTTGGTCAAACCATCATTCTTGCCGGGATTACCGGAAACATCGGCATTGCCGTAGTCGAATTTCGAGGCATAACCGGCAAAACTCTCAGACCCAAGCCGGCGGGTGATTTCCCGGGAAAACCACAGGATCGAATCTCGCTCCCAGACCACCGGATCGACGGTCTTCTGATCCCGCTTCACCGCGTTGAATTCAGGCTTGTAATCCCAGCTCGGCGTGTGCTCGTCGCTAAGGATCCCGCTGTCATAGCCGATCAGCGACAACGGCACCTTGAACGTCGAAGCCGGGCTGAACCGCTGGTCGCACACCCCGTCCTGGTAAAGCGTCTTGCCGCTCGCCGCATCGGCGATCACCGTGCACTGCACGTCCCCCAGCGGCGCCGATTGCGCGCGCAACGGAAATCCCAGCAGCCAGGCGAGCAGGAACAGTATCCCGGCAAAGATGAAGGGAAGACGGTCGAAATTGCGCATTTGTCTGCTCGCTCAAGAAGGGGGTTCGCGAGCGGCTTAGCGGGGTCTCTTGTCTCGATTTTGTCTCAAATGCGCAGTCTTTGTGCAGGCTGTTGTTAACCCTACCGGATCGTAAACGGGCAGAGCCGCCGGTACCTGACCGACGCGATCACCCCTGCGCTTCGCCGCGCTTGCTGCCGATCCGCCAGTACCGCCATGGCGTGAACCAGACATAACGATCCTCCAGCACCTCCGGCACGCGGTCGATGCCATGCGTGCCGAATGGCCCGCAGCGCAGCACGCGGAAGAATCCCATCCAACCGCCGGCCCACAGGCCATGGCGGGCGATCGCCTCATGGGCATATTCTGAACAGGTCGGCAGATGCCGGCAGGAATTGCCGACAAAGCCCGACAGCGTCAGCTGATAGAGGCGCACGAGCGACGTGCCGAGGAGACGGCCCGGCGTCTTGCGCCATGGACCGGGCCAGTTGCGGCCGCGTTTCGGCGGCCGGGCGATATGCGCATGCCCATGCTGGTCGCGCACCACAGTCTCCGTATCGCGTTTCCCAAGCGATAGATGTGAGCTTCCACTGGAGAACGCAATCCCCACTCCTTGCGCGCACTCAGTCGTCACGGGCGGAACGGCGAAACGGCTGCCAGTCAGCCGAAGCCACCCACCGGCCACGACTGGTCGGCTCTTCGTAACGCTTTTCATGCTGTCTTCTGTCACGCCATTGAAACGTTGCGATCCGCATGACATCGCCAAAGATGCTCAGCAACTGGATCATGGTCGGTCTCCTTTGATGCGATTAGACCGCCGCTGGCCTTCGCCTTCAAACGAGTATAATTTCCACTTCGGATAATCCTGGGTTATGTGAATGAAGCGCGGACGCTTGCCGCTGACGGCATTGAGAAGCTTCGAGGCGGCGGGCCGGCATCTGAGCTTCAGCCGGGCCGCCGAGGAGCTTTTCGTCTCGCAGGCGGCGATCAGCCGGCAGATCCGGGAACTCGAAACCTTCCTGCGCCAACCCTTGTTCGAACGTCACCATCGCCGGGTCGAGCTGACCGACACCGGCCGACGTCTGCTGGAGCAGCTTGTCAGAAGTTTCGACGCCATCGACACCTTGCTTGGAGAACTGGTGGCGACACCACCGCAGCCCGTAGTCCGTGTCAGTGTCGAGCCGTCGCTTGCATCCGTGTGGCTGGTGCCGCGGCTCAACCGGTTTCGCCAATTGCGGCCCGATATCGACGTCTCCCTCGAAGTCGATCCAAGGCTGATCGAGTTCCGCAGCGATCAGCCGGAGCTTGCCTTGCGCTTCAGCACACATGTCACCGCGTGGCCGCGCAGCGAAGCGGAGCGGCTTGCCTCGACTGTCGATTCACCGGTTCTGTCGCCGGCGCTGCTTGCTTCTGGGCCAGCCCTCGATAAGCCGATCGATCTTGCCCGCTACACGCTTCTGCACGAGGAAAACCGTCAAGGCTGGGCGCGCTGGTTCGAAGCGGCCGGCGTGCCCGCCGACGCCATACCGGCGCGCGGGCCGATGCTGGCGGATGCGTCGCTTTCAAAACAGGCCGCTTTGCTCGGACATGGCGTGGCCTTGGGCGATCTCTTGCAGATCGGCGGGGAAATCGCATCCGGCGCGCTGGTCAAGCCGTTCGACATCGACGTCGCATCCGGCGCCTATTGGCTGGTGGCCAGAAACTTGCGCGACCTCTCGGAACCGGCCGCCGCGTTCGCCGACTGGCTCAGAAGCGAATTTGCCGAAAGCAGGCGGGTGCTGGAAGCGCAGGCTTGAACCTTCCGGCCGGGCCCGCTACTTGGCCTTCTTGCGGTATTTTTCGAAGAGTTTGTCGAGCGTATCCGCGGCCGGAAGCTCGCCCGGTGAGTCTTCTCCCAGGTTGAATGTGAGCATGACATCGCGCCACATATCGTAGTGGGCAGCATATGATGTCAGCCTGGGAAATGGCGCGCAGCGTGCGATGGCCCGGACGGCGGACTCGGCAACCTTGTCCGGCGGCGTCGTCACAGGACCGAGGATTTTTGGCGGGCCTGCGAGTGACCCGTCCTTGTTCAGACTGATCTGGACGCGTGCAATGCTGTGGGTGTTTGCAGGCATGTTCCAACAATGCTGGATTGCCTTCATGAGATAGTCGCCGATATCGCGCTCGACCGCTACGTCTGCCCGGCTCGGGGTCCCGCTCAACGCGAGTGAGCCAGCAAGGCTCCCGGCAAACACCAGGCTTTGGTAGCCAAACCCCAAGGTCAGGCCGCTTCTTCGGCGCGCTTCTTCTCGATCTGGCCGATGGCGTCGACCACGGCATCGAAAGTCAGCATGGTCGAAGCGTGCCGCGCCTTGTAATCGCGCACCGGCTCCAGATATCTGAGATCCGCAAAGCGACCGTCCGGCGGGGCGCCATTTTCCTTGAGCATCTTCAGCATGGTGTCGCGCACCGCGCGCAATTCCTCGGCGCTCGCGCCGACGACATGCTGCGCCATGATCGATGACGACGCCTGGCCGAGCGCACAGGCTTTCACGTCATGGGCAAAGTCCGTAACCAGGCCGTCCTG
Organism: Mesorhizobium sp. M7A.T.Ca.US.000.02.2.1; assembly: GCF_003996995.1. Lineage (GTDB taxonomy): Bacteria > Pseudomonadota > Alphaproteobacteria > Rhizobiales > Rhizobiaceae > Mesorhizobium. Next base: position 1,904 of record NZ_RZTT01000297.1, on the reverse strand, counting down.
CATCTTGAGGTCGACGGTGACCGTGGAACCGCATAGCTTGGAGTGAGCCTTGGCGGTCGCGTCAGGATGATCGAGACGGCCGATGCGGCCAATGTTCCCGGCAAAACCGAGAATTTTCGCGTTGTAGACCTCGTTTATCATTATTTTCCAATCCGTCGCCGCCAAGCGAACAGCGATTGCCGCTGTCGTGTCTTCCTTTCGCTCGCTATGACCTTATATAATGCTGGCAGTCCGGTATCGACAAGAACGACGAAAGCCAATGTCCTTGCCGGGAAGTTCACGCCACTTACGGGGCTGGAAACGGGGCGAGTTTCCGACACCGAAAGGTCGTGGTCCGTTCAACTCGTTCCTCCGCCGAGAGGGACTACGGGAGACGCCTTTATGGATGCCGTCATCAAGAAGCTCATGCCACAGTCAGCCTATATGGAAAAGCCGGTCACCGACCGGCCAAGCGAAGCCGAAGTCGAAGCCGCCGTGCGCACGCTTTTGCGCTGGACCGGCGACAATCCGGACCGCGAAGGCCTGGTCGACACGCCGAAGCGGGTGGCAAAGGCCTATCGCGAAATGTTCGGCGGCTACGACATGTGCCCGGCGGACGAGCTCGGCCGCACCTTCGAGGAGGTCGCCGGCTACGACGACCTGGTCATCGTCAAGGACATAACATTCCATTCGCATTGCGAGCACCACATGGTGCCGATCATCGGCAAGGCGCATGTCGGCTATCTGCCGGATGGCAAGGTTGTCGGCCTGTCCAAGATCGCCCGCGTCGTCGATATCTTCGCCCACCGCCTGCAGACCCAGGAGGCGCTGACGGCGCAGATCGCCGGCGTCATCCAGGACGTGCTAAATCCGCGCGGCGTCGCCGTCATGATCGAGGCCGAGCACATGTGCATGGCCATGCGCGGCATCCGCAAGCAGGGTTCAACCACGCTGACCTCGACCTTCACCGGCGTCTTCAAGGATACGCCCGAAGAGCAGGTTCGTTTCGTGACCATGGTGCGTGGCGGCGGGATCTGAATGGCCCTGCGACTTCGCTAGATAAGGACCGGCGATGTCGGCATTGGAATTCCCGAAAGCTTCGTCAGACAAGAAGGCCATGGAGGAAGGCGCGGTGTTTTCACCACGCTTCGATGCCGCTGGCCTCGTCACGGTCGTCGTCACCGATGCCGCGGACGGCATGCTGTTGATGGTGGCGCACATGAACGCGCAAGCGCTGGCGCTGACACTGGAGACAGGCATCGCCCACTACTGGTCGCGCTCGCGCAACGTGCTTTGGAAAAAGGGCGAAACATCAGGCAATTTTCAGCATGTCGTCGAGATGCTCACGGATTGTGACCAGGATGCCATATGGTTGCGCGTCAAAGTGTTAGGCCACGACGCAACCTGTCACACTGGCCGGCGTTCATGCTTTTATCGGACGGTGGGGCTGATCGATGGCAAGGGGACGCTTGCCGACGACGGCAGCAAGCCGCTGTTCGATGCGGTAAACACGTATCGGAAACCACCAGCTTGAACCTTCTGCCTGACACCAACCACACAGATTCATCATTTCGATACGGCCCGCTCGTATAGTGGCCGTGGGACAAGGGAGATCATGATGCTCGAGTGGGCGTCATTGCGTAACAGACCAGATGTCAGGGAGGCCAACGGCCTGTCCTCGTCAGGCGGCGCGTCCGAAACGAACTCCCAGAAGAAAACAGCCATTTCGCTCGCCTTGGGTGGCGGTTGCGCCCGCGGCTGGGCGCATATCGGCGTGCTGCGCGCGCTCGACGAAGCCGGCATCGAAGTGTCGATGATCGCCGGCACCTCGATCGGCGCGTTGGTCGGCGGCTGCTATCTCGCCGGCAAACTGGACGAGCTCGAAGAATTCGCCCGCAGCCTGACCAAGCGCCGCATCTTCGGCC
>NZ_RZTT01000296.1 GCF_003996995.1 Mesorhizobium sp. M7A.T.Ca.US.000.02.2.1 | reverse complement strand
AAGGATGGTGTCGCGACGCGCATCGAGTTCGCGCAGATAGGCAAGGCGTTCGGCAAGATCGCGCAATTGCGTGTCGTCGAGCCCGCCGGTGACTTCCTTGCGGTAGCGCGCCACGAACGGCACTGTCGCGCCCTCATCGAGCAGTTCGATCGCCGCGGCCGCCTGTTCGGGCCGCGCGCTGATCTCGGCCGCGATGATGGCTGCAATGCGCTTGATGTCGGATGCCATGTCGTACCTGCTCTCGTCCAAAGAGCGGCGACCATAGGCGCAGACGTCCGGTCCGCCAACCGCCGCGTTTCCATGAGCCCGGCGGGTCCACAGGAAAGCGCGCGCTAATGTGGCGGCCAGGCGAGGATCAGACCATCCGGCTCAGCGCCTCGAAGAAGGCGACGATTTCGACATCGAGCGGATCGTCGACCGGCTCGGGCTGCGACGACATCTTGGCGATCACCACTTCGGTCCTGGGATCGACATACAGCCACTGGCCATGAATGCCGATGCCGCAATAGGCGCCGTTCGGCAAGCCCGTCTGGTACCATTTGTTGCGATAGCGGCCCTTCGGGAACAGCGGCTGCATCGCGCCGCGCTGCCAAGCGTCGGAACTGCCGCCGCTAGCAACCGTATCGCGCACCCAGGCTTCCGGCACGATGCGGCGGCCATTGGCCACCCCGCCTTGCCGCATCATCTCGCCAACACGCGCCAGGTCGCGCGGCGTCACCGAAATACCGCCGGCCGTGCGCGCCGTGCCTTCCATGTCGACGCCGATCGAGGCTTCGCTGACAGCGCCGAGCGGCAGCCACAGCTTCTCGCGCATCAGGTCGGTGAACCGCTGGCCCGACGCGCGCTCGAGCAGCAGGCCGAGCAGGTCGGAATTCGGCGAGCGGTAGCGGAAGGTCTGGCCATGCGGCTCTGCAAGGCATTGCAAGGTCAAAATGAATTCGCGCAGGCTCTCCGTGCCGCCGCCCGGATTCCACAGCGTGGCGCGACGATAGCGGGCGAAAGCGCTCTCCGGATCGAGATAGGCCTCCTCGAAATCGAGGCTGACGCTCATGTCGAGCACATGCCGCACGCTCGCATCGCCATAGGCAGAGCCGGCGGCTTCAGGGATGTAGGCCGTCACCGGCGCTTCCGGGTCGAATACGCCCTCGCCTTCCAGAATGCCGGCAATGATGGCGGTCAGCGACTTGCTGATCGAAAAGATGATGTGGCGGGCGCCGAAATCCATATGCGGGGCGAACCAGTCGCCGACGATCTTGCCGTCTTTCATCACCGTCAGTGCGTCGGTGCTCGAACGCCCGAGAAATTCAGCCACTGTCTCCGATGTGCCGGCGATCGCGACCTTTTCGCCGAGCAGGCCGCCCATATCGCGCACGGGGGTTTCGACAACGCCCGACGTCGCCGCCACGCGGGCGGTCGGCACCAGTTCGCCGAGGTTCTGGAACGACCACCGGTTGAAGGGGTTCTCGCGCCAGTTGGCGAGCACCACCTGGTTGCGCCGGAAGCCATAGCGGGTCTCGAACACGGTCTTGCCGGTCATGGCGTTTCCTTCCGGGTCGTTTCTTCTTTGTGGGGGCTCAGCGAAGTGCCGTGGCGATAGCGTGCACGGCCTTCAGCGTCGCTATGGAATAGGCACCATTGGCGAAATCCGGCCAGGTCGAAAGCTTCACCACGACCATTCCGGTGTTCCAGTCGATATGGATCATCTGACCGAACACGCCGCGGCACATCAGTGCGCGCGAGCGCGGATCCTCGATCCAGAACTGGTTGCGATAGCTGCCCTCCGGCAGGCTGGGGCTGAAGTCCGGCCCATGCCTGCCGTTGCGCGTCGCCTCGACCCAGCCGGACGGCACGACGCCGCCACCATTGTCGAGGATCAGCTGGCCGAAGCGGCCATAGTCGCGCAGCGTCGCGTTGAAGCCACCGTCGGCCACCGCATAGCCGGCGCTATCGACCGTGAAGCAGGCGCTTTCATCAGCGCCGAGCTTTTGCCAGAGTTCTTCCGAAACTACCTGCGGCAGCCGTTTGCCCGTCACCCGCTCCATGATGAAGGCAAGCACGTCGGTCTCGATCGAGCGGTATTCGAATTGAGCCCCGTGCGGGCGGATCGTGTCCTTCAAGCCGAGGATCAGCTCGAACATGTGCGAGGGCCAACGAAAGGCCGGATCGCTGTCCGGCGGCACCGGCTTCCAGCCGGTGGCGACATCGACCTGGCCGATGTCGGAATAGCGGTCGGTATATTCCTCTGAGAAACGGACGCCGCTGGTCATGTCCAGCACATGCTGGACGCTGGCGCCGGTCCAGCCGGTAACGCCGAGTTCCGGCAGGTAATCTGTTACCAGTCTGGCCGGATCGATCAGGCCGCGCCCGACCAGTATGCCGAACACCGAACCGGTAACGGACTTCGCCATCGACTGCGACAAGTGCAGCGTGCGCTCATCCATGCCGTTGAAATAGCGCTCATAGGCGACCTTGCCGTCCTTGAGCACCAGAAAGCCGTCCGTATAGGTCTCGTCGAGCAGCCCGGCGAGCGTCGTCGGCATGCCCTCGCTGTCCTCGACCGCCAGCCCGTCGAGATCGGCCTCGGCGCGTTCGAAGCGGTGGCGATGGCCATTGCCGCGCCAGACTTCGGCGGTCGGCAGAATTTCACGGATGTGCTGGAACGCCCAGCGGTTCCACGGCGGCCGGTCCCAGTCGAGCTTCGGCGGTACCATGGCGGGCGGCGAGCCCTGCATGATCGGCGGCCGCGCGTCGCTGTTGCGGTATGACTGCATGAGAATCCCCTGCCGCCGCATGCCGCTCTTCAGTTCACTTGAATGAGGGCGGTCTGCACAGCGGACGAAAAAGCCCCCGATTGGGCCTTTCGAGTGACGAACGCCCGACGCCATGGCGAAGAGCAATGCCGGCAGGCCAGGTGAGGGGCGGCGCGAACGCTGGGAATTCAGCGCTACCCCTCATACGGCCCTTGACCCGCCGTCTTCCAACTCGCGCGGGAGAAGGCGGAGTGCCGCTATTTCTGAACGTCCGTCCAGATGCGCGTGTAGAGTTGCTGCACCTCGGGCGAGCAAGGGGTGAGGAACTCGCCCGCTTTCTCCAGTTCTGGCGGTACCACCAGTTCGGGCGCATCCTTCATGTCGGCTGGCAAGAATGCCTGCGAGCCCTTGATGCCATTGGCATATTTGGCGAAGGCGGAGATCATGGCGGCGTTCTCGGGATCCATGATGAAGTTCATGAACAGCTTGGCGTTGTCGACATTCTTGGCATCCTTGAGGATGGCAACACTGTCCATGAAAAAGGGGAAGCCCTCCTTCGGGTAGCCGAACTTGATGTCGGGGTTCTTGATGCGCGAGCGCATGATGGCGCCGTTCCAGTAGTAGACGGCCGAATAGTCGCCGGCCGGTAGCTTATCGGTCACGCTATAATCCATGGCCAGCCATTTCGGCTTGGCCTCCACCAGCTTGTCGCGCACTTTCTTGAGCAATTCCTTGTCGTCCGTGCACCAGTTGCCGCCCAGATACTTGATGGTGGCGAACAGCACGTCGTTCATTTCCGGCGCGACATTGATCTTGCCAACCAGTTCCTTCGGCGGATCGAGGAAGATGGCCGAGGTGTTGATGTCGCCGTCATAGACCTTTGTGTTGACGCCGATGCCGGTCACGCCCCACTGCCACGGAACCGTATAATGACGGCCCGGATCCCAGGGAACGTTCACCCAGCGCTCGTCGACATTCTTGAAGTTCTCCATCTGGTCGGGCCGGGCCTCAAGCAGAAGCCCTTCCTTCACCCAGATCGGCACGTAGTTGGCCGACGGCACCACAATGTCGAAGCCATGACCACCGGCGCGTACCTTTGCTAGCGCGGTGTCGTTGGAGTCGTAGTCGGTGGTCGTCACCTTGACCTTATAGGTATCCTCGAACTTCTTGATCATCTCGGGGCTAGTGTAGTCGCCCCAATTAAAGATGCTGAGTTCGCCTTCCGCATACGCGCTGCCCGCAAAGGCAAACATTGCGAATACCGCCGTGGCAGCCGTGGTCTTCCATTTCATTGCTATTCTCCCGTTTGGCAATCGTTGGTTATGGCTTGCGCCTATTGACGAAGTAGAACACGGTTACGAGCACCACCGACAGCGCAAGAAATACCGTGGCGATCGCATTGATTTCCGGGCTCGTTTCGCGCCGCAACTGGCCGAGCATGTAGGTGGGCAGCGTATCCTGGCCGCCGGACTTGACGAATTCGGTGATGACCACATCGTCGAGCGAAATGACGAAGGCGAGCATGAAGCCCGCGATGATGGCCGGCCTCAAGAGCGGCAGCGTCACGAAACGGAAGGCTTTCCAGGGCGTGGCGTATAGGTCGGCGGCTGCGCGCTCCAGCGTCAGGTCCATGCTGTCCAGCCGCGCCCGGATCGGCAGGTAAGCGAACGGGATGCAGAAGGCGGTGTGGGCGGCGATCAGGTAACCGAGTCCTGAGTAACCGGTCCAGACCTTGATGCGCGAGAACACGATCAGGAGCGCGACGCCGGTGACTATCTCCGGCACCATCAGCGGCTGGTTGATGAAGGCGTATTTGAAGGTAAGGCCGGGATAGGGCCGCGTGCGGGTCGTGGCCAGAGCAGCCATGGTGGCGGCGATCGTCGACAGCGCGGCGGCCGAGACTGCCAGCACGAGCGAGCGGACGGAGGCGTCCTGCACAGCCGAATTGTGCCAGGCCGAAATAAACCAGCGCAGTGAGACGCCATCCCAGCGCGAAAGCGAATCCGCCGTGTTGAACGAATAGGTGACGAGCGCCGCGATCGGCAGATAGAGCGCGAAGAAGGTCAGAAGCGCCATGAACCCGAAGCCGGGTTGCGCCTGGATGTCGAACGGACGCTTAGCCATGGGCTCCCTCCGACCGGGATGCGTTGCGCACGTAGAACAGGAGCGCGATCATCACCAGCACCATGAGCGTAATTGAGATGGCCGCGCCAAGCGGCCAGTTACGGCCCGCGCCGAACTGCAGTTCGATCAGGTTGCCGAGCATCATGTTCTTGCCGCCGCCCAGCACCCGCGGAATGACATAGGCGCCAAGCGAGGGAATGAAGACCAGTATCGAGCCGGCTATGACGCCGGGCTTGATCAACGGGAAGACGATGCGGCGCAGAACCTGCCAGCGACCGGCGTAAAGGTCATATCCGGCCTCGACCAGCCGGAAGTCGAGCTTCTCCATCGAGGCGTAGATCGGCAGCACCATCAGAGGTAGGTAGACATAGATCATGCCGAGCAAGATGGCCGCGTCGGTATTCATGATCTGCAGCGGTTGCTTGATGATGCCGAGCGCCATCAGCGCCGTGTTGACCAGCCCTTCGTTGCGGATCACCTGCTGCATGGCGAAGGTGCGGATCAGGAGATTAGTCCAGAACGGAATGGTGACGAGGAAAACCCAGACCTCGCGCGTCTTCGGCGGTCGCGTGGCGATGAAATAGGCTGTGGGGAAGCCGAAGAACAACGTCAGCACGGTGGTGTAGAACGACAGGCTTATCGAACGCCAGAAGATCGACAAATGCGCATCGGCGAAGGCCAGAGTGTCGTCGAAGATGTCGCGCTGCAACAGCACCGACAGCCAGCCATCGGTGGAGAATTTCCACACCACGCCGCCATAAGGGCCCGGCGTCAGGAAGGAATAGATCACGACGATCAGCAGCGGGCCGGACGCCGCCAGGAAGATGATGATCAGTGCCGGCGCCGACAGCACCCACCGATCGCGGATATCTCTGCGTTCGGCTTCCTTGGCGACTTCTTCCGCGCTCGCCATCAGTCCCTCACCACTTGCGCGGCGTCATTGCCGACCACGATGCCGACCTTGTCGCCGCGCTCGAAGCCGCAGCCCGCGCTGCGCGTGTTCTGCTGGCGCACGGTGAAGACCTCGCCGCTGTCGAGCCGCACATATATATGAGTGTCGGTGCCGAAATAGACGATGTTGTCGACAGTGCCGGACAATTCGCCCTTGTCCTTGGTCAGCTTGGCATGCTCGGGCCTCACCACCACGGTGGCGTTGTCCTTCGGCTGGAAGCCCTCGGCAACGGTCGCCTCGATGGTCGCGCCGGATTTGAGTGTGGCGCGCGCCTTGCCATTGCCGATGTTCGAGACCGCGGCGGTGAGAAAGTTGGTTTCACCGATAAAGTCGGCGACGAAGCGCTCCGCCGGCTTGTCGTAGATGTCCCACGGCGAGCCGACCTGCAGGATCTTGCCCGCCGACATCACCGCAATGCGATCCGACATCGTCAGCGCTTCTTCCTGGTCATGGGTGACGAAGATGAAGGTGATGCCGGTCTCATGCTGCAGTCGTTTCAATTCGATCTGCATGTCCTTGCGCAGCTTGAAGTCGAGCGCCGACAGCGGTTCGTCGAGCAACAGCACCTTCGGCTGCGGCGCCAGCGCCCGCGCCAGAGCCACGCGCTGCTGCTGGCCGCCGGAAATCTGGCCGGTGCGGCGGCCGGCGAGAGCTTCCATCTTGACCAGCTTCAGCATCTCGGCGACGCGCGCCTTGATCTCGGCCTTCGGCTTGCCCAGCATTTCCAGGCCAAAGCCGATATTGTCGGCCACCGTCATATGCGGGAACAGCGCGTAGGACTGGAACACGGTGTTGACCGGCCGCTTGAAGGGCGGCAGCGGCGCGATGTCCTGGCCGTAGAGCAGGATCTCACCGGCGGTTGGAAAGTCGAAGCCGGCGATCAGCCTGAGCAACGTCGTCTTGCCGCAGCCGGATGGCCCCAGCAACGTGAAGAATTCGTTCTCGCGGATAGATACCGAGACCGTGTCGAGGGCAGCTACCTGCCCCTCACCTGATCCGAAAATTTTTCTGACGTTTACTACTTCAATCGCATTCCGATCCGGTTTGTCCGGCACGATTACGCCTCACTGTTGACCCCGCTCTTGCTGGCGGAGCTTTTCCCCTGTTCGATGTGACCACATGGCCGGTGGGTTGGCAAGCCCGGCATTGGGTCACAGTTCAATCAGTCATTGAGGCCTGCAAGCCCCATGCCATAGTCAGGCCTGATAGGTGACCTTGCCGCCGCAAATCGTCGTCACCGGCCGCACCTTGTGCAGGTCGGCCGGGGCGGTGTTCTCGATATCCATCGACAAAACCACCAGATCGGCCATGTAGCCTGATTTCAGCGTGCCCTTGCGGTGCTCGGCGAATTCGGCATAGGCGCCCTCGATCGTGTAACCGGCGATCGCTTCATGCAGTGAGAAACTCTGGTCCGGGTCGCTTTCTGCCCACGGTTTGCGCAACACCGCCGCCTGAATGCCCAGGATCGGATCGATCGGCGACACCGGCCAATCGGATGCGAAGACGACATGCGCGCCGGCATCCTTCAAGGTCCGCCAGGCATAGCTCAGCGGCCAGCGCGCCGGTCCGATGCGCGATACCGTCGGCTCCAGTGGAAAATCCATTGCGCCCGGCGGATGCGGCGGTTGCATGGAGGCAATGACGCCGAGTTCGGCGAAACGCGGCACATCAGCGGTGGTGGTGACCTCGATGTGCTCGACGCGGTGACGGCTGTCGCGCTTGCCGTTCGCCTTCTGCGCCGCCTCATAACCGTCGAGCACCGCGCGCACCGCGCCGTCGCCGATCGAATGCACGGCGATCTGCAGCCCGCGTCTGTCGACCGCGACGGCCAGATCGATGAACTGTTGCGGCGTG
>NZ_RZTT01000295.1 GCF_003996995.1 Mesorhizobium sp. M7A.T.Ca.US.000.02.2.1 | reverse complement strand
GCGCTGGCCAAGCACGGCGGGTTCACGTTTAGGGCGGCTACATCCTGAGAATCGACCGCCACTGTGCCAACTCGGGATTCGCGTAAAAGTTCCGAAAGCTTGCTTCCCCCTGACGAGCGACCATGTCCGAACTAGTCCATGAGGCTTAGTTGCTGCGCTGTCACCTTGTGAGTAACATCAAAAGCCTGGTCATCAGGCCCACCCTCGTGCCCAGATTTGGTCGGCACTGTCGTGCAACCGTTGCTTGGTACCTGACAATGCCGACCAACCCCGCCCGCTAGGCCGGCGTCTATCCCCCGAAGCACCCCGCCAAAAAGGCGCCGGCCACTTGAGAAACGCGGCTGCCTTCGGTACGCAACCGTACCTTGAATCCTTTCTGCCCGAAAAGAGAGTAAATAGATCCCTTCGCTGGAAGGGAGGCCGCGATGGTTGAAACGCATATAGAAATCGCGCAGGCGGCTATAGAAACCAGCTTTCGGTTGCGGCACCATTCCCTGGCCGGAACTGCCTCATTCCGCCGCGGCATGGACCACTCCCGACTCGCAATCGAGGCCTCGCGCGAACTGCTCAAGCGCCTTCGCCAACGTCACCGCGATGACCTGGCCCGAGGTTGGGAAGATCCGGATCCAGGTCCTGTTGCCGTCTCGGCCTTCGATGCCGACATTCTCCGCTCTGCATTTCGAAACCTGGTAAGGGAAACAAGCGTTCCCGCGTGTGAATGGCGCCACCTGGCTGAAAGCTTGGTCCGCGAATATGTCGGGTGCGAGCAGGTTGACGCAGGCTTGTTGGACTGGATCACCCACAAGTGGTCACCGCTTGGATAAATCGCCTACCGACGCAAAACAGCCCGTCCCGCCCACATTGCCGGTGACACGAAACGGGCTGCGGAAGCCGGCATGCGGTGCTTCCTGCAATCCAACTTTGCACGCGCACGGATGTTCCGTTAGCCTCTGCTGAAAAGCGGGTACATCCTGCTGCTGTGGCCATTCGACAGTCGCAGGTAGAGTAGACCCGCCGCTCCATTTGCGAAGCGACGGGCTCTCGCCCACCCCATGCCTGTCAGAGCAATTTAGATGCCAAATTGTTTGACCCGTTATGGGGCACAGCCTTCGCCTCGCCAGTCGGTCCTGCCAGTCGCCTTCTCGTCGTCTACCTCGACATCGATAACCATACACATCATGCCGGCGCTGGCCGCGATCACAAACTGTCGGATTCGTACGAAGCAGAGTCTTGTACGATTCCAACCCTTTAACTTTGTACACCCTTGTTTTGCAATTCGGCGGCTGAGGGGACGCCGTGCATCAGGTCGCATTTCACTGTCAATCGCGCGCCAGAGAGCGTATCTTCTCTAAATCGGCTGCACGTGTTTACGGGCGCAGACGGCAGGGAGATTGGAAAGCTCTTGCCCCAAGCGGGATTGAGCTATGACCATTCCAGAGAACGATTCCTATAAAAACCAATTGTTGCGTCGGCTTAACCCTGGTGACCTGGGGCTTTTGCAGCCACACCTTGAACTGTGTGACCTCAAGCTGAAAATGATCTTGGAGAAAGCCGATTCGGAGATCGAGACGGTTTACTTCCTGGAAGACGGCATTGCCTCCGTGGTCGCGACGGCTTCAGGTAAGGAGGCCGAGGTAGGTCTTGTCGGCTTTGAGGGAATGACCGGTGCCGCGCTCGTGATGGGCGCTGACTATGCGGCGCATCAATGTTACATTCAGTCGCCCGGCAGCGCTTTCAGGATCGGAACCGAGCCCTTCAAGGAGGCCCTTGCGAACAGCCCAACGTTGCGCCTGTTCCTGTTGCGCTATGTCCACTACTTCCACATCCAGACCAGCTATACGGCCCTCATCAACGCAAAATCAAACCTTGAAGAGCGGTTGGCGCGCTGGCTTCTGATGTGTGACGATCGGGTCCACGGCGAACGCCTTGCGATCACCCACGAGTTTCTCGCCGTCATGCTTGGAGCAAGACGCCCAGGGGTTACCATTGGACTGCAAGTGCTGGAAGGACGCGGTTTCATCTATTCTCGACGTGGCGAAGTGAATATCAGGGACCGCAGCGGCCTTGCGGCTTGCGCAAACGGCACCTACGGCAAACCGGAGGCCGAGTATGCGCGGCTGGTTGGATGAGAGCGCCTTCCCAGCATGCCGGACGTGGACCACTATAATAGGTGGTCCAGACACTTGTGCCTCGCGCCAGCAAAACAGCCCGTCCCCATATTGCCGATACAGGAAACGGGGTGCGGAAGCCGCGATGCGATGCTCCCGCAATTCAAATTTGGACGCGCATTGATGTTGCGTTAGCTTCCACTGACATGCTGCAGTCAGCTGCCGCGACACCGAAAGTCGTTCATATCCCGTGGGTCAGTACAAGGTAAATAGCGGGCACTAACATCAACCAGCCGCCCATTCCTAGAACCACCAAAATGGCCATGCGCTCTGTTCGCCTGACAAGGTCGGCAATGTTTTCCTCGTCCGGCAACGAGACGGCGTCCGCAAACCCCGCGGCATGGTCGTTGTCATTTCCCGGTTGGTTTGCGCTGCCACTCGCATTCAATCTCTGGACCAATGTCATTGTTACCGTTCACCAAAAAGATCCCAACCGGCCCGTTCTCGGCGCGTGAGCCGGAACGGGCCAAGGCGGAAAGTTAGTTAAAATCGAAGGACGACCGAAGGTCCCCGTCGGCGGTAGCACCGGACGCGACGGCGGCCATGCCGCCAGTAACTGCGGCAGACCCGTCTCCAGCCCCGCCGGCGGCGGTGGGGACGGTGGTGCCAGTCCCGATGGTAGACCTGCTGCACTTCTGCCTGTGAATCTTCGTCAAAGGCCTCTGTTTGTGGCGTCTCAAGTTCGTCGAGGATGCCGTGTCCGGCTCCTGGAACACCCGCCATTGCCTCGATTGGGCGGACAGCGCTTGCAAGGGCCGCTGCCCCGGCAACACCAAACATTGCGGTCAAGAAGGATCGCCGATCCATAATAAACCTCCCAAGGTGCATGAGCTAGAAAGCGCTCGCTGCCGAATGAGCAGCCCAGCGCACGGTGAAATACAGGACCCGCCAGCCGCCGAAAGCGGCTCGCGGGTCCTATCAGCGCAGGAAGGGACGTAGCTGCGCCGATCCACGCCATGTCAGCCAAGAACGACCCCCATCACCAGGAAGGTGATGGCTGTTGCGAAAATCGGTGCGAGCAACCATCGCGCCTGGCCGACACTTTTTTCCACTGTTTCTCTCCGAATTTGGAGAGACAACAACCTTTAGGCCTAAGCCGTTCCGCCTACTTCCAACGGGTAAGACCATTGCGTCTTCCAACCAGACTTTGGTCCTGCGCGGATTCGGACAGAGGCCCGTATGAGGAACGTTTGGCGTGGCGGCGTGTTCGGGTGGCTGGCGCGCAGCCGATCGTGCTGCCGCCACATTAAAAGAGGAGGAAAACAATGGGGGATGCACCTAAGCAGCGCCGCTGCGGCGCTCTTGCTGTTGGCCAGCGTCGGCGCAGTTGCGGCACAGGATGTGGTTGTCACGCCGGAACAGGACACCGTCGTGGGCGAATACGTGAAGAAGCAACCCTTGGCTTCTGTGAAGCTTCCGGGGGTGGAACTGAACGTCGGCACGGCTCTGCCAGACACGGTCGAGCTCCACGAGGTTCCCAACGTCAAATACCGCTATACTGTGGTCGACAACCGAACGGTTCTGGTGGACCCGAGCACACGCAAGATTGTGAAAGTCTACGACTGAAACTTCGAACCGGCCAGGCAGGGATGGCGGCGGGGTGTGCTCGTCAATCGCCACTGAAATCGGACAAATGAAAATGATGAGCCCTGAAGTCGAGACGTCGCAAGCGCTCGTGGCGCGCCTGGCTGATCTCCAGGCGAAAGCGCGGGCAGCACCTATAAACGAAGCCGAAATAAAGACCTTCCAAAAGCTCGCAGCCGTCACGGACGACAGTTGCGGTCAATCGGCTCGGGATTTGGCCATTCCAGGTTCGATGACGAGATAGTGGTGCACGAGGTCACACCCTGATCGCCGCCACCAAAATCCGGTTCTGCCTGCGGATCGCCGCGCGCAGCTCCGGGTATCTTCGCCGCGTCGCGCTTCACGAACTCGATGAACATCATGTCACTGAAGGTCACGTCGAGCCCCGACGCTCCAAAATATCCCAAATTGGGCTGCCTTCTATGACGCGCTCGCAACCTGGGCGGATGCCCCAATCCTGGTGAACGTGTTCCGCACCCTGACAGACTTGTAGACGTAGGCGACCCAGAGCCCTGTCACCACAAACGAGACTATGGGGGCCACCAGCGCATCGCCTGCGAGCACCAGGCTCACCGGAACGACCAGAACTGACGCAACCCAGATCGTGTCCAGGATAAACACGACGGGAATCGCCAGCCACTGGAGCAGAAACAATTGCGGAAAGCGGTGGCTTCGCCGCAGCATCGAAACGAGCACAACCAGCTGAAGCGCCAGAAATGCCAGATTGAGAGCAACCTCGCCATACACCGCCAGGGGTCCGTTCGGGAGGGTCATGAGTTGCTGGTAGCCGTCGGTCGAATTGGCGAAGTCGCCAAGCGTCCGCAATGGTGACACTGCCTGACCGATAGCCAGCAGCATCAGCCAGCCGCCGAAGCCCACAAGAGCCTCAGGATTCTGTGACGGCTTCGCGGCTGATCGAACGGCAAAGAAAACAGGCACGCCGATCAACAGCAGCAAGATCGCCCAATGCCAGACTGAAAACGTCCCCATTTACCCCTCCCCCTATTATGCCCTCCTAGGTTGTACCAGATTTCAAACTCAACTCAAGAGGCGACCCGCGTCTGAAACCAGGTCTTATGCGGAAGCGACGCTTTCTCCTGCCTGCTCCTGACGTCTCACACCCCAATCGCCGCCACCAATATCCTATTCTGCCTCCGTATCGCCGCGCGCAGTTCCGGTATCTTGGCCGCGTCACGCTTCACGAATTCGATGAACATCATGTTCATGTTGTTGAAGATCAGTTCGCCGAGCGCTGCACCGTCTATGTCCTGGCGCACCAGGCCAATCTCCTGCAGCCGGGCGATCAGGGCGCGGATCTGTTCGGTCAGGGCGCGGTCGAGCGCGGTGTAGGCCTGGCCGAACGGGCTGTCGGGCGCTTGCGTCGAGATCGCCATCGCCTGCCGCCACATCTCCTTGCTGAGATAGTGCAGCGAGTGCTCGATATAGATGCCGACCAGCGTGTCCAGCGCGTCGCCGACATTGGCCGGCGGCTTGGCGACGACGCCTTGCCCGGCATTCAGCACCTCGTTGACCTCCAGCGAGACGATGGCGCCGAGGATGTCGCCCTTGTTCTCGTAGTAGTTGTAGATCGTCCCGACAGAGACCTCGGCCTGCGCGGCGATCGCCTCGATCTTGGCGCCTTCGTAGCCGGCCTCGCGAAACAGTTCGGCCGCCGCCTCGATGATACGCCGGTGCCGGTCCGCCTTTTGCCTAGCCCGCAATCCGCTCATTCCCAGCCTCTTGCCACAAAACAGAATTGACTCAATTTTAGAATTGGTTCAATTTTTTGCAAGAAGCCACAAAGGCAAGGGAGAACACTCGATGTCACACACAGCCAGCAATCCGCTTTCCATCCTGAAGACCCGTTTGCGCACAGCTGCCGCAGCCGCGGCGCTGCTGCTTTCGACGAGCGCGCAGGCCGCCGATCTCAACGCGCTGATCTGGTGCGATCATGCCGATCCGGCCTTGCTGCAGCCGTTCGAGGAGGCCAATGGCGTCAAGGTCAACATCAAGGAATTCGAGGGCACCGGCGCAGGCCTCGCCATCGTCGAGCAGTCGCAGCCGGGCGACTGGGACGTGATGGTGATCGACAGCATCGACGTGCCGCGCGGCGTCGAGAAGGGCCTGTTCGAGCCATTGCCGGAAGACAAACTGCCGCTGGCCGACCTGTTTCCGCAGGTGAAGATGGACAGCTCCACCGTGGTCGGCGGCAAGCGCTACGGCATCACCGAAAAGTTCGGTTACAACACGATCGGCTACAACAAGACCAAGGTCGACCCGGCCGACATGCAGTCGATGGCGGCACTCACCGGCGACAAGTACAAGGGTAAGGTCGCCATTTACGACTACTACCTGCCGGTCATCGGCATGGCCGCACTGGCGATCGGCAAGAAGACGGCCGATCTCACCGAAGCCGACCTGCCCGCCCTCAAGGACGAGCTCTTGAAGATGAAGGCCAATGCCAAGCTGGTCGGCGAAGTGACCGCCAGCCAGACGGCGCTTGCGACCGGCGAGGTCGACATACTGGTCGGCGGCGGCGAATGGGTGACGGCGGGCCTGGCCAAGGAAAACCCGGCGCTGGACTTCTCGGTCCCCAAGGAGGGTGCGATTCTCTGGTCGCAGTCGCTGGCCATGTTCAAGGATTCCAAGAACAAGGACATGGCGCTGAAGTTTATCCAGTACATTATGAGCCCGGAAGGCCAGGCGCGCCTTGCCACCTCCTCCTGCTATTGGGGCATGCCGGCCAACACCAAGGCCGCACTCACCGACGACCAGAAGAAGGTTTTGCGCTTCGACGAGCAGCCGGGCTTCCTGGCGCGCGCCCAGGCCTATCCGGCGCCGAACGCCGATCTCGACAAGAAGATGCAGGATATGTGGACCGAAATGCTGCAGGCGAAATGAGCCGATAGCGCTCATGAGCAGCTCGGCAAACAACGGACGTGCCATGCCCCGGGCGGCCCTGCCCCGGGCGGGCTCTGCTCTGCCCCGGGCGGGCTCTGCCCTGCCCTGGGCGCTGGTCACGCCGGCGCTCGGCTGGACGCTGCTGTTCTTCGTGCTGCCCTTCATCGCCATGGGGTTTTCCAGCCTGACGGCGCATGAGGGCGGCGGCTTCACGGCGTCCAACTACAGCCAGTTCTTCACCAACCCGTCCTACTGGCAGGCGATGGTGAACTCGCTGCAGGTGACCGCGATCGTCACCGTGATTTCGGTGCTGCTCGCCTATCCCTTTGCCTGGATCCTCGCTGAACAGGTGCCGGAGCGCTGGCAGCGGCTGGCACTGATGCTGGCCGTGCTGCCGTTCTGGACCTCCTATGTCGTGCGCTCCTACTCGTGGCTGCTGGTGCTGGCGCAGAACGGCGTCGTCAACCGGGCGCTGACCGGCTCTGGCCTGTTCAGCGAGCCGCTGCAACTCGCCAACACGCGTTTCGCCACCGTCACCGGCTTCGTGCACTTCTTCGTCATGCTGTTGACGTTGACGATCTTTGCCAATCTGAAGCAGCTCAGCCCGAGCTATCACAAAGCCGCCGCCGATCTCGGCGCCGGGCCGGTGCGCACCTTCCTGCATGTCGTGCTGCCGCTGACCTTGCCCGGCATCATGGTCGGCGCCTTCCTGACCTTCGTGCTGTGCATCGGCGACTACATCACGCCGCAGATCCTGGGCGGCAACAACGAGCTGCTGATGCCGCAACTGGTGATGATGCAGATCGGCCGGCGCGGCGATTTCCCGCTGGCCTCGGCGCTGTCGATCATCCTGATGGCGGTGGTCACGTCAGCCTATCTCGCCTGCGCGCGCTGGCTGAAGATCGAGCGGGCCTGAGATGCGCCGGATTGTCCGCATCGCCTCCTGGCTCTACGCGCTCGCCGTCTACGGCTTCATCTTCCTGCCGGTCGTCGTGCTGGTGCTGTTTTCGCTGCAGGCGACGTCGTTCCCGATCCCGCCCTTCACC
>NZ_RZTT01000294.1 GCF_003996995.1 Mesorhizobium sp. M7A.T.Ca.US.000.02.2.1 | reverse complement strand
CATTAAATAATGTAACCTTTGAGAAAATATACGTAACGCTTTGGATCGTCGCACAGGCACTAACGCAGACTTTCCATCTCGCGAATGCGTTTGGCGCCTTCTGCTTCCAGTTGCCTGGTGACGGCGCCGATCAGCGTTTCGGCGACGACGAAAAGGGCAGCCGAAGAGTCCCATGCCGACGGCACCGCGGTTCGTCCGGCGATAACATGACGAGCAAAGCGGGCGATCGGCGACAGCCACTGGTCGGTGAACAGCACGATCTGGACGCCACGCTGATGCGCCTTCTCGGCGAAGCGGACGAGGCTGTCCTGGTAGCGCCTGATGTCGAAGATCACCAGCACGTCGCGCTTGCCCATGTCGATCAGTCGGTCGCGCCACATGCTCTCCTGCCCGGCGAGGTGAAAGACATCCGGCTGGATGACGGCGAGGTGGGCGGCCATGTAGCGCGCCAGCGGATCGGTGAAGCGACCGCCGATCAGGAATGTCTTGCCGCGCCGGTCGGCGAGCCGGGCGGCGATGTCGGCAAGCTGCCTGTCGGAGAGGTGCCTGAACGTCTCGCGCATATTGTCGAGCGTCGCTTCCAGCATCGGCGACGCCGTGCCGCCGCCGGGCGAGGGCGGGTTGAGCGTCCTTGTTGCCGGCGATTGCAGTTGCGCCGCCAGTTCGTCCTGCAGGCTCGACTGGAATTCCGGATAGTTCTGAAAGCCCAGCCGGGCGACGAAACGCAGGATCGTCGGCGAGGAGACGCCTGCCGCGGCCGAGAATTCAGCGACCGTTTTCAGGCCGATCATCGGATAGTTGGCGATCAGTGTCTGGGCCGCGCGCCGTTCGCCGGCCGGCATCGTGCCGAGGCGATCGGCGATCAGTTCGGCAATGCTGGAAATCATGTTTTCCCCACCTCTGGCTCGGCCGAAGGCCTTTTCCGAGATCGCATTTGACAAAGCCGGACAAACTGTATGAAATCATCCACAGGGACGCAATGAGGCAAAATACGTAACATACGATACAGCGCTCCCCGGGGACGGCAGAGTATGGAGAAAGCACGGCCCGCCAGCCTTGCATCGTCTGATACCGTGAGGGTGACGAACCCCGCCGGATCGAGCCCATTCGTGCTGACCTGCGATCACGCCTCGAACTACCTGCCGGCCGAATTCGGCACGCTCGGCCTTGCCGCCGAGGACCTGTCGCGTCACATCGCCTGGGATCCCGGCGCGCTGCCTGTTGCCCGCCGCATGGCGCAGGCGCTTGACGCGACTCTGGTCGAGACCCGCATTTCGCGCCTTGTCATCGACTGCAACCGGCCGCTCGACGCGCCCGACCTGGTGCCGCCGGTCAGTGAGACAACGGTCATACCGGGCAATGCCGGCCTGTCGGAAAACGAGCGGGCGGCACGTGTTGCCCTGTCATGGCAGCCTTTCCACGACACGATTGCCGGTATCATCGACAACAGGCTGTCACATGGTCAGGAAACGCGGCTGGTTTCGGTCCACTCCTTCACGCCGGTCTACAAATCCAAAAACCGGCCCTGGCATATCGGCATCATCCACGACGAGGATCGCCGGCTGGCGGCGCCGCTGATATCGGCGCTGAAGCGGCTTGCCGGCGTCACCGTCGGCGTCAACGAGCCGTATTCGCCTGCCGACCGCGTCTATTTCACGCTGGAACGGCATGCGCGATCACGCGGCCTGCCCTGCGCGATGATCGAAATCCGCAACGACGAAATCGCCGGCGAGACCGGGCAGCGGAAATGGGCGGATCTGCTCACGGGCATTTTTTCGGATCTGGAGCCAGAGGAGGCCGGATATTCCAGATCGCATTCAGTCGGAAAGTCAGTTCAATCGGCCAATTAGAACCACAGGGGAATGAAAATGGCAGGACCGGATTATACGGACGTTGACAAGAAGGAGGACCTGAAGGTTCTCCACGGCATGGGCTATGCCCAGGAACTGTCGCGGAGCATGAGCCGCTTCTCGAATTTCGCGATATCGTTCTCGATCATCTGCATCCTTTCGGGCGGCATCAACTCCTTCGCGCAAGCCACATCGTCGATCGGCGGCGCAGGTGCGGGCATCGGCTGGATCGTCGGCTGCTGCGTGTCGGGCTTCTTCGCCCTTGCCATGGCGCAGATCGCCTCGGCATTTCCGACCGCCGGCGGCCTCTATCACTGGGCTTCGATCCTCGGCAACCGCTTCACCGGTTGGCTCACCGCTTGGCTCAACCTGCTCGGTCTCATCACGGTGCTCGGCGCGATCAACATCGGCACTGCGTTCTTCTTCACAGGAACGTTCGGAAGCTGGTTCGGGATGACCGGTACGCCAGGCGAAATCGTCGGCTTCGTCGCTTTCATTACGGTCCTGCAGGCCTTGCTCAATCATTTCGGCATCAAGTTGACAGCCATGTTGACCGATGCTTCCGGCTTCATCATTCTCGGAACGACCGCAGTGCTGATCGTGGCCTGCCTGGTGTTCGCGCCGGCGATCGACGTCACGCGGCTGTGGACCTTCACCAATTATTCGGGTGATGCGGGCGGCGGTGTTTTCCCGCAGACGGATTCCATGGGTTATCTCTTCCTGCTCTGCCTGCTTTTGCCGGTCTACACTATCACCGGCTATGACGCGTCGGCGCACACGTCGGAAGAAACGCTGAAGGCTGCGCACTCGGTTCCGCGGGCAATCGTGTCGTCGGTGGTCTGGTCCTCGCTGATCGGTTGGGTGATGCTGTGCGCCATCGTCCTAGCGATCCCGGATCTGGCGGCAGGCGCCAAGCAGGGCTGGAACGTGTTCTTCGCCACCATGGACACGATTCTGCCGGTGTGGCTGAAGGAACTGCTCTATCTGGGAATCCTGATCGCGCAGTTTCTCTGCGGTCTCGCCACGGTGACCTCGGCTTCGCGCATGCTCTTTGCTTTCTCCCGCGACGGCGGCATGCCGGTTGGCTCGGGGTCGCTGGCCAAGGTGAGTCCAGCCTGGCGTACCCCGGTCAACGCCATCTGGACCGCAGCGATCCTTGAGATCATCTATGTCTTTCTGGCGCAGTTCATCTCGATCGGCGGCACCAACATCTACACCATCGTTGTCAATTCGACGCTGGTGTTCCTTTTCCTGTCCTTCATCATCCCTATCATGCTCGGCATGATGGCTTTCGGAACCGCGAAATGGCCGAATCCAGGCCCGTGGAACCTCGGTGGCGGCCTGTTCAAGCTCTTCTGCGTACTGTCGCTCGTCGGCATGGTGATTATTTTCTACATCGCGATCCAGCCGCCGAACGACAAGGTGCTTTACATCACCATAGGCTTCATCGTGCTGACCGCCGTGCTCTGGTTCGGCTTCGAGAACCGGCGCTTCAAGGGGCCGCCGATCGGCGACCAGATCGCCAAGCGCCAGGCCGCCATCGCTGCCGCCGAGTTAGCCGTCGGCGAAACGGGCCACTGACATCAGCTATCATGGCCATGGCCGGCATCGTGCCGGCCATGGTTTCGTTCGATCAATCAAAGCCCAAGCGCTGGAGTGCCAAAGGAATGGCCGGAAATTTCTCGTTCGATCAGTTGAAGAAAGCGGTCTCCAGCGGCGAGATCGACACGGTGCTCGCCTGCATCGTCGACATGCAGGGACGGCTGGCGGGAAAACGCTTCCTGGCGAAATACTTCGTCGATTCCGCGCATGACGAAACGCATGGCTGCAACTATCTGCTGGCCGCCGACATCGATATGGAGCCGGTGCCCGGCTACAAGGCGGCGAGTTGGTCGAAGGGCTATGGCGACTTCGTCATGAAGCCGGATCTCGCCACGCTGCGGCGCATTCCCTGGCTGGAAAAGACCGCTCTCGTGATCTGCGACGTGCTCGACCACCACACGCATGACGATCTGCCGCATTCACCGCGCGCCATCTTGAAGAAGCAGGTCAAACGGCTGAGCGAGCGCGGCTATATCGGCTATTTCGCTTCCGAGCTCGAATTCTATCTGTTCAACGAGACCTATGATTCCGCCCGCAAGAAGCACTGGCAAGGTCTCGATACCGCATCGCCCTATATCGGGGACTACCAGATCGGTATCACCACCAAGGAAGAAGGCGTCATGCGCCGGCTTCGCAACGAGATGGAGGCGGCCGGCATCCCGATCGAGAACTCCAAGGGCGAGTGGGGTCCGGGCCAGGAAGAGATCAATGTGCGCTATGCCGAGGCGCTCGACATGGCCGACCGTCACGTCATCCTGAAGAACGGCGCCAAGGAAATCGCGGAGTCCGAGGGCAAGGCGATTTCGTTCATGTCCAAATACAATTACGGGCTCGCCGGCAATTCCAGCCACATCCACAATTCGCTGTGGAGCGCCGATGGCAAGACGCCGCTGTTCTTCGATAAGGCGGCCGACTGGACGCTGTCGACGCTTGGCCAGCAATGGGCCGCCGGCCAGCTCAAATACGCCAAGGAATTCACTTGGTTCCTGGCGCCCTACATCAACTCCTACAAGCGCTTCCAGGCCGGCACCTTCGCGCCGACCAAGATCATGTGGAGCGAGGATAACCGCACCGCCGGCTTCCGCCTGTGCGGCGAGGGCACCAAGGGCATCCGCATGGAATGCCGCATCGGCGGCGCCGATCTGAACCCGTATCTTGCGTTCGCAGCGCTGCTCGCCGCCGGCCTTGCGGGCATCGACGAGAAGCTGGAATTGCAGAAGCCGTTCGTCGGCGATGCCTATCAGGCATCGCGCCTGCCGGAGATTCCGAAGACGCTGCGCGATGCCACCGAGACGCTTGCGAAGTCGAAGATGCTCAAGCAGGCGCTCGGCGAGGATGTGCTCGAACACTATGTCCACACCGCAAAGTGGGAGCAGCTCGAATACGACCGCCGCATCACGGATTGGGAACTGCACAGAGGGTTCGAGCGGTACTAGGTATCGACGGTTCGTCGGCGCCCCTTCACTCTTACCCTCTCCCCGTGGGGGAGAGGGTGCCGGCAGGCAGATGAGGGGCAGCGCCAGGCCATACGATTTTGTTGTAGAATACGAGGACTTACAAAATGACCGAGACGGTCAAACTCATATCCCCCATCGACGGTTCGATCTATGCCGAGCGACCGATCGCGACCGACCAGGCGATCAATGCCGCGGTCGAGCGTGCCAAGGCGGCTCAGGAGAAGTGGGGGCTGACGCCAATCGTCGAGCACGGCAAGTACATGCTCGCCATGCTGGAAGCGCTGGTCGCGATATCAGACGAGATCGTGCCGGAGATCGCCTGGCAGATGGGGCGGCCCGTACGCTACGGCGGCGAGTTCGGCGGCGTCAGGGAACGCACCACCTATATGGTCGAGATCGCCGAGCAGGCGCTCAAGCCGGTGCCTGCCTCCAACCCGAAGGACGGCTTCCGCCGCTATGTGAAGAAGGACCCGCTCGGCGTGGTCATGGTGATCGCGCCGTGGAATTATCCCTATCTCACCGCCGTCAACACCATCGTGCCGGCGCTGATGGCCGGCAACACCGTGATCCTCAAGCATGCGGCGCAGACGCTGCTGGTCGGCGAGCGCTTTCAGCAGGCGTTCGACAAGATCGGCCTGCCCAAGGGCGTGTTCCAGAATGTCGTGCTGAATCACACCCAGACCGAAAGGCTGCTCGGCTCGGGAAAGATCGACCATGTCAATTTCACCGGTTCGGTCGGCGGCGGCCGCGCCATCGAAAAGGCGGCGGCCGGCACCTTCATGACGCTCGGCCTCGAGCTTGGCGGCAAGGATCCGGCCTATGTCCTGCCGGATGCCAAGATGGATCATGCGATCGCCAATCTGGTCGACGGCGCCTTCTACAATTCCGGCCAGTGCTGCTGCGGCATCGAGCGCGTCTATGTGCACGAAAAGGTCTATGACGAATTCGTCGAAGGCTTCATCGCCGAGACCAAGAACTATGTCGTCGGCAATCCGCTCGAACAGGCGACGACGATGGGGCCGATGGCGCAGGCGCGCTTCGCCGACCTGATACGTGAACAGAAGGCCGAGGCGCTGCGCAAGGGCGCGGTGGCGCACATCGACATGAAGGTGGCTAACGACAAGGCCGGTTCGCCCTATCTGGCGCCGGAAGTGCTTACCAATGTTGACCATCAGATGAGCGTCATGCGCGAAGAGAGCTTTGGACCGATCGTCGGCATCATGAAGGTGCGTAACGACGAAGAGGCGATCGCGCTGATGAACGACAGTCCTTACGGGCTGACGGCTTCGATCTGGACCCGCGATACCGAGCATGCCGTCGCGATCGGCAACCGGGTCGAGACCGGCACGGTGTTCATGAACCGCTGCGACTACCTCGATCCGGCACTGGTCTGGACCGGCGTCAAGGACACCGGCAAGGGCGCGGGCTTGTCGGCCATCGGCTATGACAATCTCACCAGGCCGAAATCATTCCATCTGCGCGAAGCCATCTGATTTATTGAAAGACAAAAATGTCCAAGCTGATCTCCAAATGGAACTACCCCACCACCGTCCGCTTCGGCGCCGGCCGCATCAAGGAATTGCCTGAGGTGCTGGCGGCCACCGGCATCAAGCGGCCGTTGTTCGTCACCGATCCTGGCCTGGCGAAACTCCCAGTCGTCGCCTCGACCCTAGAGATCCTCGACGATGCGAAGGTCCCTTACGGCGTTTTCTCCGAGGTCAGGCCGAACCCGGTCGAATCCAACCTGACCGCCGGCATCGCCGTGTTCAAGAAGGGCAAGCATGACGGCGTCATCGCCTTCGGCGGCGGCTCGGCGCTCGATCTCGGCAAGCTGATCGCCTTCCAGGCCGGGCAGGTCAGGCCGGTGTGGGATTTCGAGGATGTCGACGACTGGTGGACGCGCGCCAATTCGGATGCCATCGCGCCGATCATCGCCGTGCCCACCACCGCCGGGACCGGATCGGAGGTTGGCCGCGCCGGCGTCATCACCAATGAGGCCACGCACACCAAGAAAGTCATCTTCCATCCCAAATTGTTGCCGGCTATCGTCATTGCCGATCCGGAGCTTTCGGTCGGCATGCCGGGCTTCATCACCGCCGGTACCGGCATGGATGCGCTGGCCCATTGCCTCGAAGCCTATTGCGCGCCCGGCTACCATCCGATGGCCGACGGCATCGCCGTCGAAGGCGTGAGGTTGGTCTTCGAGAACCTGCCGAAGGCCTATGCCAACGGCGGAGATCTCGTCGCGCGCGCCCACATGATGAGCGCCGCCGCCATGGGCGCCACCGCCTTCCAGAAAGGGCTCGGCGCCATCCACTCGCTGTCGCATCCGGTCGGCGCGCTCTACGACACCCATCACGGCATGACCAATGCGGTGTTCATGCCCTATGTGCTGGCCTTCAACCGTGATCCGATCGAGGAGCGTATCGGCCGGCTCGCCGCCTATTGCGGCATCAAGGGCGGCTTTGACGGCTTCGCCAAAGCCATCATCAAGCTTCGCAAGGAACTGAAGGTGCCGCATGCACTGCCCGGCCTTATCAAGGGGCTCGACATGGACAAGAAGCGTAAGACGCTGATCGCCGATATGGCGGTGGTCGATCCGACTGCCGGCGGCAACCCGGTCAAGCTGACCAAGAAGGCGGCGCTGACCTTGCTCGAAAACGCCATCGCCGGCACGGTCTGAGGCGTTTTCCGCGCCGCAAAGTGATCTGAATAGGGGCTATGAAAACAAGGGGGAGGATGACGGGCAAGGCAAAAACTAGTTAGCCGGAAAAAGAATCGCGGAGCGATTGCTACATCAGGTTAAAAAG
>NZ_RZTT01000293.1 GCF_003996995.1 Mesorhizobium sp. M7A.T.Ca.US.000.02.2.1 | reverse complement strand
GTCCTAGAGCAATTCCAGGAAAAGTGTGAAACGGTTTTCCCGGGAAAACGCAGAGCGTTTTCCCTTGGGAATTGCGTCAAACCAAAGAATTAGAGCAGTTAGCCGTTTCCGTGAAACGGTGAACTGCTCTAGTTGCGCAGGCTGAACACGAACGGCGCTGTACGGCTCAGACGCGAGCCGAGTTCCGGTGGCGGTTTCGGCACCGTGGCGCCTTGCAGCACGGCGAGCGCCGCACGGTCCAGATCCGCATCCCCCGAGGAACGAGAGAGCCTGGCAGACAGGACCCGGCCGGACGAGTCGACCGTGAATGCGACATACGGCCTGCCTTCCACGCGTCGGGCCTTGGCAGAGCTGGGATAGCGCGTGTGCCGCTTGATCCAGGCGCCCAGACGGGAGTCCCATTTGCTGGAGTCGCCGGAGCGAGACGTCGATTCCGCCGCCTTCGGCGCGGCGGTCCTGGCCGCGGGCCGTGCGTCGGCGCTGGCCACGGTTGCCGTCTTCGGCGGAGCCGCCTTCTCCTTCTTAGGCCGCGGCTTGGCCTTCTCGACAGGCTTTTTCGCCTTGGCCGCGACCGGTTTCTTGTCTTTGATAATTTCGACCGGTTTCGGCTGCGGCAAGGGAATGACGACGTCGGGCGTGACAGCCTCGACCACATCCGGAATGACCTCATCCGGCGGCGGCTGATCGACCTGTTCAGCCATTTCGGCCTGGGTAGGTTCGGTCCGGGTGGCTTCGGTCTCGTCTGGCGCGCCCGCTTCCGGCGGCTCGACAACCGGCTCCGCCTTTTCGACCGGTTCTTCAGGTGTCGGCTCGGTCGTCGGTGTCGGTTCGGTCTGATCTGGCGTCACCGCGTCCAGCGCGGCGACCTGCTCTTCCACGGCCGGCATCACCACCATCGGTGCCATCTCGATCATCTGCGCGGGGGGTGGACCGCCATCCACTTCGGTGACCATTGTGAGGTTCTGCACTGCGTAGGCGACCGCGACATGGGCTCCAAGGACCAGCGCGGCAGCACCGGCCCACAAGCCAAGGTCGCGCCAACCGAAGCGCGACAGCTGGACCGAGGGCACGGCGACCGCCTGCGTCATGGCGCCGCCGCACCAGTGGCTGCGGGCGCCGGGGCATTGGACGCGGGAGCCGTCTCCAGGCCGACCAGCGCGATCTTCAGATAGCCCGCACCGCGCAATAGGTTCATCGCCTCCATCAGGTCGCCATAGGCGACCGCCTTGTCGGCGCGCAGGAAGATGCGCGTCTGCTTGTCGCCCTTGGTCTTGGCGTCCAGCGTCGTGGCGAAAGCCGGGCGCGGCACGCTGTCATTGCCGATCGCCAGCGTCAGATCGTCCTTCAGCGTCAGGAACAGCGGTGTCTCGGGCCTCGGCGCGGGCGTTGCCGTCGAACCAGGCAGGTCGACATTGACATCCACCGTGGCCAGCGGCGCCGCGACCATGAAGATGATCAACAGCACCAGGATGACATCGATGAACGGGGTGACGTTGATCTCGTGGCTTTCCTCGAGATCGTCCTCCATGGTCTGTCGGATTCTGCTTCCCATGGCGCTACTCCGCCGCCAGTGGCGTTGCCGGCGCCACGGTGCGGAAGTCCAGGTCGCGGCTGACCAGTCGCTCGACCCCGGCCGAGGCATCGGCGAGGATCTGCCGATAGCCGGCTATCGAGCGTGCAAAGACGTTGTAGATGACGACGGCCGGTATGGCCGCGACCAGGCCCATCGCGGTGGCCAGCAGCGCTTCGGCGATGCCCGGCGCGACCACAGCGAGATTGGTGGTCTGCGCCTGCGAGATGCCGATGAAGGCGTTCATGATGCCCCAGACAGTGCCGAACAGGCCGACGAAGGGCGCGGTCGAGCCGATCGTCGCCAGCACGCCGGTGCCGCGCGACATGCGCCGCGCCGCCGCCGCCTCGATGCGCGACAGGCGCGACGTGACCCGTTCCTTGAGGCCATCGCCCGAGACATGATCGAGCGCGCCGGCCGAGAGTGCGGTCTCCTCCTCGGCCGCCCGCACCAGCAGCGCGCCGGGCCCGCCGCTGCGGTCAAGGGTACGGCTGGCCTGCTTCAGCGTGGCGGCCTCGCCGATCGCCCGCACGGCGCGACGGATGCGCAGCTTGCCGCCGAAAAGCTCCAGCGACTTGGCCAGCCATATCGTCCAGGTGACGAGGGAGGCAAAGGCCAGCCCGATCATCACCGCTTTGACGACAATGTCGGCCGCCATGAACATGCCCCATGGCGACAGGTCATGCGGCAAGGTCAACTCCATCGCCGTCGAAGGTCCGGCCTCTGACGGCGCGGCCGTGTTCGGCCGGGTGCCTGGCTGCGAAGGCGCCATTGTGGCCGGCGGAGCGACCGCCGGTGCTGCGGGTGCGGGTGCAATCGGCGCTGGGGCCGCGGGAGCAGCCGGGGTGGGGGCTTCGACCGTCGGCGCGGCACCGGCGGGTTGCTCCTGGGCCATCGCGCTGCCGGCCGACAGGATGACGGATGCGACCAACGCCGCCAACAAACCAGTTCTCGACAACAGCTTCTTCCTTGTTCTCACAGCGGCCTGCCGCCTTCTATTTCCCGCCGCCTCATCAGATATTGTCACTGCACATAGCCGACAGGCTGGCCGGTGACGGGGTGCGCGAACACGCCCATCTCCACACCGAAAATGCCTTTCAGCACATCGCTGCGCATGATTTCGCCGGGCGTGCCGCGCGTCAGCAGCTTGCCGTCCTTGAGCGCGATCAGTTCGTCGCAGTAGCGCGCCGCCATGTTGGGATCGTGCAGCACGACGACGACACATAGGTCGCGTTTGCGGCTGAGCTCCTTGACCAGCCCGAGCACCTCGACCTGATGGGCGATGTCGAGTGCCGAGATCGGCTCGTCGAGCAGCATGACGCCGGCGTTCTGCGCCACCAGCATGGCGAGCCAGGCGCGCTGGCGCTCGCCGCCCGACAATTCGTCCACCAGCCGGTCGGCAAAACCCTCCATATCGGTCAGGGCCAGCGCCTCCTCGACATGCTGCCTGTCCTCGGCGCGGAAACGGCCAAGCGCGCCATGCCAGGGATAGCGCCCGAGCGTCGCCAGTTCGCGCACGGTCAGGCCGGTCGCCGCAGGCGTCGTCTGCGGCAGATAGGCAAGCGCGCGGGCAAATTCGCGGGCGCCCCATTGCGGCAGCGGACGTCTGGCGAAAGTGATGGCGCCTGAACTCGCCGGCTGCTGGCGCGCCATGAGCTTGATAAGCGTCGACTTGCCCGAACCATTGTGGCCGATCAGCCCATAGACACGCGAGCGCTCCAGTTCGAGCGAGACCGGACCGAGCAGCGTCCGCTCGCCGACGGCAAAGCGCACCGCGTCGATATGGAAGGCAGTCTGGGCATCAATTCCAGCCATGCTCATGGCTTTTCTCCAGTGCGGCCGCCCGCATTTCCAGATTCCGGCATTTCGACGGGTCGTGCCCGGTTGACTATGAAACATGACCTTACTAGTCAACATTGAAGATGACTGCAACGATCAACAAATCGTCGCGACCGGCAATATCGGCACGAAATTTGGAAACAGGGGGCGCACCAGATGATTTCAGGACATGGACCGATTTGGCGGAACCGGATAGCGCGCAAGCGCCTGCTGATCGCAACGGTGTCGCTGCCGGCCCTGCTTGGCTGCGGCCATGCACTGGCCCAGGAGACGGTCACCACCACCCTAGACCCGATCAACGTGCAGGAACGTGTCGAAAGCGCTTTCGGGCCGGTCAAGGGCTACGTTGCCACAAAGGGCTCCACCGGCACCAAGACCGACACGCCACTGATCGAGACGCCGCAATCGATATCGGTCATCACCAGGGACCAGATGGAAGCGCAGGCCGTCGACAGCCTGAACAGCGCGTTGCGCTACACACCCGGCGCCACCGGCAATCTCTACGGCACCGACAATCGCGGCCTCGGCCTGCAGTTGCGCGGCATTTCGAACGCCAGCGGCGTCTTCTACAGGGACGGGCTGCAGCTCAAGGAGAGCAATTTCACCCTGTTCACCGCACTCGATTCCTATGGCGCGGAACGCTACGAGGTGCTGCGCGGACCGGCATCGGTGCTTTATGGCCAAGCAAGCCCCGGCGGCATCATCAACTATGTCAGCAAACGGCCAACCGAGGAAAACCTGCGCGAGGTCGAATTCGGTGGTGGCAGCTTCAACCGCTATGAAGGCAAGTTCGATTTCAGCGGTGCCGTGAACGCCGACAAGTCGCTGCTGTTTCGTCTCACCGGCGCAGCTCACATGGGCGACACGCAGATCGATTTCGTCAAGGACGACCGCATCTTCATCGCCCCGGCGATCACCTGGCAGCCCGATGCCGATACCAGCCTGACCATCCTCGCCAACTACCAGCGCGACCGCTCCGGATGGGCGATGCAATATCTGCCGGCATACGGCACGATCACGCCGGGCAAGGATGGCAAGTTCTTGCCCAACGGCATGTTCGTCGGTGAGCCCGGCTTCGACGGCTACAACAACGACCAGGCGTCGATCGGCTACGAATTCGATCATCGTTTCAACGAGACCTGGCAGGTCCGCCAGCATGCCCGCTACGTCCATCTCACCCATACCGAGGAGGGCGTCTTCGGCGGCGGACTGACGGACTCGAACGGCCTGGAACCTTCAAGCGGCGCATACTACCGTTATGCAGATGCCGGCGGCACCAAACTCAGCGGCGTCACCATCGACAACCAGGCACAAGCCGATTTCGACACCGGGCCGCTTGCCCACACGCTGCTCGTCGGCCTCGACTACAAACGCTACACTTACCGCGACTATGCCTCGGAAGGGACCGTCGAGGACGGTTTCAACATCTTCGATCCGGTTTACGGGTACCCGATCACCGATCTGACGCCCTACACCGATACCGACACCACCCAGCAGCAAGTCGGCCTCTATGCGCAGGATCAGGTCAAGCTCGGCAACTGGCGGCTGACCCTTGGCGGCCGCCAGGATTGGTCGGACGCCAAGGTCTACGACAATCTGGCCGGCGGCTACATTCCCGAGCAGAAGGACAACGCCTTCACCAGCCGGGCGGGGCTCGTCTATCTCGCCGACAACGGGCTTGCGCCCTATGTCAGCTATTCCGAATCGTTCCAGCCCGTGGCCGGCGCCGACAGCGACGGCAATCTGTTCGTGCCCGAGACCGGCAGGCAGTACGAGATCGGGCTGAAATACCAGCCGACCGGGTGGAATTCCTTCATTACGGCATCGGTTTTCGACCTGACCCGACAGAATGTCGTGCGCTATGGCAATGAGGGCCGGCCCGACGACATGTTCCAGACCGGCGAGATCCGCTCGCGCGGCGTCGAACTGGAGGCCGTTGCCAGCCTCGATTCCGGCTTCGACCTGAGAGCGGCCTACACCTATCTCGACACCAGGATCACCAAGGCGACTTCTGTTGTTGATGATAATGGGAGTTCGATCAGCAATGAAGGCAATACGCCCTTCGGCGTGCCGAAGCATTCCGCGTCGCTGTGGGCGAATTACACCTTCGGCAGCGGCCGCCTGGAGGGCCTGGGGCTGGGCGCCGGTGTCCGCTATGTCGGCTCGACCTATGGCGACGACGCCAACAGCTTCAAGGTTCCGTCGGTCGTGCTCGCCGACGCGGCGGTGCATTACGCCTGGCAGAACGCCACGCTCAGCCTCAATGCCAGCAATCTGTTCGACAAACGCTATGTCGCCTCCTGTTTCTCTTCGGGCTTCGGCTGCTTCTACGGCGAAGGCCGCAGGATCAACGGTTCGGTGAAATATACATGGTAGAAGCAATGTGGCGGGCCGGCCCAAAATGGCGGCGCTGACACGGCGCCAGTATCTTGCCGGCCTCGCCGCGACCGGCCTCGCTTTGCCGGGCGGCATGGCACGCGCGGCACCTGCCCGCGTCGTCTGCTTGGAATGGACATCGGCCGAACTGGTGGTCTCGCTCGGCCTGTCGCCGCTCGCCGTCGGCGACACCAGGGGTTATGGCGACTGGGTGCAGGGCCCGGCGCTGCCGCAGGCCACCATCGACCTGGGATCGCGCAGCGAGCCCAATATCGAACTGCTTCGGGAATTGCGGCCTGACCTGATCGTCGGCGCCTATGGCTATGGCTTGGACGAGAACAGCTTCACCAGATTGGCGCCGACCTTCAACGTGCCGTTCTACAGCGGCAAGGCTCCACCTTACGCGCAGGCGCAACAGGTGACGCTGCAGCTTGGCGACATGCTTGGCCGCAGGACGGAAGCAGAAAACCTTGTCGGGCGCACCAAAGCCTCGATCGCCCAAGCGCGTGCCAGGCTGGAGCGGGCGGTGCAAAAACCGGTCTGCGTCGTCAGCATGTTCGACGATCGCCATGTCCGCGTCTACGGCGCCGGCAGCCTGCTGCAGGATGTCCTCGACCGGCTCGGCCTCGTCAACGCCTGGACCGGCGCCACCAATGAATGGGGTTTTTCGACGGTCGGCATCGAGGAACTGGTCGCCGTAGGCGAGGCGCAACTGATCTCGCTCGATCCGATCCCACCGCACGTCAGGATCAGGATTGCCCGCAGCTCGCTCTGGGCCAATCTGCCCTGCGTCCGGAACGGCCAGGTGCGGACCATTCCGCCGGTCTGGCCGTTCGGCGGTCTCACTGCTGCCGCGCGTTTCGCCGAATTCGTGGCAGCGGCATGATCGCTCAGGCAATGTCCCTGCCGCGACAGCGCGACGGCATCGGCGCGCTCATCCTGCTGGTGGCCGTGCCCGCGGGCCTGGCACTGATGCTGACCATCTTCGATCTCATCAACCTTTTCCCGACGCACTTGTGGTGGCATGCGCTCACCGCTCCCGACACATCCGATCCAGCGCAGTTGCTGTATCGCTATGCCTTCCTCCCGCGTGTCGCCGTCAGCGTGCTGGCCGGCGCGGCACTTGGTCTCGCCGGTGTCATCATGCAGCATGTGCTGCGCAACCCGCTGGCCGAGCCGACCACGATCGGCACCAATGCCGGAGCGAGCCTCGCTTTGGCGGCCGCCACCCTCTACGCACCATGGCTGCTGGAAGGCGGCCGCGAAGGCGTGGCGCTGGCTGGCGGCGCGCTCGCCACATCAGCCGTTTTCGCACTGGCGCGCGGGCGCAGCTTTTCGCCAGTGTCGATC
Organism: Mesorhizobium sp. M7A.T.Ca.US.000.02.2.1; assembly: GCF_003996995.1. Classification (GTDB taxonomy): domain Bacteria; phylum Pseudomonadota; class Alphaproteobacteria; order Rhizobiales; family Rhizobiaceae; genus Mesorhizobium. The sequence goes on along the minus strand of NZ_RZTT01000293.1, from coordinate 608 downwards.
ATCTTCGCCGGCCTCATCGTCAGCCTCACTTTCGGCTCGGCCGGCGCGCTGCTGATGGCGCTCAACCGCGAATACACCGAGGAGCTGTTCATCTGGCAGAGCGGCTCGCTGGTGCAGAATGGCGACGCGGCGGTCCTTGTTCTGGCGCCATGGCTGCTGGCCGGCATCTGCGCCGCGCTCCTGCTCTGGCGACCGCTACGCCTGCTCGACCTCAGCGACGACGGCGCGGCATCGCTCGGCACCCGGCCGGCCGTCATCCGCCTTGCCGGCATGACAGTCGCCGTCTCGCTCAGCGCGCTGGTCGTCGCCGAGGTCGGCGTCATCGGTTTCGTGGCACTCGCCGCCCCGGCGCTGGCGCGGCTGGCCGGAGCGCGCACGCTTGGCCGCCGTCTGGTCTGGTCGCCGCTGGTCGGCGGTGCCCTGCTCTGGCTCACCGACCGCCTGGTGCAGCATCTGCCGTTCACCGGCGAAATCCCCGCCGGCACCGCGACCGCTTTGCTCGGCGCGCCGCTGCTGCTGTTCCTGTTGCCGCGAATGCGAACCACCCCCGAAAGGCAGGCCGACATGGTGTCGTCGATACGCCTGCCGACAAACGGCCTGCCGTTGAT
>NZ_RZTT01000292.1 GCF_003996995.1 Mesorhizobium sp. M7A.T.Ca.US.000.02.2.1 | reverse complement strand
TGCTGGCGGGCGCCGCCGCGCGGTGGTCACGCAAGGCGGCGAGCTGTTTTTGAAAGGACGATTGATCCACTGCCAAACTCCGAGACCTCGAGCCATCATTACGGACCGGATGTTTCCGGCGCGTGTCGTCGCGACGATCTATCGGGCCGAACTCCACCCGTTTCAATGCGCAGCGATGACGCAGACGTCACGCGGCGATGACGCAGACATCACGCGGCGATGACGCAGACGTCACGCACGATGTCATCGCCGGCATGAGGCGCCGCGTCACCCCAGGATGCCGCAACGCGGCATCAAAAGGACGTGAAGGATCACTGGCATAAATCCCAACGATCAGAAAAATTGATTGGCGCAACCCCTTGTGCCACGGTTACGTTCGGCTGGTCCAGCCAAGCGAAAAAGGCTGGCCATCGAGGAAATCTCCCATGCCACAGCGAAACGACACGGCGATATGGTCCGGCCTGTTCCGGATTTCGGCCGAATCCGGCCAAACCCTGCAGGCGCAGATCCGCCAGGCCATCGTAGCCGCCATTCTCGACCGCCAGATCGCCGCTTCGATGCCGCTTCCTTCCTGCCGGATCCTGGCCGAAAAACTTGGCGTGGCTCGCGGAACCGTGGTGCTGGCGTTCCAGCAGCTCGTCGACCAGGGTTTCCTGGTGGCGCGCGAGCGGCGTGGCCATTTCGTCAATCCCGACGTGCTGGCGACACCGGCCAAGCCGCACCAGAAGGCGCCTGACCAGGCCAACGAGATCGACTGGAAGGCACGCCGCAAGATCGCCGCCAGCGACATGCCGCCGCCGGCCAAGCACGAGAACTGGATCAAGTCGTCCTATCCCTTCGTCTACGGGCAGTTCGACCCGGCGCTGTTCCCGACCGCCGAGTGGCGCGAGTGCAACCGCATGGCGCTTGCCGTGCTGGAAATCCGCAACTGGGCGTCCGACATGGTCGACCGTGACGATCCGTTGCTGATCGAGCAGATCCAGGCGCGGCTCCTGCCCCGGCGCGGCATCTTTGCCAACCCGGACGAGATCATCGTCACGCTGGGCGCCCAGAACGCGCTCTACATGCTGGCGACGCTGCTGATGTCCAAAGGCTCCAAGGTGGCGATGGAAGACCCGGGCTATCCCGATGCCCGCTCGATCTTCCGCCTTGCCGGCGCGGAGATACAGCCGGTGCCGGTCGACCAGTCCGGCATCGTAACTGCTTCTATCCCCAACGATTCCGGCTTCGTCTTCGTCACGCCCAGCCATCATTGCCCGACCATGGTGCCGTTGTCGGCAGAGCGGCGGCAGGATCTTCTGGCGCGAGCCAACCGCTACAACCAGATCATCATCGAGGACGGCTATGACAGCCAGCTTCTCGACGAGGCACCGCAGCAAGCACTGAAGAGCCTCGATCGTTCCGGCCGCGTCGTCTATGTCGGCTCGATGTCCAAGACGCTGGCTCCGGGCCTGCGGCTCGGCTACATCGTGGCGTCCGCCGGACTGATCGCGGAGCTCAGGGCGCTGCGCCGCTTCATGCTGCGTCACCCGCCGGCCAACAATCAGCGCGCCGTAGCGCTGTTCCTGTCGCTCGGCCACCACGAGGCGCTGGTGCGGCGGCTGTCTTCAGCCTTCGACGAGCGGCGTAAGCGGCTGGTCCATGCGATTTCCGCCTTCCTGCCGGAATGGCGTTCGACCGATTCGGCCGGCGGCACGTCGCTGTGGCTCGAAGGGCCGCGCGGCACCGATTCGCGCGGGCTGGCCGAGGCAGCCGCCTCGCGCAGCGTCATCATCGAGCCAGGCGACCGTTTCTTCGATCGCACTGAAAAGCCTTCGCGTTTCATGCGGCTGGGCATCTCGTCGATCGCACTGCAGCACATCGAGCCAGGCATTCGCGAACTGGCCACGGCCGCCGGACGCAGACCCGCGGCCGCCTGATCCATCGTCGATCTCTCGTGACCGGAGCCGTTCGCAGCGGCTCCGGTATTTTACCTCTGGCACATGGAACTGGGCCAGCTGGCCCATAGGATGGGCCAGTGCCAGCGGCATAGTCGGCGTCAGGGGAAGAAGCAGGCCGATGGTGGACCAACCGCCACGAGTTCCTGCCGACGAAGGTGGAGTGCTTCCATGCCAGTGGCTGTCGAACAGCAGGACACGCCGGCGAACCGTCGTCCGCAGCGCTCCGGTCTTCGCGAAACAGGACATGCCATGCGATCATCTCCCCTGGTGGAGGATACCAGACCACAGCACAAGGCCATCGAGGGTGGCGGCTACGGGCCGCTGCGCGGGGATGACCGCGAGCGTATCCACGAGGGCGTGCTGACGCTTTTGGAGACAGTGGGTTTCGCCAATGCCATTCCTTCCTGCATAAAGGTGCTGACCAAGGTGGGGGCGGTCCACGGCGACGATGGCCGGGTCCGCTTTCCGCGCGCGCTCGTGCTCGACACCATCAAGCGGGCGGCACGACATTTCACGCTTCATGGCCAGGACCCCAGGCACGACATGGTGGTCCAGGGCAAGCGCGTGCACTACGGCACGGCAGGCATCGCCGTGCACCTGGTGGATCTGGAGAAGCGCGAGTACCGCGAGTCCAAGCTGCAGGATATTTATGATGCCGCCCGCATCGTCGACGGGCTGGACAACATCCATTTCTTCCAGCGGCCGATGGTGGCGCGCGACATCGCCGATCCGCTCGAGATGGATTTCAACACGCTTTATGCCTGTGTGATGGGAACATCGAAGCACGTCGGAACATCCTTCACCGTGCGTGAGAACGTGAAGCCTGCGCTTGAAATGCTGTACGCCATCGCCGGCGGCGAGGAGAATTTCCGTGCCCGGCCGTTCGTTTCCAACTCCAACTCATTCGTCGTGCCGCCAATGAAGTTCGCCGAGGATGCCTGCGGCGTGCTTGAGGCCTGCGTCGAAGGCGGCATCCCGATCCTGCTGCTGTCGACCGGCCAGTCCGGCACCACGGCACCCGCGGCGATGGCCGGCGCCGTCGTGCAAGCAGTGGCCGAAGTGCTGGCCGGCCTGGTCTATGTCAACGCGCTCAAGCCCGGCCATCCGGCGATCTTCGGCGCATGGCCGTTCATGTCGGACCTGCGCACCGGCGCCATGGCGGGCGGGTCGGCCGAGCAGTCGGTGGCAACGGCGGCCTGTGCCCAGATGGCGCAATTCTATGACCTGCCCGGTGGCTCCGCCGCCGGCATGACGGATTCGAAATTGCCCGATATTCAGTCCGGCTACGAAAAGGGCATCACCAATGTGATGGCCGGCCTCTCCGGCCTCAACCTCGTCTACGAGGCGGCCGGCATGCATGCCTCGCTGCTCGGCTTCTGCCTGGAGAGCCTGGTCATCGACAACGACATGCTCGGTCATTGCCTGGGCTGCGCGCGTGGCATCGACGTGACTGACGAGGCCCTGTCGATCGACAGCATCGCCGAGGTCTGCCTCAAGGGTCCGGGCCACTATCTCGACAACGAACAAACGCTCAAGCTGATGCAGACCGAGCACTTCTATCCCGCCCTCGGCGATCGTTCCTCGCCGAAGGAATGGAACGAAAAAGGCCGGCCTGATATATTGCTGCGTGCGATCACCGAGAAGAAACGCATTCTTGCCGAGCGATTTCCGCGCCACGTGCCAAAACAGGTCGACGACAGATTGCGTGCCCGCTTCGGCAACCTGATCCACCTGCCGCGCACGCAAATGGGCGCCTGACCGGAGACGAGTTCGTGCAGCCATACAGCCACCACCCGGAACCAATTCAGGACGGAAAACCGCTTCACACTTTTCCTGGAATTGCGCTCTTCGTTTGACGCAATTCCGAACAGAAAACCGCTTCACACTTTTCCTGGAATTGCTCTGGGACCAACCATCGGGCAGAACGACAAATGAGTGTGCATCCTATCCAGCAAGCACCCACCGACGGCGACGCGATCGATCGGCTGGTGGCATCTCATCGGCCAGGTCACGGCCTGGTGCGTGCCTTCTATCATGATCCGGCGATCTTCGAGCGCGACATGGAACGTGTCTTTCGCCGCCACTGGCACTGCCTGGCGCATGCCAGCGTCATCGCGAACCCGGGCGATTTCGAGCTGTTCAAGCTGGGTGACGAGGCGGTCATCCTGACGCGCGGCATGGATGGCACCGTGCATGCCATGCTCAATGTCTGCCGCCACCGTGGTGCCGAGGTCTGCACCAAGGAGAAGGGCAATGCGAAGATGTTCGTGTGCCCCTACCACGCATGGGCCTATTCCAATGACGGATCCTTGCGTGCCGCGCGCCTGATGCCAAAGGATTTCGACCGCGCGGCGCACGGGCTGAAGAAGCTTCATGTCCGCGTCGCTTCCGGGCTGGTCTTCATTTCCTTCGCCGAGACGCCGCTCGATTTCGATCCGATCGAACAGTCGCTGCGCACGAGTTGCGGCCAATATGGCTGGGGCGACGCCAAGGTGGCGTATCGCCAGTCCTATGCGCTCGACGCCAACTGGAAGCTCGCCGTCGAGAACTATGTCGAATGTTACCATTGCGGGCCGGCGCATCCGGAATATTCGCAAACGCATGCGCTGGAAAAACCGGCCGAGATGATCGAGCAGCTCAATGCCGCGATGGAGCAACGCACCTGCGCGCTCGGCATCGAGATCGGCAGCGCCAACCGCTGGCAGAACTCGGCCGCCGGACAGGAGGCGATCCACACTTTCCGCTATGCGCTCTATGACGGCGTTTCCAGCGGCAGCAAGGACGGCTCGCCGGTCGCGCCGCTGATGGGCCGTTTCACCGACTATGATGGTGGCGTGACATCGATCCATCTTGGCGGTACGACCTTTCTCGTCTGTTATCCCGATCACGGCATGATCTATCGTTTCATCCCGAAAACAGCTGGTACCTGTGAGATGGAGCTGATCTGGCTGGTGCGCGGCGACGCGGTCGAGGGCCAGGACTACGATCTGGAGAAGCTGACCTGGCTGTGGAAGGTCACCACCGAAGAGGACAAGAAGATCATCGAGCACACCGCGCGCGGCGTGCGCTCGCACTATTTCGTGCCCGGACCGATCGCGCCGATGGAATACAACGAACTGCGCTACATCGGCTGGTATCTCGAGGAGATCAGCCGGGCCTGATCGGCTCGGCTGCCGCAGGGGATCAGGCAGATCTTGCCTTTCGCGTCATTCCGCGCTGAGCCCGTATCGGTCGACGACTTCAGCGTTGATGAGCTTGGCATGCAGCGTCATCAGCACGATCTGCGCGTCGAGGCTGTCGCCGGTTTCAAGCGCCGCCTCGATGCGACGCTCGGCTTCCAGCGTCCGCTCATGGCCATTGGCTTGCTCGAAGGTTTCCGGACCCGCGATGCAATAGCTGCATAATTGTGCCACCGACGCATAGGTGCCCGGCGGCGGCTCGTCGGGCCAGCGATCCTTCATCAGGTTGACGATGGTAAGCTTCACGCCCTCCGGCACAAGGGCTGGATGCAGATCGGCGCCGCGCAAGGCATCGTCGAGCTGCCTCAAGTCGCCCGAACGGCCGAACATTCCGAGGAAGCCGAGGGAAGAGCGCCGTCCGGCCATGATGTTTCCTTCCGTTTCCAGCCCACTTAGGTGGTGGGCAAGCGGATTACAAAGGCGGTGCTGTCTAACCAGCCGCCGCCAGCAAGACCCCTGCAAGGGCGGATAGCGCGAGTGTCGGCAGCATGCCGACTTTCAGCTTCAGGATGGCGACCATGGCGGCCACGGATAGCAAGGCCGCACGCCAGTCGATGGACGAAAGCACCGGCACGTTCATGCCAAGCCCCGTCGCGTGCACCTCACGGAAAATGACATGCAAAGCAAACCATAGGGCCAGATTCATGATCACCCCAACAATTGCGGCGGTGATCGCGCCCAGTGCGGCCGACAATGCCTTGTTGCCGCGCAAGGCCTCGATGTAGGGCGCCCCGAGGAATATCCAGAAGAAGCAGGGCGTGAACGTCACCCACAGGGTGAGCAGCGCCCCCAGCGATCCGGCAAGTAACGGGTCGAGCGATCCGGAATGGCGGAACGCGGCGATGAAGCCGACGAACTGCAGCACCAGGATGAGCGGTCCTGGCGTCGTTTCTGCAAGTCCAAGACCGTCGACCATTTCACCCGGCGCCAGCCAGCCGAAGGACTGGACGGCTGCCTGCGCGACATAGGCGAGCACCGCATAGGCGCCACCGAAGGTGACGACAGCCATCAGGCTGAAGAACCGGCCTATCTCGGTCCAGACGCTTGCAGAGCCGGTGAACCACCAGATCAAAAGAACAGGCCCGAGCCAGATCGGCAGCCAGATGGCGAGGGTGCGCGGCGCGTGCCATTTGGTCGGTTTGACATGGGCCAGTTCGCCACGCTCGAACATCAGGTCGACCGCTCCCTTGGAGTCGGCAACACCGTCCTTGCCATGGGCCGAGCCGGAAAACAGGCCGGGAGCAACGCGGTCCCCCAGCCATCCCGTCAGGCCGGCGAGAAGGACGATGAGCGGAAACGGCACATTCAACGCATAGATGGCAATGAACGCCGCGACCGCGATCGACACCATGACCCGGTTCTTGAGGGCGCGTCGCCCGATCCGGATCACCGCCTCGATGACAATGGCGAGCACCGCCGCCTTCACCCCGAAAAACAGCGCCGCGACGAGCGGCATGTCGCCATAGAGGACGTACAGGCTGCTCAAGGCGAGCATGACGAGCGCGCCCGGCACGACGAACAGGATGCCGGCGACAAGGCCACCGGCCGTCCTGTGCAGCAGCCAACCGATGTAGATGGCGAGTTGCTGGGCTTCCGGGCCAGGCAGCAGCATGCAGTAATTCAACGCATGCAGGAAACGCCGTTCCCCGATCCAGCGCCGCTCCTCGACCAGTTCCTTGTGCATCAGTGCGATCTGCCCGGCCGGACCGCCAAAGCTGAGCAATCCGATCCTCGCCCAGACCTTCACCGCCTCGGTGAAGGTCGGTGCAGCCGGAACCGGGATGTTTTCCGCTGTATCCGCCGGGACGAGAGCGCTCATGTCGGTTTCCCCGCAGCGGGCCAGTTGTGCGTTTCTTCGGTGGCGTCGCGACACCAGCGGAAGAACGCGTCGTAGAGCAGCATGCCTGCTTCCAGTTGTTCCAAATCGTCGCGGAACATACGCGACAGACCGAGCGAGGCAGCCAGAAAACCGGCCGCCTGGGGCACCAGGTCGAGGCTTGCGGTGTCGGCCGCGCGCACGATCAACGCCAGGCGATCGAGCGCCCCGGATTCCAACCCGAACTCCTCGATCATGGTGTCGAAGGTGCAGCGTTCGCCGCGATGGCTCCAGAACACATTGTCGATGTCGAACGGCACGGCCTGAAAGCGGTCGGCAACAGCCAGTACTTCAGCGGGTTCGACAAACAGGAACACCGCGTCAGGGTCGAGGAAACGCCGGATCAGCCATGGGCAAGCGATGCGGTCGACCTTCGGGCGGGATCGCGTCACCCAGACGGTGGCGCCCTTTTCATTGCGTGGCGGCAACTTGGCGGTGCGGACCAGAAGCCCCCCGGCATCGCGCCAGGCCTCAAAGCCGCCTTCAAGGGATTCGGCTGATATCCCCTCATGGCGCATCCATGCGACGACGCCTTGCGAGAGCTTTTGCCCCTTCTGGCAGACGACGGCCACCGGCTTGCCGGCGAATGCAGCGGCCCAGGTCGAAACGGTTTTGAAATCGCGCCGGCACGAGGCCGGCAACAGGCGCGGATCGGCTTCGAAATCTTCTTCGATGCGAACATCGATGATGACAGGTGCACCCGGCAGACCTATGAGC
>NZ_RZTT01000291.1 GCF_003996995.1 Mesorhizobium sp. M7A.T.Ca.US.000.02.2.1 | reverse complement strand
CCGGATGGCGATGTCGATGTCCGAGTGATCGAGATTGGCCAGCCGCACCGAAGCGTCGATGCGCAGCAGCACGTTGGGATGCCGGTCGAAGTGGCGAGATAGTCTGGGCAACAGCCACTTCGAGGCAAAGGCCGGCGCCACCGAAACCACCAATGTGCATTGCGTCGCCTCGTCGGCCAGGGCCACGGCCTGGGAAAGCTCACGAAATCCAGCACCGAGGCGGGCCGCGAAGACGGCGCCGAATTCGGTCAGCACCAGACCGCTCGCCGTTCGCTCGAACAGCGCCTGGCCGAGCTGTTTTTCGGTACGGCTGATCTGCTGGCTGACGGCGCTGACGGAAACGTTGAGCTCACCGGCCGCCGCCGCCAGCGATCCGAGACGGGCAACGGTTTCGACGGCGCGGAGGCCGTTGAGATGGACGCGGTTGAGCATGGCCATTGAGTTTTTCTAAACTGATCCGACTGAAATCTCAATTGAAAGGCATATCGAAACGGCAGATTTTGTCGGGAGAGACAGACCTGTGGAGCCGGAAATGTTAGGGATTTTGTCGTCGTCGAGGTCTTTTTCACTGCGAGCAGGCCGTATGAGCCGCGCCCGGACGGCGAGGCGCAGAGATGGCTGATCGATCCGCTTTCGCATCCGGTGCTGAACACCATGTCGGAGCGCGAACTGGGCGATGTGCCGTTCAGGCTGACGGCACGGCGGACAGTGCACGAGACGGCTCCGCTACGCGCCGGCAGTCGCTGCTGAGCAGGCGCCAAGCGTTCCGACATAGGAAGTCGAGGCGAGCACGTCCGGCGTACGCACTGGCCCAACAGATGGCGATTGTTTCAGCGACCCCTGCATTTATTGTGCAGTGCAATGACATCAGCCAACTCGACAGCGCTGCGTTTCGCTTTCGCCGGCATGATTGCCATGGCGATTGCCATGGGCATCGGCCGTTTCGTCTACACGCCGATCCTGCCCGGCATGATGCAGGAACTGCATCTGTCGCCTGCCGATGCCGGCTGGATCGCCTCTGCCAATTATCTCGGCTACCTCGTCGGCGCGTCGGCGGCGGCGGGCGGCTGGGCGCATGGGCGCGAGCGCCTGCTGATGCTGGCGGGGCTTGGCGCCAGTGCGGTCCTTGCCGCGCTGATGGGGCTGACCGAAGCGATGGCGGCCTTTCTCGCCATCCGCTTTCTGGCCGGTCTGGCCAGCGCCTTCGTCATGGTGTTCTTGGCCAGCATCGTTTTCAGCCATATCGCGGCTGCCGGTCGCAACGACCTGCAGGCCTGGCATTTCGGCGGCGTCGGGCTCGGCATAGCGGCATCGGCGGCGATGATGGCGGTGCTGGTCGCCGAGCATTCGGGCTGGGCGGCAGGCTGGCTGTGGTCGGCGGCGATTTCGGCCTGTGGTTTCGTCCTCGTGGCTCTGTTGGTCAATGAGGGTCCGCTCGGCAACGGCGAAGTCCCCCGCGAGCCGGCACTGCGGATGGACCGGTCGTTGGTCAAGGTCATCATCGCCTACGGCCTGTTCGGCTTCGGCTATGTGGTGACGGCGACATTCCTGGTCGCCATCGTCCGGCAAGGCGGCGGCAGCCGCGTCTTCGAGGCCATGGTGTGGATGGTCGCCGGTCTTGCGGGCTTTCCCTCGGTCTGGTTCTGGCAGAAGATCGCGGCGCGGACCGGCCTCTATGCCGCCTATGCGCTGGCGTGCTTCATCGAAGTTGCCGGCGTCACCGCCAGCGTCGCCATCGGCGGCGCCACCGGGCCGCTGCTTGCCGGCGTGCTGCTCGGCGGCACCTTCATTGCCATCACCGCCTTTGGCCTGCAGGCCGCCCGGCAGCAGGCGCCAAGCGCGCCGCGCCGGATCTTTGCCCTGATGACGGCTGCGTTCGGCCTTGGCCAGATCATCGGGCCGGTCGCGGCCGGATTTCTGGCGCAAATGTCCGGCGATTTCTTCCTCGCCTCGATCACCGCCGCAACCGTGCTGGTCGTCTCCGGCGCCATCACATTGTCGGCTGCGCCAAAATCGCCATGATTGTGGGCTTGCTGTGCCGGGCATCGGGCACGGGCATTTTCTTTCCCACTAATGTGTGACTTTATGCCCGCCGTAGTCAGCTGATTTGCGCCCAGATCGAGGAATTCGCCACAGTGTTCGTATCGTTTTTTCCAAAGCCGAAGCTGTTTTTTAGCTCGGCGGTCGTCTGGAGCCTGCTTGCCGTCTTGCTCTGGTTCTACGCAGGGGAACGTTTTGGTGGTGTTTTCGGTATGCCTCCAGCTGCTCCCGATGCGCCGCCGATCATCGGTGTCTCATCATTCTGGTCACTGCCGTTTCTATGGTTCTACATATATTTTGCCGTCGTAGTGGCGCTCTTCTACGTCTTTTGGGCTTGGTATTCGCCACACCCATGGCAGATCTGGTCCATTCTCGGCTCTGTGCTGATCCTCTTCATCACCTATTTCCAGGTTCAGGTGAGCGTTGCCATCAACAACTGGTACGGGCCATTTTGGGATCTGATCCAGAATACCATTTCGGGAAAAATAAAGATCACCGCTTCCGATATCTACTGGCAGATTGCTACATTCATGGGAATTGCCGGTGTAGCCGTGGTGGTCAGTGCGCTTACTGTATTTTTGGTAAGTCACTATGTCTTCCGTTGGCGCACTGCAATGAACCAGTTTTACATGGAAAACTGGCAGAAGCTGAGGCATATTGAGGGTGCCTCACAGCGTGTCCAGGAAGACACGATGCGTTTCTCCACGATCATGGAGCAACTCGGCGGCAATTTGATTGACTCGGTGATGACCCTCATCGCCTTCACTCCGCTGCTCATAGCCCTGTCGGTTCACATCACGGAATTGCCGATCGTGGGTGTGATACCGCATCCGCTGCTATTGTCGGCTATTTTTTGGGCCTTGTTTGGCACCGTGCTTCTGGCTGTGGTCGGCGTTAAATTGCCTGGGCTTCAGTTCCGGAACCAGCGCGTTGAGGCGGCTTATCGAAAAGAATTGGTCCTTGGTGAAGATGACCCGAATCGAGCACAGCCACCTGCTGTGAGGGAATTGTTTGCAAATGTAAGAAGAAACTATTTTAGGCTGTATTTTCACTACGTGTATTTCAACGTATTTCGCTACCTCTATTTGCAAACGAACAACATATTCTCTTTGATATTGATGGCGCCGTCCATTGCGGCTGGTGCGATCACTTTAGGTTTGTTGAACCAAATCAGCAATGCGTTCTCCCAAGTGACATCGTCGTTCCAGTATCTTGTAAACTCGTGGCCAACTGTGGTTGAGCTGATCTCGATCTACAAGCGTCTGCGCGCTTTCGAAGCCACTCTGCATGGCGAGCCGCTGCCGGAAATCGACCAGCGCTATCTCGACCGCCAGGCACAGGCGCCCGATCCAGCTTGACTGGGGTGTGAAAGTTGGCGGCTCAGCCGCCGACCGAAACCTGCCTTTGGCCAGCGTCCTGTCGCGAAACATAATCGCGAAAACTGATGCATTCGACATCGGCTTTGACGCAGACCTCGCCGGCAAAGCGCTCAAGCGCGTTCCAGTAGGCGCCGTCATTCATCAGCGCGAAGTGAAAGCCGAGCTCCAGCGGAATGCGTTTTCCCGCATACTGCTTGTCGAAGGCGGCGCGGAAGGCAGCATAGGTCCGGTTCGCGAACTCGTCCGCCTGGCTTGGCCGCTCGAAGCCGCCGGAATGTCTGACATAGAGGTTGTAGTCCATGGCGATCACCGGCCGTGACTTCGGTCCTTCCGGAATCTGCGGCAGCGAAAAGTGCATGATGCCGTTGCTGGCCGTCGGTCGGGCAGGGCCTTGCGAGACGCCGCTGGCGTCGAATTGATAGCCGGCCGCCGGCAGCGCTTCATAGAGCGCCTTGCCGGTCGACAGATACGGCGCGCGAAAACCGACCACCGCATGCCGCGCGAAATCGCGCCAGCCCTCGGGCTCGGGCACAATGCCGTTGATCGCATAGGCGTTCTCGAGAATGTGCTCGAACGAACCGAACTCTTTCAGCCAGTCGGCCTTGCTCCAGTCCTTGCCGTCGAAATGGCCGCAGCCATGGCTGGCGATGTCGTGGCCTTCATGCGCGGCAAGGCCGATCTGTTCGAGCCGCTCGGTGACTTCCTGCTTCGAGGCGGCAAAGCCGATGTTGGATTTGCCGGCGCCTTTGCCCGGTGCGGTGTATTCCTTGCGTGTCTCCGTTGACAGCAGGAAGACGCAGGAGAGAAAATAGGTGAAGTGCGCGCCGGTGCGCTCAGCCAGTGCCCGGCTGCGTTTCCACTGCGAAATGTCGCGGGCACTGTCGAACGAGATGATGACGACCTGTTTCGGCTTTGCCGGCGCCGGTGGATCGGCCAAAGCCCCACCGGCAGCGGCGAGTGCCGCAAGCGAAAACGCAACAACGCGGAACGGACGAAGCATAGGCAATCTGATCTTCACTCGGGGAATGTCTGCAAGCCGGCTATCGCCTAAATGTGGCGTGGGTGCGATTGGCCTTTTCGGCTGCCTGTCCGGGGCAAACATCCGTTTGCCCCGGACAATAGGCGATTTTCCTGTTGAACCCCTTCCATGCCGGCAAAATTTCGCTAAAACGCGGGCTGACAAAGGCCCGACGGGGCAGGAATGGTTTGATTTGATGTCCGACGACAGTTTTATCCGTGAAGTCAATGACGAGATCCGTCGCGAACAGGCGCAGAAGCTGTGGGACCGTTTTGGCCCAGCCCTGATTGTCGTTGCGATCCTCGTGGTGCTCGGCACCGCCGCCTTCGTCGGCTATCGCTATTGGGACGAGACGCGCGCCAACCGCTCGGGCGATGCGTTCTCGCAGGCACTGAAGCTTGCCAATGACGGCAAGAACGATGAGGCGCTGACCGCGCTCGATCAGTTGGAGAAGGATGGCTACGGCGCCTATCCGCTGCTCGCCCGCATGCGCGGCGCAACCGTCAAGGCCGACAAGGGCGACGTCCCCGCCGCCGTCAAGGATTTCGACGAAGTCGCCGCCGACACGGCCATTCCCCAGGGAATTCGCGATATGGCGCGCCTGCGGGCAGCGCTGCTGCTCGTCGACCATGGCTCCTTCGCCGACGTCTCCAGCCGTGTCGAAGCGCTCACATCCGACACCAACACGCTGCGCCATACGGCGCGCGAGGCACTCGGCCTTTCCGCCTGGAAGGAAGGCAAGACGCAGGATGCGCTGAAACTGTTCGACCAGATCGCCGCCGATGACGGCGCCCCGCGCAACACCCGCGAGCGCGCAACATTGATGTCCGAGCTGATCCGCGGGTCGGGCAGTGCGTCGTGACCTTCAAAGTCGCCATCATCGGCAGACCTAACGTCGGCAAATCGACTCTTTTCAATCGACTGGTGGGAAGGAAGCTGGCGCTCGTCGACGACACGCCAGGCGTCACCCGCGACCGTCGCGTCCATGCCGCCAAGCTTTACGACCTGCATTTCGACGTCATCGACACCGCCGGCTTCGAGGACGCGGGCGCCTCGACCTTGCCCGGCCGCATGCGTGCGCAGACCGAGATCGCCATCCGCGAGGCCGACCTGATCTTCTTCACCATCGACGCCAAGTCCGGCCTGTTGCCCGACGACAGGACCTTCGCCGAGATCGTGCGCAAGTCCGGCAAGCCGGTCGTGCTGGTCGCCAACAAAGCCGAGGCCAAGGGCGCCCAGGGCGGCATGCTGGAAGCCTGGGAACTCGGACTTGGCGAGCCGATCCCGGTTTCGGCCGAGCATGGCCAGGGCATGCCCGATTTGCGCGACGCCGTGATCGGCGCGCTCGGCGAAGCGCGCGCCTTCGGCGAAGAAGAAGATGGCGAAGACGAAGACGTCGCTGCCGGCGAGGTGCTGATCGGCGAGGATATCGCCGATCCGGATGCCGAGCACACCTATGACGACACCAAGCCGATGCGCATTGCCGTCGTCGGCCGTCCCAATGCCGGCAAGTCGACGCTGATCAACGCGCTGATCGGCGAAGAGCGGCTGCTCACCGGACCGGAAGCCGGCATTACCCGTGATTCGATCTCGGTCGATTGGGATTGGCATGGTCGCCGCCTGAAATTGTTCGACACGGCCGGCATGCGCCGCAAGGCCAGGATTCATGAAAAGCTGGAAGTGATGTCGGTGCAGGACGGTCTGCGCGCCATCCGGTTTGCCGAGATTGTCATCATCGTGCTCGACGCCACTATCCCCTTCGAGAAGCAGGATCTGCAGATCGCCGACCTGATCATCAGGGAAGGCCGGGCGCCGGTGATCGCCTTCAACAAATGGGATCTGATCGACCATCCCCAGGAGCTTCTGGCCGAACTGCGAGAGAAGACGGAACGGCTTCTTCCCCAGGCGCGGGGCCTCCAGGCCGTACCTGTCTCCGGCGAGACCGGGCGCGGCCTCGACAAGCTGATGGATGCCGTCATCAGGACGCACAAGGTGTGGAACAGCCGCGTCTCGACCGGCAAGCTCAACCGCTGGCTGGAAGGCATCCTGGCACACCACCCGCCGCCTGCCGTGGCCGGACGCCGGCTGAAGGTCAAATACGTCACCCAGGCCAAGACCCGGCCGCCGGGTTTCGTTGTCCAGTGCTCGCGGCCTGATGCGATGCCGCAATCCTATGTCCGCTATCTCTCCAACAGCCTGCGCGAAGCCTTCGACATGCCCGGCGTGCCGATCCGCATCGCGCTGCGCACGTCGGACAATCCATTCGCCGGCAGGTCCAACAAGCGCAAATAAGCGGTCGGGCTCGAATGAACCCCTTTGCTCGCGGGGTTCTCCGCAAAGTTGGCGGGACAGCACCCCCTCTGGCCTGCCGGCCATCTCCCCCGCAAGGAGGGAGATCAGCAGTTCGTTCTGACGGCGCCTTTCTTGCAACGTTGAAGATTCGCGAGAGCACTCGCGACATCCAATCTCCCCCCCTTGCGGGGAGATGTCCGGCAGGACAGAGGGGACGGAACGCGACGCTGGATACCTGTTCCGGCTGTCTAAGCGACCTCCTTCAACCGCTCGTCCCGTGGCAGCGCCTGCAACGCCGCCTGCAACAATATGTCGGCCAGCCGCGCTGCCACCGGATCCAGTTCAGCATCCTTCTGGTGCAGCACCAACGCCATTTTGGGCAATGCCGGCAGCCCGGCGATCTCCGGCGTCATCGCGCTGACGCTGGCCGGCAGGCCGATGTCGGTGCGGATCGTCAGCCCCAGCCCCGCCGCCACGGCTGCCCAGATGCCGCCAAGGCTCGGGCTGGAAAAGGCCATCCGCCACGACAGCCCGGCGCGGTCGAGCGTTTCGGTTGCCACCGTGCGCAGAAGGCATGGCGCTTCGAGCGCCACCAGCGGCAGCGGCTCACCGTCGCGCAGGCTGGTCTCGATGCGCTTTGCCGGCCCGATCCAGCGCATCGGCACATCGGCGACATGCTGGCTGTAGGGCAGCGTTTCGCCGCAGTGCCAAGCGAGCGCGATGTCGAGGCTGCCTGACATGACCCTTTCGGCAAGGTCGTGGCTGCGTGCGATCCTGGCTTCGATCTTCACCTTGGGGTGCGCCCGGGCAAATCGGCCGAGCACGTCTGGCAGCACCGCCTCGCCGAAATCGTCCTGCAAGCCGAGCCGTACCCATCCTTCCAACTCGACATCATGGATGGCGGATGCCGCCTCGTCATTCAATTCGATCAGCCGGCGCGCATAGCCGAGCATGGTCTCGCCGGCCTCGGTCAAAGCGAGGCCGCGTCCTGATTTGCGGAAGATCGGCGTCGCCGCCTGTTCTTCCAGTTTCTTCAATTGCGCGCTGAC
>NZ_RZTT01000290.1 GCF_003996995.1 Mesorhizobium sp. M7A.T.Ca.US.000.02.2.1 | reverse complement strand
CTACGCTTCGAGGGGCTGAAGAAATACTTCATCATCCGCTTTCCGCAGCGGCCCGGCGCGCTGCGAGACTTCCTCGAACTGCTCGGGCCCGACGACGACATCGCCCGTTTCGAATATCTGAAGAAATCGGCGCGCAATTTCGGTTCGGTGCTGATCGGCATCGAAACCAAGGACCGCCGCAATTTCGATCTGCTCAAGGCGAAGTTCGAGGCCGAGGGCGTCCAGTATCAGGACATCACCGACAACGAGACATTGGCCGGGTTCATCATATGAGCGATCGGGATCAAATAATTGATCCGGGAAAAATCTTCGTCGCGCTGTTTTCCGGCATCAATGTCGGCGGCAACCGCATCGTCAAGATGGCGGAGCTGCGGTCGTTCTTCGAGGATCTCGGCTTTTCCGATGTCGCCACCTATGTGCAGAGCGGCAATGCCGTGTTCCGGGCGAAGAAGGGCGACGCGGCGACGCTGACGAAACAGCTCGAAACAGCCTTCGAGAAGAAATGGGGTTTTTATTCGCGCATCATGGTGCGCGATCTTTCCTGGTTCGAGCGGCTGGTGAACGAAAACCCTTACCCGGAAGTTGCCGGGGACCATACCAAGCTGCATGCCTATGTGCTGGAGCGCGAGCCGACAGCGGACGAGGTGGCGCGACTGACCGAAAAGTGCACCGGCCCCGAACGCTTCGAGATCAAGGGCGATGTGCTCTACTTGCACGCGCCGGACGGGCTGGGCAAATCGGTGTTTGCCGGGCTGATCCCGCGCACGCTGAAAGTGCCGGGCACCGCGCGCAACTGGCGCTCGGTGCAGGCGCTGCTGGAGATGGCCGCTCCGGCCGGTGGGAAGTAAGTCGCCGCCTAAGCTGCCGGAGCGGGTTTCCAATCGAAGGTCAGTTCTTCGCGGAAAGCAAAGCGCTTGATGTGATCGGCGACAACGCCCTCCAGGCGCTCGATCGATCCTGCTTCGTCAGTCGACACCGTGATATGCAGTGTCGCCGCATCGGCATCCATGACGGTACGGCCCATTGAGAGATCGATGGTGCCGTGGGTGGGATCGAACTCGACCGGGAATTTGTGCGCCCAGTGCTTGCACAGCTGCTGCAGGTAGCGGCTGGCATGTTCGGTGGTGACGTCGGCATGGCTGGTCGGCATGAATTCTCCTGGGCAAGCGCCTGTTGCATGGCTGGGCGCCGGCCCAAGCCTGGCGCCTCAGCCAGACAGATAGGCGCCGCCCCTGAAAAACCAAACGGTGCCGGTCCGTCAGCCTGGTATTGTCCGCTCAAGACAGCGTGATCGGCTACCAGCTTCCGGTGTTCGCCATCGAAGCCCAGGGCTCCGCCTTGGCCTTGGCCGGGCCTTTCTGTAGAAGCTCGATCGAGATGCCGTCCGGCGACTTGACGAAAGCCATGTTGCCGTCGCGCGGCGGCCGGTTGATGATGACGCCATTGTCCATCAGATGCTGGCAGGTGGCGTAGATGTCGTCGACCTCATAAGCGAGGTGGCCGAAATTGCGTCCGCCCTTGTAGTCTTCCGGATCCCAATTGTAGGTCAGTTCGACCAGCGGTGCCTTGTCGGCGATGCCGCTTTGCTCGTCTTCGGAGGCCGCGAGGAAGATCAGCGTGAAGCGGCCTTGCTCGTTTTCGTAGCGGCGCACTTCCTTGAGGCCGAGCTTGTTGCAGTAGAAGTCGAGCGAGGCATCGACGTCGGTGACGCGGATCATGGTGTGCAGATAGCGCATGTGATTTCCTCGATAAATTGCGTTGCGGCGCAACATAGGGTCGGCCCTGTCAAAGGGCAATCGTGCGGCGGTGCGCAATGCCAGCAAAGAACAAATCCGGTATTGCCCAAATGAACCGTGAAAAAAGGCACGGCAGGTCTTGCACAGACCGGAAGCCGCAGTGTTAATCTGTTGGCAAGAATCAGTTGCGGTGTTCTTGAAAAAAGGGGGCATTCTTATGGGGGAAAAGGCCTCTTTGACGGGGCGGGACGGACCCCTCGGCGACGCCTTGCAGCGTGACGAAGGCGGCGATGCCGCGGACTTGCTCGAAATAGCCGGCGCCATCAAGTGGTTCGATGTGGCCAAGGGCTATGGTTTCATTTTGCCGGATGACGGCATTTCCGGCGATATCCTCCTCCATGTGACATGTCTTCGAAGGGATGGCTTTCAGACGGCCCTGGAGGGCGCACGCGTGGTCTGCCTCGTCAAACATGGCGACCGCGGATTGCAGGCCTTCCGAGTGCTCTCTATGGACGTCACCACCGCGGTCCACCCGGCCGAGATGCAGGAGCAGCGCACCCATGTCGCGGTGACGCCGGAGAGCGGTCTCGAACGCGCCCTGGTGAAATGGTTCAACCGCACCAAGGGGTTTGGTTTTCTCACCCGCGGCGAGGGCACCGAGGACATCTTCGTCCATATGGAGACCTTGCGCCGCTACGGTATCACCGAGCTTCGGCCGGGGCAGGTCGTGCTGGTGCGTTTCGGACGCGGCGACAAAGGCCTTATGGCCGCCGAAATTCACCCCGATATGGGGACCTTGCCGGTCTCGCACTAGGGCGTTTCCGGCCGAGGATCTCGAATGGCTTACAGGAACTGGCTGACCGCGGGCGCGATGTGCGCGATTGCCTTCATCGCCGCCGCCGGTGGTTACTTCTATTCCGAAAAGCCGACCTCGGCGGACAGCCGGGCGATGATCCTTCCGGCCGATCCGACGCCATTGGTCGTGATGACGAAAGGCGGTGATCGCTCTTTTTCCATCGAAGTCGCCGACACCGCCGCGGAGCGCGAGGCCGGCTTGATGCACCGCCATGACATGGCGGACAACCACGGCATGCTGTTCGTCTTCGAGGTCCAGCAGCAGGTCGGCTTCTGGATGCACAACACGCCAATGCCGCTTGATCTGATTTTCGTCGGCCAGGATGGCAAGATCCGGGCGGTCAAGCACGGCGAGCCGCAATCGGACGCCGTCATTTCGCCCGGCGTACCGGTGCGCTTCGTGCTCGAGCTCAAGGCCGGCACTGCCGCCAGGAACGGCATCGAGTATGGCGACCTTTTGCGCCATCCGGCCGTGGGCACGGTATCCGGCCCCGGCATGCCACCAGCCGACAATGGCGATGCGCCCAATGGCGGTGGCGGTTGAGCACGCAGGCGGGATCGCAGATGCAGTTTTTCATCCATGACGGCTTCGACCTTGCCTTCCTCGACCGCCAGCCGGAATCGGGCGAGGGCGATCCGGTGCTGATGATCCATGGCTTTGCCTCGAGCCATTATGTCAACTGGGTGTCGCCCGGCTGGTTCAAGACGCTGAACGATGCCGGCTACCGCGCCATCGCCTTCGACAATCGCGGCCACGGCTCGTCGTCGAAGAGCTATGATGAGGCCGACTACACGCCGGTCAAGATGGCTTCCGATGCCGCTGCCTTGCTCGGCCATCTCGGCATCGAGCGCGCCCATGTCATGGGTTATTCGATGGGCGCTCGCATCGCGGCGTTCATGGCGCTGTCCGATCCAGACAAGGTGGCGACGCTGGTCTTCGGCGGTCTCGGCATCGGCATGGTCGACGGTGTCGGCGATTGGGATCCGATCGCCGCCGCCTTGCTTGCCGATGATCCGGCCGCCACCAGCCATCCGCGCGGCCGGTCGTTTCGCGCCTTCGCCGACCAGACCCGCAGCGATCGCCGGGCCTTGGCCGCTTGCATCGCCAAATCGCGCGAATTGCTGAGCGAGCAGGATATCGCCCGCATCGCCCAGCCGACGCTGGTCGCCGTCGGAACCACCGACGACATTGGCGGCTCGCCCGATGAGCTTGCAGCGTTGATGCCGAACGCCAGCGCCTTTCACATCGAGGGCCGGGACCATATGCTGGCCGTCGGGGACAAGACCTTCAAGCAGCGCGTGCTGGAGTTCTATGCCGAAAATCCGCTCTGAGCGGACGGCGAGGGGAGCGGGCAACAGTGGGACAATGGGGACGAAGCACGGCTGCCGTGCCGGGCGCGGTCGCGCAAGGCAGACTCGGCAAACGTTCGGTCATAATGGCATTGTTGGCGTTCGCGGCAGGGGCACTTGCCATAACCATTCTGGTGGCGATGCCGAGCGACGCCTCGACACTTGCGCAGAACATCGCCACCGGTTTCTTCATGGCGGTGTTTCTGCTCGCCGCTCCGCTGGCGCACATCACCGGCGCGGTTTTCGGCGTGATGGCGCTGGTGCGGTCGAACGACAGCCGCGCGCTTGGCGTTCTAGGGATCATCCTCAACGGGCTGTCGGTGATGGCGGGCCTAGCCATTCTGGCGATGCTGGCATCGACAATAGGGGCGTTCACGTGATCTTGCGCGATCCCGGCTTGCCGCGGTTCGCGATGGTCCTGGTTTGAGCATTGCCTGGCGGCGACGCGTCAGGCGGCTTTGACGCTTGCGCTCAGTCTGGCGCTCTCCCTGCTTGAACCGACTTCGCCATCACGCACAGCAGCTCGAACATCATCGTCGCGCCGGCGAGCGCCGTCATTCCACCTAGGTCGAAAGGCGGCGCCACCTCGACGACGTCGGCACCGACAATGGTCAATCCGTCGAGCAGGCGGACCATTTCCTGGGCCTCGCGGGTGGTGAAGCCGCCTAGCTCGGGCGTTCCGGTCCCAGGCGCCATCGACGGGTCGATGCAGTCGATGTCGAAGGTCACATAGATGGGCGTATCGCCGACGATGCCGCGCGCCTCTTCCATGACGCTGGCCGCGCCCCGCCTGACGAACTCCTCCATGTAGATGATGCGAATGCCTTGGGCGATCGCCCAGTCATGTTCGCCGGGTTCGTATATCGAGCCGCGGATGCCGATCTGGACGATGCGCCTGGGATCGAGCAACCCCTCTTCGATGGCGCGGCGGAATGGCGTGCCATGCGTATAGGGATTGTCACCGAAATAACGGTCGTTGGTGTCTGAATGCGCGTCGAAATGGATCATGCCGACGGGCGCCTTGCGGGCCACGGCGCGCAGCACCGGCAACGTCGTCAGATGATCGCCGCCCGCTGCAAGCGGAATGGCGCCCACTGCCACGATCGCCGCGATGCCGTCCTCGATGCGCTTCAGCCCGTCCACGAGGTTGATCGGATTGACCGAGAGATCGCCGACATCGGCGACGTTGGCGATGCTGAACGGCTCCGTTCCCGAGACGTGATGGGCGCGCCGCATCAGGCTCGACTGGTTGCGGATCTCGCGCGGGCCGTGCCGTGCGCCGGCCCGATTGGTGGTGCCGCCGTCCCACGGAATGCCGACGAGCGCGATGTCGAGCCCTTCCGCGCTTGCCACGGCCGGCAGTCTCATGAAGGTCGAAAGTCCGGCGAAGCGAGGAACGGCGGAAGCGTCGATCGGCTGGAAGAAATTGCTGCTCATGGTGTCGGCACCTCAGAAGAATTCACGTTTGACGATTTCCGCAATGCGGGTCTCGCAGTCGGCGAGCAGCCACCGGCCCTTTTCGGCTGATGAGCCCTCGGTCAGCGACAGCACGCCGGATGGCGGCACTTCCTCGGCTGGCTTGGGATAGCGATCATATGGCCTGAACTGCGCCGGGCCGTCATGCAGTGCCTTGCCGAGGTCGACGAGCTCGGGACGCAACGCCAGCATCATCGAGGTTTCGATGACGCTCGCATGTTCCAGCTCGATGCCGGGATAACCATCGGGGAACACTTTCGCCAGCGTCTCTGTGCGCACCATTTCCCAATGATCGATGCGCAGGATCGTCAGATCCGTCGCTCGTTCGCGGCCGATGGCGTCGAGCGCCAGTTCAATGCCCTCGATCGACGGGCCGATGTTCTCGTAGTGGCCGTTGAGGACAACGATGCGCCGGACCTTCTGGCGATAGAGATCGCAGATCACATCCTTGACCAGCAGCGAAAACGTATGCGCCGTGATGTTGATCGTGCCGGAGAAGGCCGGGCCGCCGCCTGTTCTCGGCTGCGAGCGGTTGCCGTAAGCGATGGTCGGCGCGACGAGGCCGCCGACCTGCTTCGCCACCGTCTCGGCGATGGCGGTGGGAAGCACAACATCGACATTCATCGCCATGTGGTGGCCGTGCTGTTCGGTCGAGCCGAGCGGCAGGAAGATGGGAGCGCCGGCGGCGATCCGCTTCTCGGCTTCGGGCCATGGCAGTTCAGCGAGGAGAACTCGGTCTTTCATGATCATCTCGTTTCAAAGCATCGCCGCGCCACCATTGGCGCCCAGGCATTGTCCGGTGAAGAAGGTGGCGCCGGGGCCGGCAAGGAAAACCACCGCGGAGGCGATCTCATCCGGGCGGCCGATCCGCCCCAGCGGGTGTGTTGTTTCAAGCGCGCGCTGGCTCTCGCTCAACGCCTCGAAACCGAGAAGCGGCGTGTCGGTTGGCCCCGGCGCCACGGCGTTGACCAGTATGCGAGGCGCAAGCTCGCGCGCCCAGGAGCGGGTCAGGCCGAGCAAGGCCGCCTTGGTCGCGCAATAGACCGAGGCGTTCGCCCGGCCGAGATAGGCGAGTTCGGAGGCGATGTTGACGATGCGGCCGCCATCGGGAAGGTACGGCAGGACTTCCCGCGCCACGATGATGGCGCCGCGCACATTGACGGCAAACATGCGGTCGACATGATCGAGCGAAATCGCCTCAAGCGGTGCTTCCTGGAGGATGCCGGCATTGTTGATCAGGATGTCGTAGCCGCCGATCCGTTGCGCGCCCTGCTTGACCGCGGCAATGATGTCGGCCTCATTGGCAAGGTCGCAGGCAAGGATCGGGATATCGCCTTCAGATGCCTTGAGATCGAAGCCGAGAACCATGGCTCCGGCGTCCCGTAAGGCGAGCGCGGTCGCGCGGCCGATGCCGCTGGCCGCACCGGTGACCAGCGCGCGTTTTCCGTGCAATGGAGTTACCAAGGCACTTCTCCCCTGTCGACGCCGAGCGACTGCCCGGTGATGTTGGCCGCGAGATCCGACGCCAGGAACAGATAGGTGCCGGCCATGTCGGCCGGCTCCATCAGGCCGGGCAGGGCTTGCGCGCCGACGATGTCTTCGAGCACTGCTGCTTCACTGACGGCGCCTTGCTCGGCCATGCGGCCAAGCGAGCGCATCGATGCTTCCGTGCGGACCCATCCCGGACAGACCGCATTGACGCGGATGCCCCTCGATCCAAGTTCCTTGGCCCAGGTTTTCGTCAGGCCGATGATGGCGTGCTTGGAGGCGACGTAGGCGCCGAACCGCGCTTCGGCGACGCGGCCCCAGATCGAGGCGGTGTTGATGATCGAAGCGCCGGCCTGCATGCGCGGCAAGGCGCGCGCGGTGACCAGCGCCGTGCCGATGATGTTGATCTCGATGATGCGCCGGAAGGCGGCTTCGGCCTCGTCGCTGCTGTCGGTGATCGGCGTCATCAGCTCGAGGCCGGCATTGTTGATGAGCACGTCGATCCGGGAGATCGGTTCGAGTGCCGCCCCGACCGCCTCGCGGTCGGCGATGTCGGCCTCCGTGCCTGTGGCGCCCAACTCGTGGGCCCGTTCGTGCACGGCCGCGTCGTTGGCAATGAGGTGCAGGCTGGCGCCGGCCTGGGCGAAGCCCTTGGCGATGCCGAGCCCGATGCCTCGGCTCGCTCCGGTGATCACGACCGTCTTTCCGGAAAAGGAGAGGCTCATACGACCACTCCGGTTTCGTTGCGGATCAGATGCAGGACCTTGTTGCGCAGCTCGAAGAATTTCTGGGTTTCGCGAATCTCCAGCGGCCGGTCCGGGCCAAGCTCTGCCGCCACGTCGATATCGGCGACGATCGAGGCTGGACGGCCCG
>NZ_RZTT01000028.1 GCF_003996995.1 Mesorhizobium sp. M7A.T.Ca.US.000.02.2.1 | reverse complement strand
GCTCGATCCTGGTCAGCGACGACGACATCATCGCCGCGCAGAAGGCGCTGTGGAACCGGGCCCGCATCATCTCCGAGCCGGGAGGTGCGGCCGCCTTTGCCGCGGTCCTGTCCGGCCGCTATGAGCCGGCGGCGGGCGAACGGGTCGCCGTGCTGGTCTGCGGGGCGAATGCGGACCCCGCTACCTTCTAAAGGGCCTGCTGCCTTCTAAAGGGCCTGCAGCCTTCTAAAGGGTATGCAGGATGGAACTATAACGGTCCACTTCACGTTTTTCCGAACTGCCTCGCCTTTGCCGTGTTTGCTGGTATTCTTTGAGTCGTGAGGCGTCGGGCTATCCTGCCCGCTCCACAGCATGATCCCGAAAAGTGAAATCCCTTTCGGAACAGATCATGCTCAAAGGGATAGGGCCGCATCCCGGTTTTCGGGATGCAATAGGCTCAAGGAAGGGCCGATGACGCAACGACCCACCTTCAGCAGCGATCGCGGCCTGGCCGGGCGCCTGGCCTTGAGCCGGTTGGCGACGCGGGTCTCGATGATGGTCGAGCGCGGCTGGCCGTTGCTGCTTCCGCTCGTCATCGTCGCCAGCCTGTTCCTCAGCATCTCCTGGCTCGGGCTGTTCTCCCGGCTACCGGATATGGCGCGCATCGGCCTGATCGCTGCTTTTGCCATCGGGGCACTGGCGGCGCTCTATCCTCTGCGCTTCTTCCGCCTGCCGGGCGCCGGCGAAATCGACCGCCGCATCGAGGCCGCCAATCAACTGTTGCACAGCCCGGTGCTGGTGCAGACCGACCGGCCCAGCGGCCGGGAAAGCAGCTTCTCGCAGGCGCTGTGGCGCGAACACCAGAAGCGCATGGCTGGAAAGCTCGACAACCTTGGCGCCGACCTGCCGCGCACGCGCGTGCCGGAGCGCGACCCCTGGGGGCTGCGCGCGGTGGCGGCCCTTTTGCTCGTTACCGCCTTCGCCTTCTCCTTCGGACCGACGGGCGGCAGGATCAGCGACGGCTTCAATGCCCATGGTGCGCGCGATATCGTGCCGCCGCGCATCGATGCATGGGTGACGCCACCGGCCTATACCGGCAAGCCGCCGATCTTCCTGACCGCCGACGCCAACCAGGCGATCCCGACCTTTACGGTTCCCGAAGGCAGTGATGTTTCGCTGCGCGTGACGGGCGGCTCGGGCGACGAAACGCTCGGCTATGCCGACAAGAATGGCAACGCCCGCGACATCGACCCCGCTGCGCCGCAGGCCGCCGCCAAGCCGGCCGCAAGCCCGGCGGCGCCGTCCAAGGTGCGCCAGTTCACCAGCAAGCTGACCGGCGACGGTACGCTGACGCTGACGTCGGGCGAGGAACAGCTCGGCCGCTGGGCCTTCGCGGTCATATCGGACAAGCCGCCGCAGATCCGCTTCGTCGGCGAGCCCAAGCGCGCCGCCAACGGCGCCTTCGAGCTAAACTATCAGATCGACGACGACTATGGCGCCGCCACCGCCAAGGCGGTGTTCGCGCTCGCCGATCCGCAGGCGCCCAATGCGCGCCCGCTGTACGGTGCACCTGAAATGCCGCTGACGCTGCCGCGCCGCGGCGGCAAGTCGAACGCCGCCAAGACCTCCAAGGACCTGACCGAGCATGTCTGGGCCGGCAGCAGCATCAAGCTGACGCTGGTCGCCACCGACGATGCCGGGCACACCGCATCGAGCGAAACCAAGACGCTGCTGATGCCGGAGCGGCCTTTCGCCAATCCACTGGCACGCGCCGTGATCGAACAGCGCCGCCTGCTGGCGCTCGACGCCAACGCCAAGCCGCGCGTGCTCGACCTGATGGACGCCATCACACTTCGGCCGGAAGATACGTTCGACAACATGTCCCACTATCTCGCCATCATGAGCGCCCGCACCCGGCTGAAGATGGCCGAGAGCGACGATCAATTGCGCAGCGAGGTCTCCTATCTCTGGGAAATCGCGCTCGGCATCGAGGAAGGCAATCTTTCGGCCGCCGAAAAGCGGCTGCGCCAGGCGCAACAGGCGCTGCAGGACGCCATCAAGAATGGCGCCAGCGACGCCGAAATCGAAAAGGCGATGAAGGAACTGCGCGAGGCGATGAACCAGTTCCTGCAGGAATTCGCGGAGCGCGCCAAGCAAAATCCCAACGCCCCGCAGATGCAGCAGAACGGCCAGGAACTGCGCCAGAGCGACATCGATCGCATGATGGACCAGATCGAAAACCTGGCGAAGTCAGGTGATCGCGACAAGGCCCAGCAACTGCTGTCGCAACTGCAGGACATGATGAACAATCTGCAAGCCGGCCGTCAGCAGCAAGGCGGCCAGCAGGACAGCGAGATGCGCCAGCAGATGGACAAGCTGGGTGAGATCCTGCGGCGTCAGCAGGAGATGATGAACGACACCTTCCGCATGGATCAGATGCAGCGCGGCGAGCGCCAGCGCGGGCAGAACCGTGACGAGCAGCTCGGCGAAGGCGGCCAGGATGAGGACAGACCCGGCGTCGGCGAAGACCGCGATCCGCTCGCCCGGCAAAAGCCGATGACACCCCAGGAATTCGCCGATGCGCTGAAACAGCTGCAGCAGGGCCAGGGCCAGCTGCAAAGCGACCTCGATCAGCTGAAGAAGGGCCTCGAAGGCATGGGTATGGAGCCCAATGAAGGATTTGGCGAGGCCGGCAAGTCCATGGGCAATGCCGAACAGGCACTCGGCGAGGGTGAAGGCGATGCGGCCGTCGGTCATCAGGGCCGGGCGCTGGAAGCGCTGCGCAAGGGCGCCAAGGACATGATGAAGCAGATGCAGGCCATGCAGGGCGACCAGGGCGGCGGCGAGGAAGGCGGCCGCCAGCAGAACGCCGACCGTGATCCGCTAGGCCGGCCGCGCGCCAGCCAGGGTCCCGATTTCGGCGATTCGGTGAAGGTGCCCGACGAGATCGACGTGCAGCGTGCCCGCCAGATACTGGAAGCGATCCGCAAGCGGCTCGGCAATGCGCTCAGCCCTGACATCGAACGCAGCTATCTGGAACGGCTGCTCGAGCTGAAATAGAGCAATTCCAGGAAAAGTGTGAAGCGGTTTTCCGTCCGGAATCGCGAAAAAATAAAGGGATTGCCGCCCGCGTCCATCCCACCTGAAAACCTCTCGCACGGTTGCACCACCATGCCCAGACTTGGCGCCGTTACACCCATCCTGCGCATCTTCGACATTGCCAAGGCGCGTGAATTCTATGTCGGCTTCCTCGGCTTCGAGGTGCAGTGGGAACATCGCTTCGCCGACGACGCGCCGCTTTACATGGCGGTCGGCCGCGACGGCTGCGTTCTGCATCTCAGCGAACATCACGGCGACGGTGCACCCGGCATCGCCGTGCGCATCGAGGTCGAGGACATCACGGCTCTTCATGGCGAACTGATCGGCAAAAACTACCGCTTTGCCCGGCCAGGCGTGGAAGAGACGCCTTGGAAGACCCGCGAGGTATCGGTCGCCGATCCGTTCGGCAACAGGCTGCATTTCTACGAGGATGCCGCCGGCTGACTGAGCCTGTTGACGAAGGCTTCGCGGATCGCATCCTGCATACCGTCGATCGCCTCGCCTGACGCATTCGGGTTGCGGTGCATCACCACGTTGGAGGAATCGATGGCGCCGAATCCGTCCGCCGTGGTCAGTTCACGACAGCCGTCCGGAATGTTGCTGCGCGAAATCGGCGCGATCGCCAGTCCGGAGGTGACGGCGAGCTTGAGGCCGCCGGTGGTGTCGCTGGTATAGGCGACACGATAGGCAAGATCGCGCTGCTCCAGTGATTTGATGGCGAAGTCCTTGCACCAGCCGGCCCGGTTGTAGAGCGCGATCGGCACCGGCTGTTCCTCATGCATGTGATGCAGGGTCGACGTCACCCACACGGTCGGGTCGTGCATCAGCACTTCGCCGCCGGCGGGATCCTGCCATTCGAACACCACGCACAGATCGAGTTCGCCGGCAGCGAGCGCCGCCATCTGTGCCCCGGAATGGGCATAGCGCACGGTGACCTCGACCTGCGTATGACGCTTCGAGAAGGCGCCGAGCGCGCGCGACAGGATGGCGTGGCCATATTCCTCCGGAATGCCGATGCGCACCGGCCCGCCAAGCGGCGCTGCCGCCATCGATGCCGACGTCTCGTCGAGCAGCGAGACAATGCGGCGGGCGTTGACGATGAGTTCGCCGCCGCGCCGCGTCAACGCGACGCCGCGCGAACCGCGCTCGAACAGGCTGGCGCCGATCAGCTCTTCGAGCTTCTTCATCTGCATCGACACTGCGGATTGGGTGCGGCCGGCCTGCTCCGCCGCCTTGGTGAAATTGCCGGTCTCGGCAATCGCCACGAAGGTTCGCAGGAGGTCGCTGTCGAGGGTCGGCCGCATGAAATCCGCCATAAGAGAATTTGATTGCTGGCATCATTCCAATTCGTTTGCAACATGTCAAACGGCGGACGATAGTCGCCATACCCATTGGATATGCGGCTGCGAAATCAGCCGCGGACCAATCAAGAGTCCTCACTCGTGCCCGCTGCCCGAAACGGTGGCGGGTTCTTTTTACCCCGCAGGCGACAGCTTCGGATCGTACGCGCAGGAGCCTGGATGCAGATGCAGAATCGGATGGTGGGCGGCATCCTGAGCCTGTGCCTCGGCGTGCTGGTCTTTTCGCTGCAGGATCCGCTCGTCAAAGCCGTGTCGAGCGGTTATCCGGTGACCGAGGTGATGGCGATCCGCTCGATCGTCGCCCTGCCGATCCTGATCGTCCTGGTCCATGCCGATGTCGGCTTGCGGGCGATCCTGTCGAAGCGATTCGGCATGCTGACGGTGCGCGCCTTCATCCAGTTCACCTCCTATACGATGTACTACCTGGCCATCGCTGCTTTGGCGCTCGCTGATGCGGTGGCGCTTTATTTCATGGCGCCGCTGTTCATCATGGTCCTGGCCGGACCGTACCTTGGCGAGCGCGTCTCCTGGCAGACACTGGCAACCGTGCTGATCGGCTTGTTCGGCGTCCTCGTGATGCTGCGCCCCGGCGCAGGGCTGTTCGACTGGGCAGCGCTGCTGTCGCTGGGCTCGGCGGCGCTCTATGGTTTTTCGCAGCTGATGGCCCGCAAGATCGGCGATACTGAATCGTCCACCGTCATGGCCTTCTATCAGAACGGCGCCTATCTGGTCGGCGCCGCCGTGGTTGCCGGGGCGTTTCACCTGGCCGGCATTACACACGCCGTTCACCCGAGCCTGGAATTCCTGGTACGGCCATGGATTTGGCCGACGCTGCCGGATTTTCTCAAGATGGCGGCCTGCGGTTTCGTCGCCTCCGCCGGCATGATCCTGCTGTCGCAGGCCTACCGGATGGCGCCGGCCAACCGCGTTGCCACCTTCGAATACACCGGCATCCTGTGGTCGCCGCTGTGGGGTTTCCTGTTCTTCGCCGAGGTGCCGCGGTCGACGACGGTGATCGGTGCTGCCTTGATTATCGGCGCCGGTCTGCTGGCGCTCAACACCGAACGGCGCAAGAATGTTCCACCCGTGCTCGCTGCCGCCGACCCAGCCTGATCAGGCGAAGCAGATCAGCGCCCGCTCGACTCGCGAACGGATTTCGGCCAGCGTGAAGGGCTTCTGCACGACATCGAGGATGATGCCGTTCAATTCCTCGGCGCGCTCGCGCTGGTCGGCATAGCCGGTCATCAGCACGATCTTGATCGACGGAAACAATGCAGCAGCCGCGATCGCCATCTCGATGCCGTCCATCTCCGGCATGCGGATATCGGAGACGACGAGATCGTAGCCGCCACGCGCCGCCTGGATCAGCGAAAGCCCCTGCGCGCCGTCCGCCGCGATATCGATTGTGTGCCCAGCGCGTTCAAGCGCGCGGGCGGCCAGGGTGCGGACGGACTCATCGTCCTCGACGATCAGAAGCTTTGCCATGGCCGGCATATTTGGCCGCCAAAAGTTGACTTTTCCTGAAAGCCCCCGAGCAATTCAGGAAAAGTCTGAGACGGTTTTCCGGGAAAAGCGCATAGCGCTTTCCCTTGGGAATTGCGTCAACACAAAAAACTAGAGCGGTTCGGCGTTTTCGTGAAGCGGCGAACCGCTCTAAGCATCAGCAAACCTTTTTGATGCCGCTCAGACATCCCCTTTGACGACACCGACAAACGGCAACTCGCGAAAAGCATGGGCTACGTCCATGCCGTAGCCGACGACGAAATAGTCGGGGCAGTCGAAGCCGACATAATCGGCATTGAGCTCGGTCTGGCGGCGCATGCGCTTGTCGAGCAGCACGGCGATCGAACAGCTCTTGGCGCCCCGCGACAACATCAGCTCGCGGGTAAAGCTCAGCGTCTTCCCCGATTCGAGAATGTCGTCGATCAGCAGCACGTCGCGGCCGGCGACCTCATTGTCGATGTCGCGCAGCACCCTCACCTCGCCGCTGCTGGTGCCGGCGCCATAGCTGGAGATGAAGATGAATTCGACCTCCGGCGACAGGCCGACATCGTGCATGGCCCGGATAAGATCGGCGGCGAAGATAAACGAGCCCTTCAGCACCGAGATCACCAGCAGATCGTGATAGTCGTGTCCGGCAATCTCCTTGGCGAGTTCGAGATTGCGCCGCGCGATCGCCGATGCTGAAAACAGAACCTCGATGTCCTTGCCGCGTACGATGGGCATTGATGGTCTTCCCCGGTGATCGCCTATTCGGCGAAAGTGACCGACACGGTCTTCACACCGTTTCTAGGCACGTCGAGCCGGCTGGCAAAGCCGAATCTTTCGCCAGACGCCAGCGAACGGCCGGATGTCCCCAACGTATAGCGGGTAGTCTGCCCGTCATTGCCGGTCACCCGGATTTCGAGCGGCGGCAACTCCGTCGGTTTCGCACCATCATTGACGGCCTCGCCATCGACGAACAGTGCGGCGTTCGGCCCGGTAGCGTCGACGCGTGACGTGACGCCCGAAATGCTGAGCGCCGACGCCTGCGCGCTGGACAGGAACGGCGCCTGGCTCACCAGCGCGTGCCCGCCGGAAACCCAGAACGCGGCCAAGGCAGCGCCGATACCAGCGACCCAGAAGATCGGCCCGCCGCGCGAGGCTGGTAGCCGCTCCGGTGAGGCTTCGGGCTTGCGCAGCATGTCCATGCCTTCGATGGGCGGCGTGACGATCGCGCGCGGCAGCGGCGAAACGCTTTCCGCCGCAGGCGCAAGGCGCGGCATCACCACGTAGTCGGCATCGACGATGTCGCCGGCCGAACCACGCATGAACCTGTCCGCTGCGGCAATTGCCGCCGGATCGGTCATGATTTCGCCGGAAACCGGGCGCGCGGTTCGATCGTCAGCCATCATGGCCCCAGCATTGCAGCACGTGTTCGCTTTTCGTTTCTTTTGCCTAAACACAAATGGTTAACGCTTCCCCACCGGAGCCCTCGTGACGAGCCGAAAGAGCCCAGAAATTAACCGCCGGTTAACCATGCCGGCCGATGGTCTTTACCCAGAACAGGCCGGCTCGCCGCCGTGCCGAAATTCAGGTCGTCGAAATTGATTCGTTTCGAAAATGTCGGCCTCCGCTATGGCATGGGTCCGGAAATCCTCCGCGACATCTCCCTGCACATCCCGGAGCGCTCCTTCCAGTTCCTCAGCGGGCCTTCGGGCGCCGGCAAGACGACCTTGCTGCGCTTGCTGTTCATGTCGCTGAAGCCGACGCGCGGGCTGATCACCATCTTCGGCAAGGATCGCTCGCGCATCTCGCGCACCGAGCTACCGCATCTCAGACGCCGGATCGGCGTGGTGTTCCAGGATTTTCGCCTGCTCGACCATATGACCACCTACGAGAACGTCGCGCTGCCGCTGCGCGTGCGCGGGCGCGAGGAGGCGAGCTACCGCACCGATGTCACCGAACTGTTGAAGTGGGTCGGACTGGGCGAACGCATGCATGTACTGCCGCCGGTTCTGTCCGGCGGCGAGAAGCAGCGCGCGGCGATCGCGCGGGCGCTGATCGAGCAGCCGGAAATCCTGCTCGCCGACGAACCGACCGGCAATGTCGATCCGCCGCTGGCGCGACGGCTGTTGCGGCTGTTTATCGAGCTCAACCGTCTCGGCACCGCGGTGGTGATCGCCACCCACGACCTTGGCCTGATGGAACAGGTCGACGCGCGCCGCATGATCCTGGCCGGCGGAAGGCTGGACATCTATGACTGAACTGTCCGCCGAACATTTTGTGGAACGGGAGCAGGACGCCGAGGCGACCGAGGCAAAGCCCCGCGCCCAGCGCAGGATGGCGCCGATCGTGCCGGCGCAGAACATCGCCGGCCGGGCACTGGTACTGGTGATCGCTATCATGACCTTCCTGTCCTGCCTGACTTTCGGCGCGGTGACGCTGGTGCGCGACACGGCGTCCGTCTGGGAGAACCAGATTTCACGCGAGGCGACCATCCAGATCAAGCCGGTCGACGGCCTCGACATGGAAGCGGCCCTTACCCAGGCCTCGCAGATCGCCGGTGAATTCCCTGGCGTCAAGACGACCCGGATCATCGATCGCGAGGCGACCGCGAGGCTCCTGGAGCCCTGGCTGGGCTCGGGCCTCAACATCGACGAATTGCCGGTGCCGCGACTGATCATCGTCACCATCGACGAGAACAGCCCGCCCGATTTCGCCGCCATGCGCGCCGCAATCACGCCGAAACTGCCGAGCGCATCGCTCGACGATCACCGCACCTGGGTCGACCGGCTGGTGGCGATGGCCCGCACCACGGTGACCATCGGCATTGCCGTGCTGGCGCTGATGCTGTCGGCGACCGTGCTGACCGTGGTGTTCGCGACGCGCGGCGCCATGGCCGGCAATGGTCACATCATCGAAGTGCTGCATTTCGTCGGCGCCGAAGCGCGCTTCATCGCGCGCGAATTCCGCCGGCATTTCCTGGTCACCGGCATGAAGGGAGCGGCGGCCGGCGGTGCCGCCGCAGTGCTCGTCTTCATCGTCTTTTCCTGGTGGTCGTCGCGCAATATGGCGACGCCGCAGGCCGATCAGGCGACCGCCCTGTTCGGCAATTTCGCCATCGGTTCGGCAGGCTATCTCGGTGTCGTGTTGATGGTGCTGGTGATCGGCGGACTGACGGCTGCCACGTCCCACGCCACCGTCGTCGCCTATCTCAGCGACATCGATGTCCGCCAGCCGGATGCAGGCTAATTCATGTCGCTCAAAAGTGGGAACCGGTTTTGGGACAACGACATAGATAGGACAGGGTGATCACGGATGGAGAATTCACGTAACGCAAAGTGCGTCTTTTACCTACCCAAAGCCGCATTTCAGGATTAACCATATGGCGATGGACGCGCGGGATTCGACCGGTACGGCTGGGCAGATGCCAGTGGTGGTTGCCCGTTCGCATGGCCGCTCCACTGTGAGCCGTCTAAGAGCCGCGTTACGCCTGTGCGCTCTCTCTGTCCTCATCCTCACTACATTGTTTGCCGGCGGCTTCGGCTGGTTCGCCAATAAGGTCAGTCACCTGACCACGCCTGCCAATCCGGCCAAGGCGGACGCGATCATCGTGCTGACCGGCGGTCAGTCCCGCCTCGATGCGGCGATGGATCTGCTGGCGTCCGGCAAGGGCGAGCGGCTGCTGATCAGCGGCGTCCATCCCTCGGCCAGCCGTCGCCAGTTGCAGGCGGCGACCGGCGGCGACAAGAATCTGTTTTCCTGTTGCGTCGACATCGACCGCGCCGCGCTCGACACGATCGGCAACGCCGAGGAAAGCGCCAAATGGGTCGAGAGCCACGCCTATGGCACGGTGATCCTCGTCACCAACAATTATCATATGCCGCGCAGCCTGCTGGAAATGGGCAGGCTGCTGCATGGCGCCAAGCTCGAGCCCTATCCGGTGGTCAATTCCAACCTCGACAATGGCGGCTGGCTGACCAAGCCGCGGGCATTGCGCGTGCTGTTCACCGAATACAACAAATATTTGCTGGCGCTGGCGCGGGGCATCGTGCCGGTCAAGCCGACGCCCAATGGCATAGCGCTGGCCGAAACAGCGGCCGGCGGCTGATTATTCCGCTGCGGCCGCGCCCGTATTTCCCCTGAGCCGTGCGATCTCCTGTTCAAGGCGCTCGATCCGCTTGTCCCGCTCGCCGAGTGCCTCCGCCACGTCGGCCGCCTCGAACCGTTGCGGAATATGCTGCGGGCAATTGGCATCCCAGGCCGAGACGGTGAACAGGATGACCTGCTCGGGGCGCGCCTTGTAGTCTTGCGGCATCAGTTTCGCCATCAGTTCGGCGTCACTCTCGACGACCCGCGCCGTGCCCCAGATCTTGATGCGCTGGCGGTGCATATAGTCGATCAGGAACAGGAACGCCCTTGGATTGTCGGCCAGATTGCCCTGCGTGATGAACTGCCGGTTGCCGGAAAAATCCGCGAAGCCGATCGTATGTTCATCCAGCACCTTGAGGAAGCCGGCCGGCCCGCCGCGATGCTGGACATAGGGCTGCCCCTCGCTGTTGGCGGTCGACAGGAAGACGCTGGTCTGCATTTCGATGAAGGCGGCAAGGTCCGGGGTGATGCCGGCCTGCCAGCCGCCACGCTCCTCGACGCGGGCATAGGACTGACGTGAGCCCTTGCGGGCCTGGATCGCCTTGACGGTCGGCGTGAAGGCGACGTCGCTGGTGAAAGCATGCGCGTTCATTGAAAGCTTCCTTGCGGCAAGATGCTAAAGTCCGAGCTCCGACAGCGTCGGGTGGTCGTCCGGTCGCCGGCCGAGCGGCCAGTGATACTTACGATCGGCCTCGCCGATCGGCAGGTCGTTGATGCTGGCGATGCGCAGGCGCATCAGCCCGTGTTCATCGAATTCCCAGTTCTCGTTGCCGTAGCTGCGGAACCATGAACCGCTGTCGTCGCGCCATTCGTAAGCGAAACGCACGGCGATGCGGTTGCCGTGGAAGGCCCAGACCTCCTTGATCAGCCGGTAGTCGAGCTCGCGACTCCATTTGCGCGTCAGGAAGGCCTGGATGGCGTCGCGGCCTTGCAGGAATTCGGCGCGGTTGCGCCAGCGGCTGTCCTTGGTATAGGCGAGCGCAACCCGCGCCGGATCGCGTGAATTCCAGGCATCCTCGGCCATGCGCGCCTTCTGTGCTGATGTATCGGCGGTAAACGGCGGCAGCGGCGGGCGGGCTTCGGACATGGCAACTCCTTTGTGGGCCATGCTGCGGGCAGGCCGACAGACACAATATAGAGCCTTCCATCATTCAAATGCAGATGACATATTCGTAACCTGTCCTTCCATTTTTCGGAAGAAGCTATGGATCGTCTCGAAGCCATGTCGCTCTTTGTCGCCGCGGTGGAGGCCGGCAGCCTTTCAGCAGCCAGCCGCCGTTTCGGCATTCCGCTGGCGACGGTCAGCCGCAAGATTTCCGATCTCGAGCGCCATCTGAACACACGCCTCCTGAATCGCTCGACGCGACGGCTAACACCGACCGATGCCGGCCAGGCCTATCTTGCCGCCTGCCGCCGCATCCTCGACGACGTCGGCGAGGCCGAACGCACGGCAGCCGGCGAATACAGTGCTCCGACCGGCGAACTGGCCATCACCGCGCCGGTCGTCTTTGGCCGCCTGCACGTGCTGCCGGTCGTCACCGGCTTTCTCGCCGCCTATCCCGACGTGGACATCCGCCTGACATTGGCCGACCGCATAACCCAGCTGGTCGAGGACCATTTCGATCTCGCCATCCGCATCGGCCAGTTACCCGATTCGAGCCTGGTCGCCATCGGCGTCGGCGCGATCCGCCGCGTCGTTTGCGCCAGCCCTGCCTATCTGGCCGAACACGGCACGCCAACGGCCCCGGAGGATCTGGAAACACACGATTGCATCACCTTCGAGGGACTTGCCTCCGCCGCCAGTTGGAGCTTCATCAGGGGCAAGGCCGAAATCCCGGTTCGGGTCCGCTCGCGGCTTCAGGTCAACACCGCCGAAGCGGCCATCGATGCCGCGATTGCCGGCGTCGGGCTGACACGTGTGCTTTCCTACCAGATCGAAGCCGCGCTGCGGTCCGGCACGCTGCGCATCCTGCTGCAGGAATTCGAGCCGGCGCCATGGCCTGTAAGCCTGGTGCATGCGGGCCACGGCCTGCTGCCGGTCAAGCTGCGCGCATTCCTCGATTTTGCCGCCCCGCGCCTGAAGGAGCGGCTGGCACAGCTGATGTAGCGGAACCAGGCCAATCTCCCATTGGCGACCGTTCTTCGTTGCCAACCAAAGCGCCCTGCGGCCATTTCCTTTTTTCCCGCGCTTGGTGTAACCAACGCTCACCTCCTCACCGGGCTCCCCCCAAATGCTCTACATCAGATCGCTGACGTTCAATTTCGTCTTTTACGTCAACCTGATCGTCCAGATGATCCTCTGGACCCCATACTATTTCCTGTCGCCCCGGCACCGCGCCTGGTTCGTGCCGAAATTCTGGTCGCGCACCTCGATGTGGCTTTACGACAAGATCGCCGGAACGAAGAGCGAGATCACCGGCCGGGAAAACCTGCCCGAAGGCTCCTTCATCCTGGCACCAAAACACCAGTCGTTCTGGGATGCGATCGCCTTCTTTCCCTATCTTCACGACCCTCTCTACATCCTGAAGCGCGAGCTCACCTGGATCCCGTTCTTCGGCTGGTACATCATGAAGATGCGCATGATTCCGGTTCATCGCGGCAGCCGTTCGAAAGCGCTGAAGGCCGTGGTCGCCGCGACCAAGGCGGAGATGGCGCGCAATCCTCGCCAGCTCATCATCTACCCCGAAGGGACAAGACGCGCGCCGGGCGACGAGCCGGCCTACAAATACGGCATCGTCGAAATCTATGCGCAGCTTGGCGTTCCGGTGGTGCCGGTTGCCCATGTCGCCGGTCTCTATTGGCCGCGCCGCAAATTCCTGCGCTACCCCGGCACCATCAAGGCGCGGTTCCTGCCGCCGATCCCACCGGGACTGAGCAAGGACGAATTCATGGCCCGGCTGATCGGCGAGACCGAGGCTGCCTGCGACCAGTTCCTGATTGATGCCGCGCGGGGCCCGAATCCGCCTGCCTTGCCGCCGACAGCGGTGAAAAGACTGCAAGAGCTGGACAACGCCGCAAGAACCAAAGCCTGAACCGGAAGTCTGCTGCCGGTAGTTCTCAGCCGAAAACGGCCAGCGCGGTGGTCGACACCAGCGTCGCGGCAAAGACCAGGTTGACGATCCGCGAGGCCGCCGGTCGGCGCAGGAAGCGCGCGAATGCCACTCCCGCGACAAGCCACAGAGCATGGATGGCGACGATCATCAGCGCGAGAGCCGTCAGCTTCAGCCATGGACCAAGCTCAGTGGCGATCTGTTTGGACGAAGCACCGGCGAACACGGCGGCGATCGCCGCATAGGCCTTCGGATTGGCGACCGCGAGAAGGAAACCAGCCAGCCATGTTGGACGCGGAGCCTCGGCGGCGCGTGCTGCCATGGGGGCGCCGTGGCTATCTTGAAGGCGAGACAAAGGATGTAGGCCGCGGAGGCGAAAGCCAGCAACGGCGCCAGCTTCGGCGTCACGGTGAGCACCGCCACGACCCCGGTCGCGACAACCAGAAGCACGGCGATCGTGCCCAGGATGATTCCCAAGGCATAGCCCAGCGAGTGGCGCAAACCGAAGGCGGCCCCAACGGCGGTAACGCTTATCGTTGCCGGACCCGGGCTGCCCATGATCACCAGGGCGGCAAGCACGAGCGCGAGAAGTTGTCCCCAAAGATCCGGCTGCGAAAGAAGCGGCTCAGTCATTTTCTCCTCTGTCCTGCCTTGCGCGAAGAGACGGTATGGCAGGACCAGAGGGGCGTTTTGGACGTTCGTGCGAGGCGTGGCGCCTGAAGCTTCAGCCGCTCGCTCTGTCGAGTTCGGTCATGTCGGCGGCGGTCAGTTTCAGCGACGCCGCCCTGATCAGGCTGTCCATCTGTTCAGGCTTGGTGGCGCTGGCGATCGGCGCGGTGACGCCCGGCCGAGCGATAACCCAGGCAAGCGCGACTTCCGCCTGCTTGGCCGAATGCCTTGATGAAACCGCGTCGAGTGCCGCAAGGATGCGCATGCCGCGCGCGTTGAGATAGTCCTTCACCCCGCCGCCACGCGGGCTTTGACCGAGGTCGGCTTCGCTGCGGTATTTGCCGCTGAGGAAACCCTTGGCCAGGCTGAAATAGGTGATGACGCCGATGTCCTCGGCCACGCACAGATCGCCCAACGGCCCATCGAAGGACGAGCGATCGTAGAGATTGTATTCCGGCTGCAGCACCTCGTAGCGCGGCAGACTGCGCAAGCTCGCCACATCGAGTGCGGCACGCAACTGGCCGGCGTCGAGATTCGAACAGCCGGCATAGCGGATTTTGCCCTTGGCGAGCAGCTTCTCGTAGGCGCCAAGCGTTTCTTCATAGGGCGTTGCAGGGTCCGGCCAGTGCGACAGATAGAGGTCGATGACTTCGGTCTGCAGCCGCTTCAGCGATGCGTCGACGGCCTTTTCGATGTATGCGGCGGACAGGTCCTTGTGCCCCTGTCCCATATCCGAACCGACCTTCGTGATCACCACGACCTTGTCGCGATTGCCACGGTCTTTCATCCATTTGCCGATGATGGTTTCCGATTCACCGCCTTTGTGGCCGGGAACCCAGCGCGAATAGGCATCCGCCGTATCGATGGCGTTGAGGCCGGCGCCGACGAAGCGGTCGAGCAGGTCGAACGAGGTTTTCTCGTCGGCGGTCCAGCCGAAGACATTGCCGCCCAGAACCAGCGGCGTGATGGACAGGTCGGTGCGACCGAGACGACGTTTCTGCAAGGCGGATCTCCGGGATGATTGGGCGGGCAAATGGCGCCGCGGCTGAGGGTCGGAGCCTAACCTAGGTCTTGCCTGAACGAGGTCAAAGGCCTGGCCGCCATTTTCCGCAGAGCCAGCTTCACAAAGGCGCGACCTGGCTGGCGACATCCTCCAGCCAATGGTCGCTTATGCCCAGTGCCTCGAGATGCTCAAGCGTGCTCAGCACATAGTCCTCGTTGTTGCCGGACTGGCCGACCGCGCCGCGCACCACGGCCGCCGCATCCGCCACGTCGAGCGCTCCGGCATATTGCTCGTGCTGGCGGTCGACGATGTAGACCACGGCGTCGACCGTATCGCCCCCGTCGAGGCGAATCTTGAGCATGCGCTCCAGATAGACATTGGTGACCAGTTCGCGCTCGCGAAGATAGGCCATGACCTCGTCGCGCAAGTCGCCGGGGACGCGGAATGCGAGGCCGACGCAGGACCCGCCACGGTCGAGTCCGAGCACCAGCCCCGGCCGCTCGCGCGTGCCGCGATGCACGAAGGAATAGACGCAGAGCGAGCGCCGGTAGCCATGCAGGCGGGCACGCTGTGTTTCGACATGCGCGAATCCCGGCCGCCAGATCAGCGAGCCATAGCCAAACACCCAAAAATCGCCCATATCGCCGCGCCTGATTGCAAAAGATGCCAACACCGCACCCGGACCGGTGTTTTTTCCGCCCGTCCCGTCTAACTATTCGTCTGTCTGCCTGGCGGAATCGACCACCCGTCCGCAACACCCATGCGTTAACGAGAGCCAAAGCATGACGTCAAGTGACGAACGCCAGCCAAGTAACCGTCGCCGCCTGTTCTGGCTTGCAGCGTTCATCGTCGTGCTGTTCGCCCTTTACAGCGGCGGCTGGTTTTATCTGGCCGACCGCGTCAGGAGCGAGGCCGACAAGGCGGTTGCCACGCTCAACAAGAATGGCGTCGAGGCCGGCTGTGCCAATCTCCAGGTCAGCGGCTATCCCTTGAGCTTTACCGTCTCCTGCGACAACCTCGCCTATGAGGACGATGCCAGGAACATTGCGGCTTCAGCCGGCAGTTTCAACGCGGCCGCCCAGATCATCCAGCCTCTGTCGCCGGTTGCCAATCTGCGCGGCCCGCTCAGGACCTCCGTTCCGGACATGGTGCCGCTGTGGATCGACTGGGACAATCTGCAGGCCAGTTTCAAATTGTGGTGGCCGCTGCCGCAGCGGATCTCGCTGGAGGCGGAGGGCCTGTCCGGCCAGACCGATCCGGCGGACGACACCGATCCGGTGCAACTGTTTAGCGCCGGCAAGGCATCGGGTCAGCTGCAGCCCAACGGTGACGATATCGACTATGTCGGCAGTTTCGGCGATCTCGAGATCGACCCCGGCGCGATTGGCGGGCGCGTGCTTCCGGCGCTCGATGCCAGTGGCGACGTGACATTGAAGAACGGCGTCGCACTGATCGGCACGCAGGTGAAGAGCCTTCGTGGCCAGGCGATCGAAATCCGCAACCTTGACCTGTCGTCGGGGACGGCGCGCATCACCGTTTCGGGACCGCTCTCGGTCGATGCCGAGGGCCTGGTCAACGCCGATCTGATGATCAGGCTGAAGGACCCGAAGGCGGTGGCGGCCATCCTCGGCGCCGCCATACCCGAGCAGAAAAGCCAGATCGAGCAGGGTTTTTCTGCCCTGGCGGTGCTCGGCAACGAACCGTCGATGCCGCTGAAGGTGGTCAGGGGCAAGGCCTCGCTCGGCTTCATTCCGCTGGGCAAGATCAAGCCGGTCGAATAGCTCAGCCATGGCAAAACCCGTGAAGCTGCTGAGCGTTGGCGCCTTGACGCTGGACACCATCCTGCGCGTCGAGACACTGCCTGTGCATCAAGGCAAGTTCATTGCCTCCGACGGCGTCCAGATCGCCTCGGGCATGGCCACCAGTGCTGCCTGCGCCGCGCATCGCCTGGGCGCGGAGGTATCGCTGTGGGCGAGTGCGGGTGACGATGCCGTCGCCGACCAGCTCATCGCCGGCATCGAGGCCGAAGGCGTCGATTGCACCTTTGTGCGCCGCGTCAGAGGCGCCCGCTCGGCGCTGGCCTCGATCCTGGTCGACGCGCATGGCGAGCGCATCATCGTGCCGTTCTATGACGGGCTGGCCCAGGCCGATCCCGAAGTCTTGCCGGTCGCCGACCTCACGGCATTCGACGCCGTGCTGGTCGATGTCCGCTGGCCGGGCGCGGCAGCGTTGGCACTCAAGGCGGCACGCGCCGTTGGGCGTCCGGCGATCCTCGATGCCGACACCGCGCCGCTGGAAGTTCTGGAACAGCTGTTGCCGCTCGCCACGCACATCGTCGCTTCGGAGCCGGCGGCGCGCATCGTCTGCGGCCAGGCGCTCGATCCGGAAACGGCTTGCGCCGATCTCGCCAGCCGCACCGACGCCTTTGTCGCGGTAACCGGCGGCGCGGCGGGCTGTTGGTGGCACGACCGTCGCGCAGGCTATGTGCGCCATGTCGCGGCGCCAAGGGTCAGGCGGTTGACACGTTGGCCGCCGGCGATGTCTTCCACGGCGCCTTCGCCGTCGGGTTGGCGGAAGCCATGCCGGTCGAGCAGGCTTTGCGCTTTGCCAGTGCGGCCGCGGCGCTCAAATGCCTGCGCTTCGGCGGCAGGCTGGGCGCGCCGGATAGGGCCGAGACGCTGGCCATGGTTGCGCAGACCTGGCCAGCCTGAAACTGACGCTTTGTTTTGACGCAATTCCCAAGGGAAAGCGCTAGCGCTTTTCCCGGGAAAAACGCCTCACACTTTTCCTGGAATTGCTCTAGCCCTTCGCGGGGTGCTCGACGGCCTGGCGACCGAAATCGGGCACGTCGATGTCCTGGCCGGCTTCGATGATCGAGCGGCGCACAGCCCGCGTCCGGGTGAACAGGTCGAAGAGCTTTTCGCCATCGCCCCAGCGGATCGCGCGTTGCAGCGACGCCAGGTCTTCCGAGAACCGCGCCAGCATTTCAAGGATGGCGTCCTTGTTGTGCAGGCAGACATCCCGCCACATGGTCGGGTCGGAGGCGGCAAGGCGGGTGAAGTCGCGGAAGCCGGAAGCCGAATATTTGATCACTTCGGACTTGGTCACCGACTGCAGATCATCGGCGGTGCCGACAATGTTGTAGGCGATGATGTGCGGCAGATGCGAGACGATGGCCAGCGTCATGTCGTGATGCTGCGGGTCCATCGTGTCGATGTTGGCACCGCACCGGCGCCAGAACTCCGACAGCCTCTCCAGCGCGTCCGGGTTGGTGTCGGGCAGCGGCGTGAAGATGCACCAGCGATTGTCGAACAGGTCGGCGAAACCGGCGTCGGGGCCGGATTTTTCCGTGCCCGCCAGCGGGTGACCGGGAATGAAATGGACGCCTTCAGGCACATAAGGCTGCATCTGCGCGATGACAGACGCCTTGGTCGAGCCGACATCGGTGAGGATCGCACCCGGCTTCAGCGCCGGCGCGATTTCCTCGGCAACCGCGCCGGATGAGCCTACCGGCACCGAAATGATGACAAGGTCGGCATCGCGGACAGTCTCTCTCGCATCGGTGGTATAGCTATCGCCCAGCCCAAGCTCCTCGGCTCGCGCCAGCGTCGCCGCACTGCGCGTTGATATGGCTACGTGACGGGCCAGCCCCTCGCGGCGGATGACGCGGGCCAGCGACGAGCCGATCAGGCCGATGCCGACCAGCGCGATCTTTTCAAACATCGGTGATGTCATGGTCTCTAGCTTTTCAGGAATGTCGTGAGAGCGGCGACAACGCCGCGATTGGCCTCTTCGGTGCCGACGGTCATGCGCAACGCGTTGGGAAAGCCATAGCCCGAAACGCGCCGCAATATATAGCCGCGCGCCGTCAGATAGTCGTCCGCCGCCGCCGCCGAATGCTTCTGGTCATCGGGAAAATGAATGAGAACGAAATTGCCGACGCTCGGCGTTACCCGCAGCCCGAGCTTTGTGAATTCCTCGCTCAACCAGGCAAGCCAGGTCTCGTTGTGCGCCACGCTGCGCTCGACATGGGCGCGGTCGCGGATGGCTGCGATACCGGCCTCGATCGCCGTCGCATTGACGTTGAAGGGACCGCGCACGCGGTTGA
This sequence comes from Mesorhizobium sp. M7A.T.Ca.US.000.02.2.1, assembly GCF_003996995.1. Taxonomy (GTDB): domain Bacteria; phylum Pseudomonadota; class Alphaproteobacteria; order Rhizobiales; family Rhizobiaceae; genus Mesorhizobium. The sequence goes on along the minus strand of NZ_RZTT01000028.1, from coordinate 9,789 downwards.
TGGCGTCGACGATATGCATCGGCGCATACATCCAGCCGATCCGCGCGCCACCGAGGCCGATCTTGGAGAAGGTACGGGTCATCACCACGTTCTCGGTGCTGCCGACCAGCTCGATGCCGGCCTCATAGTCGTTGCGGCGGACATATTCGGCATAGGCCGCGTCGAGCACCAGAAGCACGTTCTTCGGCAGCGCGGCATGCAGCCGGCGAACCTCCTGGAACGGCACATAGGTGCCGGTCGGGTTGTTGGGATTGGCCAGGAACACGATCTTGGTGCGCAGCGTGACCGCGGCCAGGATGGCGTCGATGTCGGCGCGCTCGTCTCTTTCCTTGATCGTCACCGGAACGGCACCCGCCGACTGGATGTAGATCTTGTAGACCATGAAGGCGTGTTCGGTGATGACGGCCTCGTCGCCGGGCGCCAGATAGGTCTGCGCCAGCAGGCCGAGAATCTCGTCGGAACCATTGGAACAGATGATGTTCTGCGGGTTGAGGCCATGCACCTCGGCGATCGCTTCGCGCAGCCGCCTGGCGGTGCCGTCGGGATAGATGTCGAGCTTGCCGGCAATCTCGCGCGCGGCTTCGATCGCTTTCGGCGAGGGTCCTAGCGGATTCTCGTTTGATGACAGCTTGTGGACCTTGGCGACGCCGGCGGGCGCCGTGCTCTTGCCCGGCACATAGGCGTCGATGTCCATGATGCCCGCACGCGGGGTTGGACGTGCCTGGTCCGGTGTCTGGCTCATGTCGCAAAATCCGTCGAGAACGCTTCCTGAGGGAAGCCGCAGCGGAAATACAAGCCGTGGCCTGCAATGTCGAGAGGCGACAGTCATCGCCCAGGGCTGGCCGTTGACGACGGCGCGCCACAGCCCTAGAAGGGGTGCGAACTTCCGTGGTGATTTGGCCGGTCGGCTTGCAGCCACGTTAAACAACTTGCTAAAGGGCCGTTTGCATCCTGTAACCGGCTTTGCGACCGCAATGCCGGTTTTTTGTTGTCCGCGCCGGCCGGACACCCGTATCGGCATCGACTTTCGACAAGCGCGATGCGTGGGCTCAAAGTGTGAGATGGATGTCATGGCCGTTCTGCGTGCCCGCAAAACCAACAACGAGGTCGACCAACCGTCGAGCCCGGTTTTGCGTTTTGGATCCGACAAGCCGCTCAAGCTGGACGCCGGCACGCTGCTTTCACCGTTCCAGATCGCCTACCAGACCTACGGCACGCTGAACGATGCCCGCTCCAACGCCATCCTCGTCTGCCATGCACTGACCGGAGACCAGCACGTCGCCAGCACCAATCCGGTGACCGGCAAGCCTGGCTGGTGGGAAGTGCTGATCGGCCCCGGCAAGATCATCGACACCAATCGCTTCTTCGTCATCTGCTCCAATGTCATCGGCGGTTGCCTTGGGTCCACCGGTCCGGCCTCGACCAATCCCGCCACCGGCAAGCCCTATGGGCTTGACCTGCCCATTATCACCATTCGCGACATGGTGCGGGCGCAGCAGATGCTGATCGACCATTTCGGCATCGAAAAACTGTTTTGCGTGCTCGGCGGCTCGATGGGCGGCATGCAGGTGCTGGAATGGGCGTCGAGCTATCCGGAGCGCGTCTTCTCGGCGCTGCCGATCGCCACCGGCGCGCGCCATTCCTCGCAGAACATCGCCTTTCATGAGGTTGGCCGCCAGGCTGTCATGGCCGATCCGGACTGGCATGGCGGCAAATATTTCGAGCACGGCAAACGCCCGGAAAAGGGCCTGGCGGTAGCGCGCATGGCCGCCCACATCACTTACCTGTCGGAAGCCGCCCTGCACCGCAAGTTCGGCCGCAATCTGCAGGATCGCGAAGCGCTGACCTTCGGCTTTGACGCCGACTTCCAGATCGAAAGCTATCTGCGCCACCAGGGCATGACCTTCGTCGATCGCTTCGACGCCAATTCCTACCTCTACATGACGCGGTCGATGGACTATTTCGACCTTGCCGCCGACCATGGCGGCCGGCTGGCCGATGCTTTCGCCGGCACGAAAACGCGCTTCTGCCTGGTGTCGTTCACCTCGGACTGGCTTTTTCCGACAGAGGAGAGCCGCTCGATCGTGCATGCGCTCAACGCCGCCGGAGCATCGGTATCCTTCGTCGAGATCGAGACCGACCGCGGCCACGACGCATTCCTGCTCGACGAGCCGGAACTGTTTGCCGCCATCAACGGCTTCATCGGCTCGGCCGCCAGGGCGAGAGGGCTGGGCCTATGAGCGTCAACCGCGACCAGCGCGTCGACCTTGAAGTCGTCGCCAACCTCATCCCACCACAGTCGCGCGTGCTCGATGTCGGCTCGGGCGACGGCTCGCTGCTCGAATTGCTGCAGGACAGCAAGCAGGTCGACGGCCGTGGGCTCGAGCTGTCGCAGCGCGGCGTCAACGAATGCGTGGCGCGCGGCCTCTCGGTCATCCAAGGCGACGCCGACAAGGATCTCGAATTCTATCCCGATAAGGGCTTTGACTTCGTCGTCCTCTCGCAGACGCTGCAGGCCACCCGCAACCCGAAGCTGGTGCTCGACGAACTGCTCAGGATCGGCAATCGCGCCATCGTCTCCTTTCCCAATTTCGGCCATTGGCGTGTGCGTCTGTCACTGTTCGTCAACGGCCGCATGCCAGTGACCAAGGACCTGCCCTATTCCTGGTACGACACGCCCAACATCCACTTCTGCACCATCCGCGACTTCGTCAATCTGTGCGACGAGCTCGGCGCGACCGTCGAGAAGGCAACCGCTCTCGACGCCAACGGCCAGAAGATCGGCCTGTCGATGCCGTGGTGGTTCTGGAACTTCTTCGGCCAGCAGGCAGTGTTCTTGCTGAAACGGCAGTAGCCGCAAGCTATTCGAGGATGTCCGTGGCCTTGTGCGGATGTTCGACGCCGTCGGCAAACACCACGTCGGCCTCCGAATTGTCCGTGCGCAGCGCCAGAATCGCTTGATAGGCGGGGGAATTGTACCAGCCATGCACATGCTGCCTGTCGGGAAATTCGATGATGATCAGATGGCCCGGCCAGTTGTTCTCGATCACCTCGACATCGCCGCCATGGACCAGAAAACGGCCGTCGAAAGGTTCCAGCGTGGCATCGATCTTGTGCAGGTATTCGACGATCTGCGGGCCCATCGTGGCTTGGCGCATATGGGCGACGGCGTAAGCGGTCATAAGTGCACTCCCTTTCAATCGAAGCCGATTGCCGGCTTCACAGGCACAGATTGCCAAGGGTTGTTACAGAATTCGATTACCCCAAAAGTAATAAGAATGAGATGAGGCGATCAAGACGAATCGGCCTGCGCGATCCTGAGGCGGTTTCCAGTCCCCGGCCCTCAGGGTGTTGCCGTTGAGACGCAAGGTTGCGAATTCGTGGTTGCGGACGGATTGAACTCTGCAACCTGATGATGACACGGGAGCATGTTTTTCGTAGCGTCATGCCGGACGCGATGCCGAGCGAAGCACGGAGCGGGGAACCTGACCTATTCGATCGTTGTCGAAATGGAAAACGCCAAGTCCATCAATGAAGATGAGATCGGCGTTTCGTTCAGTGCTTTGGCACGGGAAATAGAAGCCGTGACGACGACCGGTCAATACCTGAAACCGGAGGTCATCGTCGTTCACAGCGGACCAGATACCGACACACCGCTTCTGCGGCATCGTCTCACCGAAATTGTTCCGCAACTTGGCATGGTAGCAAATACGGTCTTCAGCGCCTGCACAGGCGGCCGGTACTATGAGGTCAAGAACGCAGGCGCCGCGTTGGCCAAGGGCGACATCGTCATTTTCTGCGATTCCGATACAGTGATCGAAGACGGCTGGCTGTCGGCACTTCTCAAACCGCTCCAGGATCCGAAGACCATCGCAGTGAACGGTTACACCTATCTCGGCTGTGACGATTTCGCGTCGCGGACCTTTGCGCTTCTGTGGTTCTTCCCGCTGCGTGATGGTGATCGACGCTTTGCCTCCAAGCGCGCGATGAACGCCAACAATTGCGCCTTCCGCAGAAGCTGGTTAGCCGGCCATCCCTTTCCGGCCAGCAATGGGTTCAAGGTTTCTTGCACGTTGCTCACCAGCCAGTTACGAGCAAGCGGGCATGATTTTGTCAGAGTCGATGCCCGCGCCAGCCATTATCCTCCGCGCGGTTGGCGCTTTTTCTTTTGGCGTGCCCTGGTCACCGGGCGCGATGCGGACCGGAAATATGTGGCACTGGCATCGCCATCCCAAGCCGCGCGAGTGCTGAAGGCGACAAGACGTTGGTTTTCGACGTCCTGGAAAGTGGGCGGGCGTATTCTGACGCATGCAACTCGGCTCGGAATGCCGGCATGGCAGATCCCGTTTGCACTGATCGTCGGATTGGCCTTTTGCGCGCTGGTTTTTTGTGCACAAGCGGCCATGGCCCTTGGGCTGGTTCGGGACGAGGTTGAAAACGTGCCCCTCTACGTGGGACATAGCTGAAGCACTATGGTCAAAATGGGCAAAACCATCGAACCGACACCTCTCATCACGGTCATTACGCCGACCCACAACCGACGCGAAACGGTGTTGCGCGCCGTGGAAAGCGTACTCTCCCAGAGCATGTCGAGGCTTGAGCACATTGTCGTCGACGATGGTTCGACCGATGGAACCGAAGCGGCGCTTGCCCGTATCCAGGACCCGCGGCTGATCTATGTCGGGGCGAAATGGCGAGGCGCCAACGCAGCCAGGAATGCCGGCATCGAGCGCGCGCGGGCACCGTTGGTGACGTTCCTCGATTCGGACGACATCTACATGCCGCACCGGCTTGAACGAACCCTGACCTGGTTCGAGGAAAATCCTGTACTGCAAGTGCTGATCAGTTCGTTCGTGTCCCTGAAAGGCAGTCGCATCACAAACTGCGTCAACCCCGAGGCGTTCGTGAGCCCCGCAATGCTTGAGCGGACGCTGGTTGGGCAGACCATCTTCATTGCCGGCTCCGCGATCACGGCTCGCCGCGAAGCCTTGCTGGCCATCGGCGGCTACGACAGCGACATCACCCGCATGCAGGATCGCGAATTGCTGCTGCGCCTTGCCCGGCGCTTCGGTGCGCAGTTGTCCAGGGATCTGGACTGGACGAAATACAATTCGGAAAACTCGATTTCCGGCCGCCGTGACGGCTATGTCGAGGCCTATGCGAACCTGATGGGCAAACATCCGCATATTGCCCATGCCTACCCGCACATTCCGCCTTACATGATCTCGCGGCAGCTCATCGCCGACATCCTGCGAGGCAGGATACCGGAGGCATTTCAGGGCTACATGGCCAACCGTTCATCCAAAACGCTTGGCTATTCGCTGCCGGAATTGATGCAAGGCTATGTCCATGGCCGGCGCTGGCGCCGCGATCTCTCCAACGAGTTTCGCAATCAATTTGGTGCCCGGCCCGCTTAAACCGAGAGGGATTCCGGGAAATTGTGGAACGGTTTTCCCTCCGGATCGCGTTAACCCCTCTGTCGAGAGCTCAACGGTCAAGTTCGGGAAAATACGGATCCGATAGAAACCGCCTGTCCCGTTCGCCTTGTAGGCAGTCTATCGGCGTCGCCGCGTCGATGGGGATGCTTCTCACCTCGTCCTGAATGCCGCTCACTTCCAGGAGCAGCTTGCGCCGGATGGCTGTCGAAAACTCGGCGGCGGCATAGATAGGCAGCACGAAGGAACCGGGTCCGCCGATCACGCACTGCGCATAATACTGGTCGAGATGGCTGAAGGTGGGCGACGGGCTGATCAGGATCGGCAGGCCGTTGACGACGATGCCTTTGGCAGTCGCCGCATCACGCGTCGCGGTGACCGGCGGCCCGATATTGTTCGGTCCGTCGCCCGAAATATCGATGACGCTGCGTTCGCCATGGAAAGACGTGCGGTCGAAAAGCTCGGTGCCGAAGGCCAGCGCGCCGGAAATCGAAGTGCCGCGAAAGCTGCGGAACGGACGAGCCGCGACCTTGTCGGCAAAGCTGTTCGCGCTCTCGGCACTATCGATAATCTGCCAGCCGATGACCGCGTCGTCGCGCACCGTGCCGGCCCATTCGAAATAGGCCAGCGCTATGCGGCCCGTGGCGCCAGCGCGGACAGCCTTGATGAAGTCGGGATGCCGCAGCGCCTCGACATAGCCGGCCCGCTGCAGGGCGAACTCCTTCTCGTCCATCGACAGCGAGATGTCGATCGCCAGCACCAGCTCGACGTCGACGGCGAGCGCATCCGGCGGCGAGGCGGCCGGGGCAGCCTGGGCGCAGGCAAGACAGGCAAGCAGGCGCAGAGCATCAAGCATGGCCGTCGCCAGGATTGTTTCTCCCGAGGAGCTTCCCTCGCGATCGCGGCAAAATAAAGCTTTGCTTCCCTCGCCCGGAAATCAGCTCATTTCTTGCGACGAGCGGCGGCTGGCGGCGGTTCGATCGCGCCGGCCCTGACGCGGGCGGGCTTCAGGGCTGGCGCACCGGAATCCTTGACGATCGTCAACGCGCGCGGGAAGAAGTGGTTGTTGTGCTGGCCGCGCCCGATGTTGAGGATCGCTGTCCCCGGCAAACGCTTCTCGAGCATCGACAGCACGCGTCTTAGCGATGGGCCGTCGAACGCATCCAGCGCCTCGTCGATGATCACCCATTTCGGCTGCCGCAACGCGAGCCTGGCGAAGGCCAGCGAGCGTTGTTCGTCATCGCCCAACTCATGGTCCCAACGCCCGGCACGGTCGAGCGATGAGGATAGCCGTCCCAGACCGACCTCGGCCAGCACCGCCAAAATGTCGGCATCGTTCGCCGGCGCGGGCCCGTTTGGGTGATCGAGCACTTCGCGCAACGTGCCGACCGGAAAATAAGGCACGCGCGGCACGAATATGGGGGTTTCTCCCGCCGGCAGGCCGATCCGGCCGCTTCCCCATGGCCACAGGCCGGCAATGGCACGAAAGAACAGCGTTTTGCCCGCACCGGGGTCGCCGGTGATCATGACGCGCTCGCCGGGGCGGATTTCGACATGCGGATCGGCGAGTCTGGTGCAACCCTCCGGCGAGGTCACTTCGAGCTTCTCGAAAGTCAGGCTGCCATTGACGTTTTGGCCGAAGGCGATGCGCTTTTCCGTGTCGTGCAGCGCATCGGTTTCATCGAGCGCGATGCGGAAATCGGCCACGCGCATCAGCGTGGCGCGCCAATCGGCGATGCTGCCGATGTTGTTGATGAACCAGCGCAAGGAAGAGTGGACCTGATTGAAGGCGCCGACCGCCATCATCAGCCCGCCAAAGCTGATATCACCTGAGAAATAGACCGGCGAAGCGACCAGTATGGGCGCCACGACGGTGATCCAGCCATAGGTGTCGGTCACCCAGGACAGGTTGATCTGGGCGGTGTAGATGCGCCGCATGGCGCCCAGCACCGTGCCGAGATCGAGTTCGAGCCGCCGCCTGGCGTCGGCCTCGCCATGATACAACGCAATGGCATCGACATTCTCGTTGACGCGCACCATCGAGGAGCGCAGCTCGGCTTCGCGTGTATAGCGGTCGCTGTTCAGGCGGATGAGCGGGCGCCCGACCAGCCAGCTCAGCCAGGAGGCGATGCCGGCGTAAAGGATAGCGGCCCAGACCATGTAGCCCGGTATGGCCAGCGAGGTCCCGCCGATGTGGAACACGAAGCCCGAGGACAGCTCCCACAGCACCCCGACGAATGACACGAGCAGGATGCACGACTGCAGCAGCCCGACGCCGAGATCGGTTGACAGGTCGGATAGATGCGCGGCGTCCTGCTGCATGCGCTGGTCGGGATTGACGCCGATGGCGCCGGCATTGGCCAACCGGAAGGCGCGCGCCGGCCGCATCCACTGATCGATCAAATCCAGCGTCAGCGCCTCGCGCAGCTTGAGCCTGATCATCTGGTTGAGCCAGGTCTGGCCGATATTGAGCACCAGCAGCCCGCCGGCGATCATCGCGAAAACGAGGAGTTGGTGCAGGAAGGCCGCCATGTCGCGGCGCGCAAGCGCATCGTAGAAAGGCTGGTTCCAGCGGTTGAGCAGAACCTGGCCGATCGACGTTGCGATGATCACGGCCATGATGCCGACCGATGTCCACTGCAACCATTTGCGAACCGGCGATCCCGCCAGCGCCCGCCGGATCGTCGCCACCTGATCGCGCAGGCTGCTGGCTTCGACCGCCACGGCAACCGGATGAACGGCGGCGGCATTGTCCGGTTGATCAGCCATGGCCGAGGTCCTTGCGTCAGTGCTGAAACCGGATGGAGAAACTTGACAGGCGTTTGTATGGGCTGCCGGATGGGCTGTCGGTCCGCTTGCGACAGATAGGCAGGAAAACGACGTCAGGCACGCCTGCCGTGATCACGAAGCCGTCACTCGCGCAGCCGAGGGCTTGGCATCGGCTTTGTGACGGCCAAGCCGGGTGGCGCCATGCGGCGACAGCACCGGCACGAAGACGCGGCGCGAGGCGCGCTGGACGACGGGCACGCCTTGATAGAGCCGTTTCTGCGCCTCGACGACGATGACGCCGGAAAAGATCGGCCACAGCCGCCGGCCGGCGCGCTCCAGCACATTGTGGAAGCGCATCATGAAACGGCGCTTCGACGGCGGAAAGAACAGCGCATCGGACCAGGCGGCGGGCGTAAAATTGGCCTCGCGCAGCAATTCGGTGAGCTGGCCGCGCGAAAAGGGCCGGCCATTGCCGAACGGGGTGTGCTCGAAGCGCGCCCAGACACCGCGCCGGTTGGGCACGACGATGACCACCCGGCCAGCCGGCGACAGCACGCGCCAGATCTCGTTCAGCGTCTCACGCGGGTTCTCGACATGTTCGAGCGAATGGACGAGCAGCATGCGGTCGATGCAGGAATCGACCAGCGGCAGTTCCTCGTCGAAGACCAGTGCCGTCGCCGTCGGCCCTGTCGCCGGCCACACCACCGCGCCTTGCGTTGCCGGCATGAAGGCAAAGACCCGCTCGGCATCGGTGCCGAACCGCTCCAGCCAGGGCAAGGTGTAACCCAGACCAACCAGCCGCTCGTTGGGTACCGCTGCCCATATCGACGACAACGCCATGGTGATCGAACGCTCGGCGAAACGGCCGAGTGTTGTCGAATAGAAGGAGCGAAGATCGACGATGTCGGAATGCATGGCAGGGATGTAGCCGTGATATCGGCGGGTTTCAACAAAAGGCCGCGACGACCCGACATTCCGAGATGTCATTCGACATCCGGGATGACATCCACGCGCCGGCGCCCTATGTCTGCGGCCATAAACGGAGAGATGCGATGCCGGTCGAAATCGAACAGTTCATGTGCCGCAGCGACAATTTCGGCGTGCTGGTGCATGATCCCAAAAGCGGCCAGACCGCGATCATCGACGCGCCCGAGGAAGCGCCTATCCTGGCCGCGATAAAGCGCACCGGCTGGACGCCGACGATGATCCTGACCACGCATCATCACATGGATCACGTCGAGGCCAATCTGGCGCTGAAGGAGCGCTTCAAGCTGCGCATCGTCGGCCCGGAAGCGGAAAAGGCCAAGATCCCCGGCATCGACGAGACCGTCGAAGACGGCTCGGTTCTCCATCTTGGCGATGAAAAGATCGAAGTCATCGCCACGCCCGGCCACACCGCCGGCCACGTTTCCTACTATTTGCCGGCTTCGGGTGTGGCGTTCACCGCCGACACGCTGTTTGCGCTGGGTTGCGGACGGCTGTTCGAATGCAAGCCGCCGGTGATGTATGAATCGCTGAAGAAGCTGGCTGCACTTCCGGCTGAAACGGCCATCTATTGCGGCCACGAATATACGCTCTCCAACGC
>NZ_RZTT01000289.1 GCF_003996995.1 Mesorhizobium sp. M7A.T.Ca.US.000.02.2.1 | reverse complement strand
CTAGAGGGACGCGCGTGCAAGAGGGTTCAAGGAAACCCAGGGAACAAGCCGTGTCAGACGACCCGTCCGATCTCGAATTCCAGCCGCGCGACAAGGGCAGCGTCATGGGCTTTCCCGCGCATGAGGGCCGGCCCGGCGCACTCGGCGAGGTTCATGCCCGGCCGCACCCGCTGATCGAAAAGCCACGCGTCCTGATGCAACTCGCCTTCATGACGGAGGGTGGCTCGGGCGTCGACCACGCGGTGCTTTCCGAACTGTCGCGGCGCCTCGGCATCGCCGCGCCCGACCGCCAGGCCCGCCACCATGCCATGAAATGGGGCAAGGGCTCGCTGCGGTGGGAGCGGCACACCGAGTTCTCGACCTATTTGTGGGAAGGGCCGCTTTCCGAAAGCGGCAGGACGCAGGAGGACTCCCCCTTCGGCAACGGGTTTTCGCCGCCGGGAACCTGCATCTCCGGCATCAGGCTCGAAATCCGCAAATGGACGCAAGCGAGCGAGCAGCTGATAGCCGGTTTCGATCCGACCAGCCTGTGCTACTCGCTGGTCGAGCGCGGAAACGCCGCCATCGTCACCGATTTTCGCCAGGATGGCGATGGCCTGACGCGCATGCTGCTGCTCGATCGCGGCTTGACCCCGGCGCGTACCGGCGCGTTGTCGCAGCGGCTTATCGACATCGAAACCTATCGGACGCTGGCCATGCTCGGCCTGCCGCTGGCGCTGACCTTGTCCGGCCGCGCCCGCCGCATCGAAGACCGGCTGGCGCAGACCACGCTGGAGATGAAGGTCGCCGGGACTCGTGACAGCCAGACCTTGCTGGCCGATCTGACCGAACTTGCGGCGGAGTTGGAGGCGGACGCGGCGTCGAGCCTTTACCGTTTCGGCGCCAGCCGTGCCTATGACGGCATCGTCGGCGAACGGCTGGAGGCGCTCGAGGAAGAGGCTGTGCCCGGCTATGACACATGGCGCGGGTTCCTGCAGCGCCGGGTGGCGCCCGCAATGCGCACCTGCCGCTCGGTCGAGGAGCGGCAGGAAAATCTGTCGCGAAAACTGACCCGCGCCACGACACTGCTGCGCACCTGGGTCGATGTCGAGGTCGAGAAACAGAACCGCGACCTGCTTGCCTCGATGAACAACCGCGCCCGCCTGCAACTGCGGCTGCAGCAGACCGTCGAGGGGCTCTCGGTCGCCGCCGTCTCCTATTATGTGGTCGGCCTTGTCGGCTATGTCGCCAAGGGCGCCTCGATCTTCGGCAATGCCTTCGCGCCGGAGATCATTACCGCGGCTTCGGTGCCTGTCGCCATCCTGCTGGTCTGGTGGGGCGTACGCCGCGTGCGCAAGATGCACTCCGAACCCGGCAAGCCGCCCGGCGAATAGATCTGCTCACCCTCCCACTTATGGGGTGGGGGTCCTCGTAGAGCGCCGCGCGGGGGAGGGTGAGACAGCGGCAGATTGCCGCTGCGGAAGCTTGCCTCAGCCTTGATGCCGGATTCCCAACCACCACAGGATTTGCACCCAACGCGCTTCACTGGTAAAAGATTTTGACCAGTCAAGCGAAATGAGGCTGCTGATGTCCGGCCTGGCCATGCCGAAACCAGACGACGCCACGATGCGCCGGCGCGACGAGATCGTCGCCGACATGCGCATCATCGTGCCGGGTGAGGGCGTCGTCGACGCCGCCAATTCCATGCGCGCCTTCGAGAGCGACGGCCTGACCGCCTATCGGCAGCTGCCGCTGGTTGTTGTTCTGCCGCAAACCGTGGCGCAGGTGTCGCGCGTGCTGAAATACTGCAACGATCGCAACATCCGCGTCGTGCCGCGCGGCTCCGGCACCTCGCTGTCGGGCGGCGCGCTGCCGCTCGAGGACGCGGTGCTTTTGGTGATGAGCCGCTTCAACCGTATCCTCGAGATCGATTTCCCCAATCGCGTCGTCGTTGCCCAGCCGGGCGTCACCAATCTCGGCATCACCACCGCCGTCGAGCAGGAGGGCTTTTACTACGCCCCCGATCCATCCTCCCAGATCGCCTGCTCGATCGGCGGCAATGTCGCCGAAAATTCCGGCGGCGTGCACTGCCTGAAATATGGCCTCACCGCCAACAATGTGCTCGGCATCGAGATGGTGCTGATGAATGGCGAAGTGGTACGGCTCGGCGGCAGTCACCTCGATGCGGAAGGTTATGACTTGCTCGGCGTCATGACGGGTTCGGAAGGGCTGCTTGGCGTCGTCACCGAGGTCACCGTGCGCATCCTGAAGAAACCGGAGACGGCTCGCGCACTGCTGATCGGCTTCCCGACCAGTGAGCAGGGCGGCCAGTGCGTCGCCGACATCATCGGCGCCGGCATCATTCCGGGCGGCATGGAGATGATGGACCGGCCGGCGATCCACGCCGCCGAGGATTTCGTCCATGCCGGCTATCCCCTGGATGTCGAAGCGCTGCTGATCGTCGAGCTCGACGGGCCGGGCGTCGAGGTCGATCATCTGATCGGCCTTGTCGAGGCCATCGCCTACAAGAACGGCTCGACCACCTGCCGCATTTCGCAGTCCGAACAGGAACGGCTGAGCTTCTGGGCCGGCCGCAAGGCGGCGTTTCCGGCCGTCGGCCGCATCTCGCCCGACTACTACTGCATGGACGGCACCATCCCGCGCAAGGAGCTGCCGCGCGTGCTCGCCGGCATGCGCGAGCTGTCGGAAAAATACGGTCTCGGCGTCGCCAATGTCTTTCACGCCGGCGACGGCAATCTGCATCCGCTGATCCTCTACGATGCCAACGTACCGGGCGAACTCGACAAGGCCGAAAGCTTCGGCGCCGACATATTGCGGCTCTGCGTCAAGGTCGGCGGCGTGTTGACCGGCGAACACGGGGTGGGCGTGGAAAAACGCGATTTGATGCCGGAAATGTTCACCCAGGTCGACCTCGACCAGCAGATGCGCGTCAAATGCGCCTTCGATCCCAACCATCTGCTCAACCCGGGAAAAGTGTTCCCGCAACTGCGGCGATGCGCCGAACTCGGCCGCATGCACATTTCTGGCGGCAAGCTGCCGTTTCCGGACATTCCGAGGTTTTGAGGGATATGTCGGCGCTTGAACACCCCCCTCTGTCCTGCCGGACATCTCCCCCTCAAGGGGGGAGATTGGCAGCTCGCGCGCCTCGCCCTTTTGTCACCATTGGAGATTGGCGAAGCCATATGCGACATCCGATCTCTCCCCTTGAGGGGGAGATGTCCGGCAGGACAGAGGGGGGCGCCAAGGAACTCAGCATATCCGAACTCGCGTCTGGCATAGAATTCGCCCCCTCTCCGTCTCGGGCTTTGCCCGAGCCACCTCTCCCCCGCTTTGCGGGGGCGAGGAACCCATGCCCGAGTGAGGTTTGAGTTGCTGTTCAAACAATCCTTGCTGGACAAGATCGCGCGCAATGAAGTGACGCTCGCTTTTCGCCGCTGGAAGCGGCCGACCGTCAAGGCCGGCGGGCGGGTCAGAACGGCGTCAGGTGCGGTTAGGATCGGGGACATCTCGATCGCGAGCGGCTCCGAATTGACGGAGAAAGACGCGACCGCAGCCGGCTTTCCGTCCCGAGGAGCCCTTCAGGAGATGCTTGGCCCCGATGACGGTACCCCGGTCTATCGCATTGAGCTCAAAGGCATCGAGCCCGACGAACGCGTTGCCCTGCGCGGCGACGCCGTGCTTTCCGATGAGGACTGGCATGCCTTGACCCAGCGTTTTGCGCGCTGGGACAAAACGGCACCCGGCTACTTCCTGTGGATCCTGCAGGCGATCGGCGCCCATCCGGAAGTGCCGGCTGCTGTCCTGGCCGACAAGGCCGGTGTCGAAAAGCTGAAGTTCAAGCAGGATGTCCGCAAGCTTGGGGAACTCGGACTCACCGAGAGTCTCCAGATCGGTTATCGGCTGTCGCCACGGGGCGAAGCCGTGCTCGAAAGGCTTCGGGAGCACAGGCTTTGACCACTTTCACCCCAACCACGTCAGACGAAGTTCTCTCCACCGTCGCCTGGGCAGCGGCGGAAGGCTCGCCGCTGGAAATCCTCGGCCACGGCTCCAAGCGTGGCATCGGCCGGCCGCTGCAAACCGAACACACGCTCGACCTGTCGAAACTCTCTGGCGTCACGCTCTATGAACCGGCTGAACTGGTGCTGTCGGCCAAGGCAGGCACACCGCTGGCCGAGATCGAAAAGCTGCTGGCGGAAAATGGCCAGCAGCTTGCCTTCGAGCCGATGGATTACGGCCCGCTGCTCGGCGGCGAGTCTGGCAAAGGCACAATCGGCGGCGTGCTCGCCGCAAACCTCTCCGGGCCGCGCCGGCTCAAGGCAGGGGCTGCGCGCGATCATGTCCTGGGCATCAATGTGGTGTCCGGTCGTGGCGAGGCCTTCAAGTCGGGCGGCCGCGTCGTCAAGAACGTCACCGGCTACGACATGTCGAAGCTGATGGCCAACAGCTGGGGCACGCTGGCCGTATTCACCGACGTCACCTTCAAGGTGCTGCCGGCAGCCGAGACCGAAGTCACGCTCGCCATCCGTGGCCTGCTCGACGATGCCGCGGCCGCCGCCATGGCCCTGGCGCTCCGTTCCAGCGCGGAAGTGTCGAGTGCGGCCCATCTGCCGGAGCGCATCGCTGCACGGGTCGCTGGCAGCGCGCTCGGCAGCGACGCTGCAACGCTGCTGCGTGTCGAAGGCTTCGGCCCGTCGGTTGCCTACCGCATCGCCGCGCTGAAAACGCTGCTCGGCAAGGCCGGGCCGCTGCAGGAGATTGCCGGTGACGCTTCACGGCTGATCTGGCGCGATGTACGCGATTGCAGGCCCTTCGCCGACAACAGCGAGAAACCGGTCTGGCGTGTCTCGATGACGCCGGGACAGTGCCACCAGATGGTCCTGACGCTGCGCATGCAGGCCGCCGTCAGCGCCTACTATGACTGGCAGGGCGGGCTGGTGTGGCTGCGCATGGAACAGGGCGATCCGGAAGCCGCCCTGCTGCGCGGGCTGTTGAGGAAACATGGCGGCGGCCATGCGACGCTGGTGCGCGCCGCACCCTCGCATCGCGCCGCTCTGCCGGTGTTCGAGCCGCAGCCGCCGGCGCTGGCAGCACTCAGCCAGCGGCTGAAGCAAGAATTCGACCCGAAGCACATCCTCAATCCCGGCCGAATGGCCTAGGACATTAGCGATGCAGACCAATTTTTCGCTTGCCCAGCTTGCCGATCCGCACGTCGCGGAATCCGAGAAAATCCTGCGCAAATGCGTGCATTGCGGCTTCTGCACCGCGACATGCCCGACCTATGTGACGCTTGGCAACGAGCTCGATTCACCGCGCGGGCGCATCTACCTGATCAAGGACATGCTGGAAAACGGCCGCCCGGCCGACAAGGAGATCGTCACCCATATCGATCGCTGCCTGTCTTGCCTCGCCTGCATGACCACCTGCCCGTCGGGCGTCAACTACATGCATCTGGTCGACCATGCCCGCGCCCATATCCAGGAGACCTACAAGCGGCCGCTGCTCGATCGCCTGACCCGCGCCACGCTGGCCTTCGTGCTGCCTTATCCCCAGCGGTTTCGCGCCGCGCTCAAGCTGGCGAAGCTGGGCAAGCCGTTTATAGGCTTGTTCGACAAGGTTCCGGCGCTGAAGCCGCTCAGTGCGATGCTCAAGCTCGCGCCGGCCTCGATCCCGGTAGCTTCGCCGATGGGCTCGCCAGGCATCCATGCCGGGCAGGGGAGCAAAAGAGGCCGCGTCGCCATCCTCACTGGCTGCGCGCAATCGGTGCTCGATCCCGCCATCAACGACACCACGATTTCGCTGCTGTCGCGGCTCGGCGTCGAGGTCGTGGTGCCACCGGGCGAGGGCTGCTGCGGGGCGCTGGTGCATCATATGGGGCGCGAGCAGGCCGCGCTTGCCTCGGCGAGACAGAATGTCGACGCCTGGACGCGGGCGATCGACCAGGGTGGGCTCGATGCCATCGTCATCACCGCGTCGGGTTGCGGCACCACGATCAAGGACTATGGCTTCATGCTGCGGCTGGATCCTGCCTATGCCGACAAGGCCGCGCGTGTGTCGGCGCTGGCCAAGGACATCACCGAATATCTCTCGACCCTCGACCTGCCTGAACCGGTGCGCAAGCCGGGCACAGTCGTCGCCTATCACTCGGCCTGTTCGATGCAGCACGGCCAGAAGATCACCCGCCAGCCGAAGGAACTGCTGGCCAAGGCCGGCTTCGTCGTGCGCGAGCCGCGTGAAGGACATCTCTGCTGCGGCTCGGCCGGCACCTACAACATCCTGCAGCCCGAGATCTCGGCCAAGCTGCGCGATCGCAAGGTGAAAAACATCGAGGCGACGGGGGCTTCGATCGTCGCCACCGGCAACATCGGCTGCATCACCCAGATCGCTTCCGCCGCCAAGCTGCCGGTGGTGCACACGATCAAGCTGCTCGACTGGGCCTATGGCGGCGAGCCGCCCAAAATGAGTTGACGGCGAAGCATCCGCTAAGGACGATGCGTAATGCCCAACTCACAACAGCAAGATATCGAAACCGTGGTTCGCCTTCTGTCGGAGGAGTCGCGTTCGACATTTCAGGCTCGCTATGCCGATTGCGAAGTCATTATCGCCCGATATTTGAAAGACGGATCGGCGTTCTTGATTCAGCTCATCGAGGCGGCCGTCGAAGCCGGCGTCCACCGGATCACTCTTATCGACGACGCGGTCTCGTTCCTTGACGATGCGGATCTGGCTCGCCTTGCAACCCTCCTGCAAGATGCGGCGGAAGGCGGCGCTGACGTTGAAGACCTGTTGGCTCGCGCCGCCTTGCAGGCGCCCGAGTTGTTCCCGGACGAAGTGTTGGCAGACATTCCAGATTTTGAGGATTGGCAAACCCACGCCGATCCTCGCTTGCCGCCGGCCTGTCACCATCTCGTCCTTGAAGGCGGCACGCCAGACGACTCGCCGTTCCCGACGCACCGCAATCATCCCACCTGGCATCTGCCGACGGCAGGACAGCCGTTCACGATCGGCGGTGAGGGAAGGGGCCTGTGTCCGGCTTGCGGCAGGCGGCTGGTCCATCTCGTCACCCTGAACGAGTTCGGCGCCGGGATAATGCCGCCCTTTCCCCGGCTGCGCATCGAGACCTGCGACGGCTCGCTGGAACCGGCCTATTATTCGCACGATGCTGCGGGCATGCCGACGCCGATCGCGCCGTTTCATTCCGATTATGGCTCCGCAATCGAGCCGGCTTCGAAGGAGAGCACCGTCCGCCTGGCGCCTACGCCGCCACGCTGGCTCAGGCAGTCGTGGGGGATCAGCAATTCGCGGCAAAATCTCTTCCGGCTTGGCGGGCTGCCGTCATGGGTTCAAGGGCCGCAATTTCCGTTGGTTCCCGGAACAGATCGGGAAATGAAATTTCTTCTGCAATTCGATTCACTGGCAGGCTTCTTTTGGGGCAGCGGCGGCATGCTTTATGTCTTCTGGGACGAAGAATCCCGGATCACATGCCACGTGCCGCAATACACGTGACGAAAGCAGCTACTCCGCCGCGAGCCTGTCGGCCGTACCGTAGGTCGCCTCATAAAGCGCACGCTGGCGGCTGAGCGCGACCATGGTGTTGCGCAGCAGGATGGCGACCGTGATCGGGCCGACACCGCCCGGCACCGGTGTGATCCAGGAGGCGACCTCGCGCACGCTTTCGGTGTCGACGTCGCCGACGATGCGGCTGGAGCCGTCGGGGCCGATTTCGGAATTGATGCCGATGTCGATGACGGCAGCACCCGGCTTGACCATGTCGGCCTTGCTCAGCCGCGGCTTGCC
>NZ_RZTT01000288.1 GCF_003996995.1 Mesorhizobium sp. M7A.T.Ca.US.000.02.2.1 | reverse complement strand
CATGCATCGAGCGCGATGGCCGCCCACTGGTTGCGGCTGGCGTAATGCTTGACGCCGGCCTGCTCATAGGCCAGCTCGAAAACCTTGACCTTGGCCGCCAGCCCCTTGGCCGCCAGCAGCTTGGGGATCGCGCCGCGATAGCTGCCCTTCAGCTCGGAGAACACAAAACCGTAATTGGCCTGGTCGCCGGCGGGGTTGAGCGCATTGCGGGCGCAATAGGCTTCGTATTTGCGGCGCCGCGGGCCGGTCCACTGCGGCCAGCCGAAGCCGCCGCGCGAGCTGGGCACGGCCGGCTTGGCTTCCTGCAACGAGGCAAAGCCGCCGCTCTCATGACCGAGATTGCCGACGATGGCAGCGGCGTCATCCACGGCGATTTTGAAATCGCGCATCAACAGCGCCATGATCCACGGCGCCTTCGAACGAAACAGATCCTGTGCCTTGCCCTTTGCCATGCCAGCAGCCTCCTATGGTTGCAGGCAGGGTAAGGTCATCGCGGAATCGTCAATTGGGAGTGATTTTCGCCAGTGCTATGCCTTGTTCGCCGGCAACCGTGTAAAGCAGGTATGTCTGTCCGCCATGCTCGAAGATAGCCGGGTCACGCAGTGCATTGACAGGCCTGGCCGCCTCGCCGGCATCGGACGGTATCACCGGAAGGTTCGCGCCCTCCCAGTCGGTCTCCGGCTTAAGCACGGGCTCGACGTTCGACAGCGCCCATTGCGTCCACGGCTTGGTCATATCGACATCGCCGCGCAGGATTGCTTCCGGAGCGTCGCCCTGCCGAGTGAAATAGACCTGCAGCGTGTTTCCTTGCACAAGAACGGCAGTGTGCCTGATGTTGCCTGGCTCGTTGAACGACATGAAGTTCGAGCCGGGCACGGAAAAGATAGCAGGCCCGCCAACGAATGACCGGCCGGCATCGTATGAACGATAGAGCCGCGCCTTTCCGAGCGCGAAGGTGACGCCGGCGCGCTCGAACACGCGGAAATAATAGATGCCCAGTTCTTCGGCCGTGGTCGAGAAATGCAGGCCGTCCTTAGATATGGCGACGAAGCTCATCTGCTTGCCGCCTGAAAACCGAGACGGGGCATGGAAGTACATGCGGATGGTTTTGGTGGCCTCATCGATATGAACATCTGGTGAGGCAACGTGATTCTGACATGGAGCGCACTGATCAAGTCGCAACGTACCCGGCTCGTAGATCGTGTACGGCCCTTCAATCTTGTCGGCATAAGCCAGGCGAATATACTTGCCCTTGTGGTTGGCGAAGTAGAGATAGTATTTTCCCAACCGGTTCGGCAACCACGCCGGCATTTCGACCAGGGAGGGACCATTGATGTTTTCGCCGATACCGGCAGGCAACATTGATGGTGTGACTATCAAGCCCAAACGCTGGACCGACACGTCTTTTGCGCAGGCGGCGCTCGACAACAGCGCGGCCACGACAACTGCCAGCATTCGCGAAAATCTCATCCGAGAACGCATAATGCCTTGTATTACTTCAGGCAAGCCGGATCGATTGCGCCATAGACACGGCCCACAACAAGCGGGCCGAAGGCGATGCCGACCACGCTTTTCAGCATCACCGTGTCCTCGGCGGTCAGCTCGATCGCCACGATCGCGTCGGCGATCTTTTCCGCGAGACGGAAGCGCTTGAGCTTTATCTCGCCAGTCGGCGGGATCGGCTCCGGCAGGTTCATGGTCAGCGCGTCGATGCAGAAATCAGCCATGGTCCTGGGCTTGCCATCGTCGCCCGGAATGTCGGCTCCCCGGATATCCTTCAGTGGCGAGGAGAACAGAATTTTGGTCATCGATTTAGCTCCAGCTTAGTTTGCGGCAATGATGCGCCAGGTGGCGGCGTCGCTGTAAAGGACCGCCCATTTGCCGGCGCCCGACAGAATGGCAGTGCTGGCGACCCCTCCGGCCAGCGGAGTGACGTTCAAGGCTGCGGAGATCGCGACGAAGGCCTGCAACTGCACGACATAGAGAAAGCGGCCGGTCCAAAGTGTGGGGTCCGGAAGCGTCAGAACTATCTGGTTGGCCGGCTTGTTACAGATGATCACGCCATCCGTATCCAGCACCGAATAATTGGCAATCGGCGAGGCGAAAGTACCGGCGCCGAACGCGCCGAGCGCACGCGTATAACCGCGATCATCGACCCTAAGTCCGGCGACCGGGGTGACCGTACCTTTCTTCGTCGTCGTGATTTCGGCATAGGTGCCTTGCGCGGTATCGGTCCATGCCTCTGCCGCCTTGAGCGCCATCGATCCGCGCGAGCCGTTGCCGTAGCCGGTTGTCCCGTAGCCATAGCCCGAGATCGTCACAATGATGTCGTCCACCGCTAGGGCAGTCGGGGCCAACGCTGTGCCGTTGGCGCGCCGGCCTGAATAGCTGGGATTATTGGCGTAGCTGTCGACCACCATGCGCGCGACCGTCGCATCCTTGCCGACGAAGTGCGCTACCGCATCCGCCGAGATCGTGGTCGCGACAACCGCCGAGAGGTTGGCCGACACGGTCAGCTTGGCAAGCGCGGTCTTCTGGCCGAGGGCGAGACTGCCAGTACCGCGCAGCCACATCTGTTCCGCTTCGGTTACACTGTCGACCGGCGTCACCGTCCAGGCGATGCCAGTAGACATATGCCCAGGAGTGAACGCCTGCTCGGCAAAGAACTTCATTGCCGATGTCGTGGTGTTGACGAAGGCTGTACCGTCATGGGGCCTCACCCCAAAATTCCCCACGTAGTAGCTCAAGGAGGGGGCGACGGGGACTGCCTCTGTGCCGAATGCCGAGCGGATCACCACATGGCCGCCGCTATCGCCGAGCGAGTTGAAGCGGGTGACATGGATGCGCGCCATGTCGCCGATCACATTCAGATTATCCTGGATCTCGACGCGGTCGCCGAAGGCGTTGGTGCGGCCGATGTTGACGCGGTTGCTGGCGTCGAAGTTGAGTGTCTGTATCCCGCTGTTGGCGATGCCGATGACATTGGACGACGGGGAATAAAACCCCGTGTCCGCGTCGCCGGCAAAGGCGAGACCAGTAGCTGCAGCCGTGCCCGCTGCGACCAGCAGGGCGCCGACCATCGTGCCGCCGGCCTTCAGCAGGGAGGATGCCAGGGTCGCGGCGGCACTGGCAGCACTGTTTGCAGCGGCCGCCGCGTATCCGCCGGCGGAGGCGTTTGATGCTGCGGCGCTTCCCGCCGACACAGCAGCGGCAGCGGCACTGGCAATGGCTGCGCTCGAAGCCGCAACCAGGGTGACGCTGTTCACTCCGGAGCTGACCAGATTTCCGGCGGCATCCGACATCATCAGCTCGTTGGCGGCGCCGGGCTTGATCTTGATTGGGTTCGTTCCCGGCTCCGCCATCACCGCGCGGCCAAGATCACGCCGCATTTCGCTCTGCGCGCTGGCCTGCTTCGACAGTTCCTTTTCGAGCTGGCCCGAATCGAGCGTGCCGCCGCGCGTCACCGCGACCGACCGTTCGGCCACGCGCTTGCCCGAGTGATACCAGGCGGTTGTCGCCGGCACCAAAGCACCGAAGGTCACCGTGAAATAATCGTAGGCGCTGGCGGGGTTGACCTTGGCGATCGTGCAGCCGGCCGTCACATCGCTGAAAAAGGTCGCGCCCAGCGCCTTCGCGAACACCTTCACATCGGCGGTGTCGAAGATCTTGTAGAGCGAGGGACCGTAAGGCCCGACCGTGCCGTTGCCGGCCAGCACGGCGGATTCGCGGGTTTCACGCGGCAGCGGATAAGGGGTCGAGGCCATCGGCAATCCTCATGGTTGAGGCTGCAGGATGACTCGCAGGCGCAAGCGTCAAATGCGCTACTGCTCGGTCGCTTTGTCGATGATTTGGCGGATCAGCTCCGGCCGTGATGGTGAGGGTGTCTGCTTTTTGCGCAAGGCGTCGACCTTCGCCAACACGTCAGGCTGCAACCTGACCATGATAGGCGTACCCTTGCCTGTCGGCTTGGGGCCGCGTTTCTTTGGTATCACAGTTGTTGCGGGCTTCATAAAACTCTGGTATCACAGTAACGGGCCGGTTGGAAGCGTCAACTTCCAAGCCGGCCCTAACCGAAACGACGATCACGGAAGGATCATCGAAATGGCTGCGGACAGCTCTACCATAATTCCCTTTCCACTCTCAAACATAGATCAGCAGATCGCCGAGGCGCGCGCAGTTGTGGAAATGTTGATCTCCATGGGGGAAAACGCCGAGGATGCCGAGTTTCTGCGCTTGCGCGCATCGAGCGTGACGATGCTTTATCTCATCACCGACAAATTGAAGTCGGCCGATCGCAGTATCCCTGCATTGTATGGCCGTGGAGCCCGCGCATGAACGCCATCCAGAATTTCGCTTTTGAGGAACATCTTGTCCGGGTTGTCGATCGAGAGGGCCAGCCATGGTTCGTCGGTGTGGACATCTGCAAGGCCCTAGAGCTGGCAAAACCTGAGAATGCGCTTTCGAGCCTCGATGAAGATGAGAGATACACCCTTAGCGAGGGTGTATTCGGCGCAGGAAGTGGGCCCAAAGCGCGCCTTGTGGTGTCGGAACCGGGTGTCTACCGCCTCGTTTTCCGCTCGCGCAAGCCGGAAGCCGAGCGATTCAAGCGCTGGCTGGCCCACGATGTGCTGCCGGCGATCCGCAAAACCGGCCAATTTGAGGTAAGGGGTGGGTCCAGTGAACCTACCCCTTCCTACGAACTGGACATTACTCATGCGCCACTCGCCGCCAAGGTAGGCCTGCTTAACCTTGTGCTGAAAACGCGCGGCCGCGAAGCGATGCTCGCCTATATGGCACAGCTTGGTCTGCCAGCCATCCCGGCGCCGGCGGCCGACAACGAACCCGAGCAGTGCCTGCAACACCTGCTTGAGGCCGACACTGGCAATGGCGGGAACGTCAGCCAGCTGCTGGCTTTGGCATTGGCAGGCGTCGAGGGCGCCGAAGAAGAGCTTGCCGCTTGCGGCGTTCGCACCGCCGAGGGCGCCTTCACCATCGCCAACGCGCATCCGTTCATCCGCAAGCTCTACCGACCGACACGCTGGCAGCAGCCCTATCGCTATCTGCGCAGGCTCGACGGCGCGATGGAAGCCAAGGTGATGAAATATGGCAAGGGGTTTACCTCGCGCGGCGTCGAACTGCCGGCCTTCTACGCCGACGACGAGACATTTCACTGATTGTTGTCCGGCAACGGCGCCACGCCCACGGCTTCATTGGCGCCGGCTTCCAGCCGATCAATCAGGCCACGAATATAAAACACGTTCTGGCCGATCAGCAGCCGCCGAAAGCGCCTGGTGTCGGCGGCCTTCCAGTCGAGATTGGCAACGTCGCTGCTGGTGTAGATCAGCGATTCCACCTTGTTGGCGGTCGGGCCAAGCACCGCGCCCAGCGTCGAGCGCGAATAATAGCGGCTGTCCGGCCTCGATGCGCCGATCAGCCGGTAGGCGTCGGCCGCGCCACCAGTCCACTTCGCTGAAATCGCATTGGCTTCCTGATACCAGCCCAGCAGACCGGCGCGCGCGATGCCCTGCTTGATCCAGTCCGACGCGGTGTCGGGCGGCGAGCGGCCGGCAATGCCGGAATAGGCATATTCGGCGAGCATGCCGAGGCCGATGGCCGACACCATGCCTTCCAGCACCTGCCGGTCGCGCGCCTGCAGGCTGCGCACCAGCAGCCTTTCGTTCGCGGCGGCAACGAAGCTCTTGTATTGCAGGATCAAGGCGGCGATCGGCTTCGACATCATCAGCGGCTTTTCGGCGCCGGGCGTGATGATCATGATATCGACATCGCGCGCCAGTGCGCCTTCGAAGGCGTCGCGCGCGCCGATATCCTTCCAGTTGCCGCTGTTCGGGATGCGGATGCCGGCGACGATATCCGACCCGCCATCGGCCCGCATCGCCTGGTCGATGCGCGAGGCCATCGCCGCGTCAATGCCGCCTTCTGCCAGCCGGCGGATTTGCCGGTCCGTGCCTTTGCCGGCGGCGATCGCCTCGGCTGCGCGCGAGATCTCGCCGCCCGAAACCATGCCGGCGGCCGTCTTGCCGAAATCGGTCCATTGCGACAGGCCGGTGAAGTTGCCGAACTTGTCGGCCGCGGCGCGAATGCCGCGCTCGAATCGCGAGGTCGGGCGGTAGACGTCCAGCACGTCGTGGATGCCGCTCGCCCTGGTCGACAGATAGGTTTCGGCGGCGATGCCAAGCGTCTGCAGCTGGCTGCGATACTGCATCACGGCCGCGCGGGTTTCCTTGTTCACCATCGCCTTGAAGAACGGCGCCCAGGCGTGCTTGAACGCGCCGCGCATGCCGGCCTGCCATTGAATGCCGGCGAGGTCCGACAGCGACGACAGCGCCGCGCCGCCGAGATTGGTCAAAACATCGTAGCGCGCGGCAGTCGCCGCGATCCTGCCCATGAAGCGGTTGCGCGGATCAGACGAAAACCCATAGGTGTGGCGGATGCGGTCACGCATGGCGGCAAGGTCGGCAATCGCCGCATCGCGCTGCGCCTGCAGCTTCAGCCGCTCGTTCGGCGTCTTGGCCGCCATTTCCAGCGCCGAGGCTTCCTCGTTGATGCGCCGGAAGGTTTCCGTCATGCGCACATCGCCAAACCGTTCGGTCAGCAGAACGTCCGGCACCATGGTGTTGAGGTACATTTCGGCGGTGTTGTGCACGTCGGTGTCGATGAAGTCGCGCACCAGGCTGTCGGGGATCATGAAATCGCGCGGCGAAAGCGGCCCGCGCGCATCGTTGTTGCCGCCGGTAAATCCCTCGCTGCGGCCGGCCGGCGCATCATAAGGCAGGCGGCCGTCCGGCCCGCCGGTAATGCGGTCAACGATTTCCTGTGCCAGCGCCTCGATTTCCTTGCGGTCGCGCAGCCGTTCCTTGCCGAGGATGTGCTTGACCGCGGCGTCAATCGCAGCATCGGCGCCGGTGCCCGCTCCGGCACCTTCGGCTCCACCCGGCACCGGCCGTTCAGCCAAGGCCCGCTTGGCCGCCTTGGAGGACTTGCCCTGCCATGACGACACCGCTTCCTCGACCATGGCGCGCCGTTCCTGCACGTAGGTTTCCAGATCGGCAATCTTCTGGTCGATCTCGGCGGCATTCTCGCCGAGTTTCTTGTTGCGCTGGCCCTTGAGCTTTTCGATGCTGGCGCCCGCCGTGTCGAGGTCGCCCTGCAGCAGCTTGATCTTGTCCTGCAGCCCGGCTTTCTTCGCTTCCTCGCCTTCCAGCCAGTCGGAAAAAATCTGCACGACGCGCGGCCGCTCGCCGATCAGCCGCTGCTTGTTCCAGACGCGCATCATGTAGCTGTCGGCGGTGCCGACATCGACATCCTCGGGCAGCAGCCCGGCCTTTATCGCCCGGTCGCGCCACGGCACGATGATGGTGTCGCGGATGTATTTGGCCGTCTCCGCCACTTCAGGAATATCGTGCATGTCGTTGTTGCGCATGGCGTCATCGACCATGGAGCGGAATTCGGGAATGCTGGCCTTTTCGCGCGGCCGCCCGGTATGATCCATCAGGCGCGTTGCCCGGTTGCCCAAGCTTTCACGCCATGTCTCGGGTGCACCGCCGAAGCGATAGCGGGTGTAGGCGTCATCGAATTTCTGCGCCAGCCCGATGCGCGCCTTGCCGACATGCAACCTTGCCAGTCGGTCGAGCGCCGGACCTTGTGTCGTCGCCACGCCGGCGTCGTTTTCCTTGAAGATGTAGGGCGTTTCGACCAGATCGACGGTCGCGCGCCTGGCCGACTGGAAAGGCGAATTCAGCACGCGGCGCGGCGGCGACAGCTTCGCGGTCGGGTCGGGCAGCTTGGACG
>NZ_RZTT01000287.1 GCF_003996995.1 Mesorhizobium sp. M7A.T.Ca.US.000.02.2.1 | reverse complement strand
GTGCTGAAGAAGCGCAAGCCCTCCGTGCATGTCGTCGCCGTCGAGCCGGACTCCTCGCCTGTTCTGTCGGGCGGCCAGCCCGGCCCGCACAAGATCCAGGGCATCGGCGCCGGCTTTGCGCCCAAAATCCTCGACACGACGATCTATGACGAGATCGTCAAAGTGTCGAACGAGGATTCCGTGGCCAATGCCCGCCTCGTCGCCCGCCTCGAAGGCGTGCCGGTCGGCATCTCTTCCGGCGCCGCCCTGCAGGCGGCCATCGTCGTCGGCTCGCGGCCGGAGAACAAGGGCAAGAACCTTGTGGTGGTCATCCCGTCCTTCGCCGAGCGTTACCTGTCGACAATCCTGTTCGAGGGGCTGGGATCGTAGTCCGGCGCTTCTTCGCGACCAAGCTGGCCCGCTGAAAAAACGCCCGTGGCCGCCATCGGCGGCTTGAGCGCCACACCGCTTCCGGTTCATATCTCCCCGGCCTGCTTTGCGCAGGCCGGGGGAGAATTTATGTACAAGCTTTATACCCGTCCCGGCAGCGGCGGCTTCGTGGTCGAGGCGGCGCTGGCGCTGGCCAATGTACCATTTGAGCGGATCGACGTGCCGAAGACCGACCGGCCCGATCCCGCCTTCCTCGACATCAGTCCGTTGAACCAGGTGCCGGTGCTGACCTTGCCCGACGGAAGCTCGATGACCGAATCCGCAGCGATCTGCATCGTGCTTGCCGAGCGCCACCCCGACGCCAATTTGGCGCCGGGAGCAGAAGCGCCTGCCCGCTCGGATTTCCTGCGCTGGATGGCCTTTATGTCGTCTGTGCTCTATTCGGCGGTGCTGCGTTTCTACTACGCATACCGCTACACTGCCGATCCCGAAGGCACCAAGGCGGTCACGCAGGCGGCCGTGGCCGAGATGGACCGCGGCTTTGCCGTTCTCGATGCCGCGCTCGAAGGCCGTGACTGGCTGGTCGGTGACCGGATGTCGCTGGCCGACATCTATCTGGTCATGCTGGTGGCCTGGTATCCCGACATCGACAGCGCGCGGACGGCATGGCCGAACATCGAACGCCTGTGGGCGCGGCTGCGCGACCATCCGCTGATGAAGACGCTCAACACCTCGCACGAGATGTGGCCGGGCTGAAGCTCAATTTCTGAGCACCGCTCTTTTTCCTTGCAGGAACCGGCGCACCGCCGGGTCGCGCTCGAGGCCGATCGCCCGGTCATAGGCTTCGCAGGCTTGCGGTACCTGACCAAGCCTGGCCAGGAGACCGGCGCGTGCGGCCCAATAGGGCTGGTACTCGTCAAGCCGCTTGTCGTCGCCCAGCACGTAAAGAGCCGCCAATCCGGCCACTGCGCCCTCGGCCTCGGCGATCGCCACCGCGCGGTTTATCGCCACCACCGGCGATCCTGCGATCGAAAGCAGCGCGTCGTAGAGTTCCTGGATTGCCACCCAGTCGGTGCGGCCGGTGAGCCTTCGTGCCGCATGCGCGGACTGCACGGCCGCCTCAAGCTGGTAGCGGCCGATGACGCCCTTGGCCGCTGCGTGGGAAAGCAGCGCTTCCGCCTCTTCGATGAGGGCACGGTCCCATAGAAGGCAATCCTGCTCCGCCAACGGCACGAAGTCGCCTTCGGCGCTGCGCCGTGCGGCGCGGCGAGACTCGGCAAACAGCATCAGCGACAACAGGCCCAGTGCCTCCGGTTCCTCCGGCATCAGCGAGGCCACCAGCCGGCCGAGCCAGATGCCTTCGGTCGCCAGGTTGCGGCGCCGCGTTTCGGTGCCGGCCGGATCGGACCAGCCTTCGGCGAAGGCGGCATAGATCGCCTCCAGCACCGCGTCCAGCCTTTCGCCGAGTTCGGCCCGCTCCGGCACGCGGAACGGAATGCCGGTTTCACGGATGCGGCTCTTGGCCCGCACCAGGCGCTGGCCCATGGTTGCGGGCGAGACCAGGAAGGCGGAGGCGATCGTCGCGGCGTCGAACCCCAGCACCGTCTGCAGAATGAGCGGCGAACGCACGCTCGATTCGATCGCCGGATGGGCGCAAGCGAACATCAGCCGCAGCCGATCGTCGGGCAGGTCTTCCTCGGTCATGCGTGCCTCCGCCTCCTGCGCAATCAGCTTGAGATGCTCGCGACCGGCCTCGCTGGTGAGCCGCCGCCGCACCGCATCGACACGGCGCCGCCGCGCCACCGCCAGCAGCCAGGCTTCCGGCTTTTCCGGCACGCCGGTTCGCGGCCAGCGCTCGAGGGCGGCGGCAAAGGCATCGGCCAGCGCGTCCTCGGCGGCGGCCACGTCGCGCGTACGCGCAGCGAGCCAGGCGACCAGCTTGCCGTAGCTCTGCCGGGCGGCAGCCTCGGCGGCCGCCCGGGCGGTCTCGGAGCGACTGTCCATCACATCGTCATTTCTCAGACAGGTACTCGGTCAGTTCCCAGATCGGCCGCAGCTCGACAGTGCCGGCGCTGGCCGCCGGGCAGCGCGCCGCCCAGGCGATCGCGGCGTCGGCATCCGCGGCCTCGATCATGTAGAAGCCGGCAAGCTGCTCCTTGGTGTCGGCATAGGGGCCGTCGAGGACGTTGGTCTTGCCACCAGCCACCCTAACCGAGGTGGTCGCCTGACTCGGGCGCAGCCGGTCACCGGCCAGCCACGCGCCGGATTTCTTCAGGGCCTCAGTATAGGCGCCATAGGCGGCACTCATCTGGTAGGTCGCCTCGGCCGGGGCATTCGCCATCGCGGCTTCGTCGGCGTAAATCAAAATCATGTATCGCATGGTCTTCTCCCGTTGTTTCGAAGGCCGCGTCGTTGCGAGCCGGACGTATGTCGCTTGGCAGCGCACGATTTCGACAGGCTGCGGAAAAACTTTCCGCTCCGACGGATTTTTGTGCAAGCCGCCATCTGCTTCCCGATCTCTCAACCGTTCGTCTAACGAGCACAATTGCGGGTTGGCATTTCCGGCCCACTGTCTAAACTCGCCCCGGTTCGCACCTGGGAGGCGGTGCGGTCGTCGATATTTCAGGGAGGGAAATCGGATGTTTCATTTCAGAACGAAACTTGTTGCAGCCGGCGCTGTGGCGCTGTCACTTGGCCTTGGCGCTGTGTCGGCAGGAGCCCAGGAATTCATCAACGTGCTGACCGGCGGCACATCCGGCGTCTATTATCCGCTCGGCGTGGCGCTTTCGGAAATCTACGGCAAGGGCATCGAAGGCGCGCGCACCCAGGTGCAGGCGACCAAGGCTTCGGTTGAAAACCTCAATCTGCTGCAGCAGGGCAAGGGCGAGATCGCCTTTGCGCTCGGCGATTCCGTCAAGATGGCCGCCGAAGGCAATGCCGAGGCCGGTTTCCCAGGCAAGCTCGACAAATTGCGCGGCATCGCCGCCATCTATCCCAATTACATCCAGATTGTCGCCAGCCAGGAGTCCGGCATCAAGACGCTGGCCGACCTCAAGGGCAAGAGCCTGTCGGTCGGCGCACCGGCGTCGGGCACCGAACTCAATGCGCGCGCGATCTTCGCCGCCGCGGGGCTGAAATACGAGGATCTCGGCCGGGTCGAATACCTGCCCTTCGCCGAATCGGTCGAGCTGATCAAAAACCGGCAGCTCGACGCCACTCTGCAATCGGCCGGGCTCGGCGTCGCCTCGATCCGCGACCTCGCCACCTCCGTGCCGATCAATGTCGTGGCGGTGCCGGCCGAGGATGTTGCGAAGATCGGCTCGCCCTATCTTTCGGTGGTCATTCCCAAGGGTACCTATGAGGGCCAGAGCGAGGATGTCGCCACCGCCGCCGTCGGCAATTTCCTCATCACCCGCGCCGATGTCTCCGACGAGACCGCCTATCAGATGACCAAGCTGATGTTCGACCATCTCGACCAACTGGCCGCGGCCCATGCCGCCGCCAAGGCGATCGACCAGGCCAAGGCGCTCGACGGCATGCCAGTGCCGCTGCACCCCGGTGCGGAACGGTATTACAAGGAGAAGGGGTTGTTGAAGTAGCGGGGGGTAGCTCGGCTATCTGAGATGCACTCGCCAGGCGCCCCCCTCTGCCCTGCCGGGCATCTCCTCCTCAAGGGGGGAGATTGGCCGTCACCACACCTTTCGCCAATCGCTAACGTTGCAGAACGTGCGCAGACACCAACGCTGCTGATCTCCCCCCCTCGAGGGGGAGATGTCCGGCAGGACAGGGGGGCGCGCCTCGCACTACACTTCGCTCCTTCTGGAGACCGTTGGATGAGCGAAGCATCGTCTGGAACAACGACCGACGGCAAATCCGCCACCTTCCATCTGCCTGCCGTCGAAGAACATGTCGAAGGCCTGCCGCCGGGCTTCGGCGACGGCATCGCCGGCAAGGCCGCCTTTCTCATCGCCGTCGCCTTTTCCGTGTTCCAGATCTATGTCGCCGCCTATGGCAGCATTCCGAGCCAGGTGGTGCGGGCGATGCATGTCGGCTTCCTGCTGCTGCTCGGCTTCGGCCTGATCGCCAATCTGCGCGCCAAGAGCATGCCGGCCAAAGCAGCGTTCTGGGCGCTCGGGGCGCTCGGCTTCGGCACCGGCCTGTACAATTGGGTGTTCTACACCGATCTCATTCGCCGCTCCGGCTTCCTGACCACGCCGGATCTCATCGTCGGCGCGGTGCTGGTGGTGCTGGTCTTCGAGGCGGCGCGGCGGCTGATGGGCCTGCCGCTGGCGATCATCGCCCTCATCTTTCTCGCCTACTGCTTTTTCGGCAACCATCTGCCGCCGCCGCTCGTCCATCGCGGCTATGATTTCGCCCAGCTGGTCGACACCTTCGCCTACGGCACCGAAGGCATCTACGGCACGCCGATCTATGTCTCGGCCGCCTACATCTTCATCTTCGTTGTCTTTGCCGCCTTTCTCGAACGCGCCGGCATGATCGCGCTGTTCAACGATTTCGCGCTGGGCCTTGTCGGCACATGGCGCGGCGGCCCGGCGCAGGTCTGCGTGCTGTCGTCGGCGCTGATGGGCACCATTTCCGGCTCGGGCGTCGCCAATGTGGTGGCCAGCGGCCAGTTCACCATCCCGCTGATGAAGCGCTTCGGCTTCCGCTCGGCCTTTGCCGGTGCCGTCGAGGCGACCTCCTCGATGGGCGGCCAGATCATGCCGCCGGTGATGGGCGCCGTCGCCTTCATCATGGCCGAGACGCTGAACGTGCCTTTTGCCGAGGTGGTCAAGGCGGCGATCATCCCGGCGCTGCTCTATTTCGGCGCCTGCTTCTGGCAGGTGCATCTGGAAGCCGGCAAGGCCGGCCTGCACGGCATGGCCAAGGCCGAGCTGCCCAACCCGTGGGACGCGGTGCGGCAACACTGGCCGCTGGTGCTGCCGCTGGCAGCGCTGATCTATCTGCTGTTTGCCGGCTACACGCCGATCTTCGCCGGCACGATGGGCCTGGCGCTGACCATCGTGCTTATCCTCGGCACGCCGCTGGCAGCAGCGATCGGGCCGCTTGCCTTCCGCATCGTCTTCTGGCTAGCGCTCGGGCTTGCCGCCGCCTCGTTCATGAAGTTCGGCGTCAACCTCCTCGGCCTGGTCATCGCCGCGCTGGTTGCCGCCTGCTTTACGTTCAAGGGCGGCCGCGAGACGTTGCAAATCTGCGTCGACTCGCTCGCCGAAGGGGCGAAGAACGCGCTGCCGGTCGGCATTGCCTGCGACATCGTCGGCATCGTCATCGGCACGCTGACGCTGACCGGCATCGCTTCGACCTTCATCGGCTGGATCATCTCCATCGGCGAGAACAATCTGTTCCTGTCGCTGTTGCTGACCATGCTCACCTGCCTGGTGCTGGGCATGGGCATCCCGACCATTCCCAACTACATCATCACCTCGTCGCTGGCCGGGCCGGCGCTGTTGGAACTCGGCGTGCCGCTGCTGGTCAGCCACATGTTCGTCTTCTATTTCGGCATCATGGCCGATCTGACGCCGCCAGTGGCGCTGGCCGCCTTTGCCGCGGCACCCATGGCTAGGGAAAGTGGCCTGAAGATCGGCATCCAGGCGACTAAACTCGCCATTGCCGGCTTCGTGGTGCCGTTCATGGCGGTCTACACGCCGGCTCTGATGCTGCAGGACGCCGGGCCGATCGCCGCCGAGTTCGGCTATCCCGTCGAGGTCGCCTACATCGTCGCCAAGGCCTGCATGGGCATCGTGCTGTGGGGTGCCGCCGCCGTCGGTTTTCTCGCCCGCCGCATGGCGGGGTGGGAACGCCTGCTTGCCTTCGCCGCCGGCGTGCTTCTGGTCGCCGCGGTGCCGCTGACCGACGAGGCCGGCTGGGCGCTGGCGCTGGCCTGGATCGGCTGGCACTGCTTTCGTGCGCGGCAGGCTTCAGTCAAAACATGAGCCTTTGCATCCTGGCCGCCGGCAAGATGGTGACGTTCTCCGTCGCCGCCTTTACGCTGTCCTGGACGCATTCGGTGGAACGGACGCGTTGGGAGGAAGACTGGAAGGTCACGCCTATCGGCCTGCAGCTGGTCGAGGCGCGGGTCAAGGGCTCGGGCGCGGGCATGGAGCCATCGGAAGGCGCGGTGCTGAAGAATGGCTGGTGGGCCTACACGCCCACGGTCGGCCCACAGCGGCGCGTCATACTCGCCGCCTCTGGCGCAACCGGCGACGGCTGGACGCTGTGCTCGGTTCAAGGCTGCAGGGAACTGGGCAAAAGGGCCGGCGACGCGATCGTGCTGAAGCCGTGCGAATCCACCGGTTCGAGCCAACCGCGATAGCGCCCGATCAATGCGCTGAGCGGCGGCTCGTTTTCCAGCAGCCACATCCTCAGTCAAGGAACCGCTCGCGCAGCTCCGGAGAAGGAACCTCGCAGCTGTCCTTCCTGCCGAACAGCGCGTAGCGATTCTTGGCAACGCGATCATAGAGCCAGTCGCGTAGCGGGCGCGGCAGCAGCAGCAAAGCCTTCATCGCCCGCCACGGCCAGCCGAGTTCCGACATGACGGCGACGAAGCTGTCGAGCCGCGTGAAGGCGACGCCGTCGATCAGGACGAGGTTGGTTTCGTAAGAGTCCGTGCGCAGTCCATGCTTCCGAAACAGCGTTTCACCGAAGGGCGACTGCGCGGTGGCGAAGCGGAAACGGCCTTGGCGATCGAGCCTGACCACCATGCGCACGAAGCCTGAGCAGAGCACGCAGACGCCATCGAAAACGATCAATCGATGGCGTGCGTCGAGAGTTGTTCCGGAGGGACGATTTGACTGGGGTCGACTGGGTTGGGAATGGTCGGTCACGCTGGCCTCGGCGGCTCGTGTCCTATGACACTAAGCCGGCCAGCGTCGGTATCAAAGCCGTGGCGATGTCGCACGGCGCCTGTCGGCGAGAGCGGGACGCTCGGCGCGATAGGTGGTGGCGCGGGTAGAGGCGGCCGGCCTGCAGATCCTGCTGTTGTGGCGATTTTCGAAAGCCATGATCAGTGCGCGCCCAGCGAGTTGCCGCGACGGGCGCAAGCAGGGCCGGGGCCGCGCATGTAATAGCGCTCGGGCCGATAGGTCGGCGCGACGAATTCGCGAATGGCGGCGGCATAGCCGATGAGGTGCGCGAGGAAGCTCATTACCCTTGTCCCTGTCCCGATTTTCGGATGTCCCTTCCGAATTGCGGTCATCATAGCGTCGAGGCGTGAATAGTCGGTGAACGTGATGTTAATATCTGGTCGAAAATGCCTTGCTTCGTGGCTGGAATGCGGCTGATTCGGGGTCTTTCCGTGCAGTTGGTTGGCATTCCGGCCAATGTGACTTTTGCATCACATATGTTTCGTTTGAATGTCGCCTGCGCGCGGTTCTGTTTCAACTTTTG
>NZ_RZTT01000286.1 GCF_003996995.1 Mesorhizobium sp. M7A.T.Ca.US.000.02.2.1 | reverse complement strand
GTGTGGCATAGATCCCAGACGATCAGCGCTCCGGCCGCATGAGCCTTGCGCGTCAGCGCCGCCATGTCGCGCAGTTCACCCGATTTGTAGTTGACGTGGTTGACCAGCACCACCGCGACGTTTTCGTTGATCAGCTCTTCGATAGTGGGCGCGTCGACGCCCGCGAGGCGCAGCAGGACGCCGTCCCGTGTCGAGGCCACGCCTTCGGCGATGTACAGGTCGGTGGGGAAACTGTCACCCTCGGCGACGATGACCGACCGGCCCGGCCGCATCTCCAGCGCCGCATGCAGCACCTTGTAGATGTTGGTCGACGTCGTGTCGCAGACGACGGTCTGGCCGGCCGCGGCTCCAATCAGGCGTCCGAGTTGATCGCCGAGTTCGATCGGCATCTCGAACCATCCGGCCGTATTCCAGGCTCGGATGAGGTCCTGGGCCCATTCCTGGGTTGCCGCCTGCTGCAGCTCGCCGAAAACGGCATGAGACGCTGCCCCCAGTGAATTGCCGTCGAGATAGATCACCCCCTCCGGCAGAATGAAACGGTCGCGCATGGCCCGCAGCGGATCTGTGGCATCCATCGCTTCGACTGCGGCGAGATCAGGAAATCCACTCATGGTCAGTCAGTCCCCGGTTGTTCGCGAAGGGTGTTCCGCCGCCGCGCGTCGCTGTTTTCATTCGACGATGTCAGAGCCGGGTGCGGACCGTCCACAGCTCCGGGAACAGCACCACCTCGAGCATCTTCTTCAGATACGAAGCACCCGACGTGCCGCCGGTGCCGCGTTTCAGACCGATGATGCGCTCAACCGTGGTGACGTGGTTGAAGCGCCAGCGGCGGAAATAATCCTCGAAGTCGACCAGCTTCTCTGCCAGTTCGTAGAACATCCAGTAGCGCTGCGGATCGCGGTAAATGGTTTGCCAGGCGACCAGCACCTCTTCATTCTCGGTTCGCGTCTCACGCCAGTCCGTGCGCTTGGCATCGGCACCGATGTCGAATCCGTTGCGCGCAAGCAGCAGCAGCGCTTCGTCGTAGAGCGATGGTTCGGTCAGGATCGCTTCCAGCTTTCCGCTCAGGTCGGGCCGGTGCTTGTGCGGCCCGAGCATGGCCAGGTTGCGGTTGCCGGCCATGAACTCGATGGCGCGATACTGCCAGGACTGGAAACCCGAGGACTGGCCGAGCGCGTCGCGGAACTCGGTGTATTCGCTCGGCGTCATCGTCCGCAGCACATCCCAGGCATTGTTCAGCTGCTCGAAGATCCGCGCAACGCGCGACAGCATCTTGAAGCTCGGCTCGAGCCGGTCGGCGCGGATGGAACGGATCGCGGCTCCAATCTCGTGTAGAGCGAGCTTCATCCAGAGTTCGGAGGTCTGATGCTGGATGATGAACAGCATCTCGTCATGCGCCGATGACAGCGGCGTCTGGGCCTCCAGCACTTTCTCCAGGTGCAGGTAGTCGCTGTAGGACATGCGCTCTTTGAACGACATCTGGGCGCCTTCGGACGCCGGATCGTACGGTTCGCTCAATTGATTTTCTCCGTGCGCAGCCGGAAGCGCTGGATCTTGCCGGTCTGGGTCTTGGGCAGAGCGGCGATGAATTTTACCGATCGCGGATATTTATAGGGCGCGATCATTGCCTTGACATGGTCCTGCAGGCGCTTGGTGGTGAGGGCGTCGGGCGCGACGCCCTGCGCTAGCACGACATGCGCCTCGACGATCTGGCCGCGTTCGGCGTCCTCGGCGCCAATCACCGCGCATTCGGCGACATCCGGATGCGACAGAAGTGCGGCCTCGACCTCGGGTCCGGCAATGTTGTAGCCGGCGCTGACGATCATGTCGTCGGAGCGGGCGGCGAAATGGAAGAAGCCGTCCTCGTCCTGCGTGAAGGTATCGCCGGTGAGGTTCCAGCCGTCGCGCACGTATTCCTTCTGCCTGTCATCGGCCATGTAGCGGCAGCCGGTCGGTCCGCGCACTGCAAGCCTGCCGGTCGCGCCGCGTGGCACCTCGCGCATCTCGTCATCGACGACGCGCGCCTCGTAGCCGCCCACCGGCTTTCCGGTCGACGCGGGCTTCATGTCGTCAAAACGGTTGGAGATGAAGATGTGCAGCATCTCGGTGGCTCCGATGCCGTCGAGGATCGGCTTTCCGGTCTTTTGTGTCCACTCTTCGAAAACGGGAGCAGGCAAGGTTTCGCCGGCCGAAACGGCGACGCGCAGCGATGAAAGGTCGGCACCTTCATCCATGGCCTTCAGCATGGCGCGGTAGGCAGTCGGCGCGGTGAAAGAGATCGTCGCTTTGTAGGTCTCGATGATGTGGATCATGTTGGGTGGCGTCGCCTGCTCCAGCAGCGTCGCCGCCGCACCGAAGCGCAGCGGGAAGATGGCGAGTCCGCCAAGGCCGAAGGTGAAGGCCAGCGGCGGCGAGCCGACGAAGATGTCGTCCGGCGTCACCTCCAGGATTTCGCGGGCGTAGGCGTCGGCGATGATCAGCAGGTCGCGGTGGAAATGCATCGTCGCCTTCGGAACGCCTGTTGTGCCCGAGGTGAAGCCGAGCAGGGCAACATCGTCGCGGCCGGTGTCGACTGCGGTGAACGTCACCGGCTTGTCGAGAGCGGCACGATCGAGTTCAGCATCATGGTTGGCGGTGCCGTCGAAACCGATGACCTGCTTGAGGAATGCGCTGTCCTTGGCGCAGGCGGTCATCTCGTCCATCAGCCTGGTGTCGCAGAGCGCGACGGTGATCTCCGCCTTGTCGACGATCTTGGCGAGTTCGCCGGCGCGCAGCATCGGCATGGTGTTGACGACCACGGCGCCAACCTTGGTGGCGGCCAGCCAGCAGGCGACCATTGCGGGGTTGTTGGCCGAACGGATCAGCACCCGGTTGCCGGGCTCGACCCCATAATTCTCGACCAGCGCGTGGGCCAGCCTGTTCGTCCAGTCGGACAGTTCCTTGTAGGTACGGCGGCGGCCATTGCCGATGAGGGCGGTGTGGTCGCCGAGACCTTTTTCGACCAGCCTGTCGGTCAGTTCGACCCCGGCGTTGAGGCGTTCGGGATAGTCGAAGCCGTCGAGCAGGATTTCAGGCCATTGCTCCGGCGGCGGCAGGTGATCGCGCGTGAACGTGTCGATATGCGCTGAAGGCCCAAGCATGTCGCCGCTCTCTCCCGTCTGCTGCCTGGCCAGTGCGCGATGCGCCTTGGCCGGATGTCGTGGATACTAAGGTCCTGCTCTGAGGAGGCTTCGTACTGCCCATCGCACCTGCTGAGATGCGCCCAGAAAGGGTGAACATCTGCAGGTTCGGGCAGCACAGCAGACCTCCCATTGTCGGCTGTTCGTGCGGGCAGGATCGCACCAGTCGAAATTTGTTTCAAGCCTAAAATGTTTTTGCCCTAGAGCATTGACGCATGGCGTGGCGGTGGCCATTGCTAGCGGAACAGCGATGCCGTTTTTGGGGAAGGGCGCAGATGTTCGAACGTCACATCGTCGATTGGGATGATGCCTATGCCAACGGTGCGAATATCGCCGGCAGCGACCGATGGCCGGCCGCGTGGGTGGAGCCTGCGCAAGCGTTTCGTGACGCACTCTCGGCGCAGGGCCGGGCACGGCTCGACATCACCTATGGCGATGGGCGACGCAATCGGCTCGATCTCTTCCTCCCCAGCGCCACGCCCAAAGGGTTGGTGGTGTTCATCCATGGCGGTTACTGGAAGGCGTTCGACAAGAGTTTCTGGTCGCATCTCGCCAATGGTGCGGTCAGCAGCGGCTTTGCCGTGGCGATGCCGTCCTACACGCTGTGCCCGGACTTACGCATCGCCGGCATCGTCCAGGAGATCGGCGTGGCGATCGGCAAGGCGGCGGCAATGGTCGACGGGCCGCTGATGCTGACCGGACATTCGGCCGGCGGCCATCTTGCCAGCCGGATGGTGACGACAACCACGCCTCTGGCGGACGATGTGGCGCGGCGCGTGCGCCATGTCGTTTCGATTTCGGGTGTCCACGATCTGCGTCCGATCATGCGCACCGAGATGAACGCGACTCTGGCCATCGACGAGGCCGAGGCGTTGGCGGAAAGCCCGGCACTGTTGCGGCCCATGGATGGTGTCCGCATCACCTGTTGGGCCGGTGGTGGCGAGCGCGCCGAGTTCCTGCGTCAGAACGCCTTGCTTGCCAACATCTGGACGGGCCTCGGTGCTGCAACCAGCACCGTGGTCGAGCCCGACCGGCATCATTTCAGCATTGTCGACGGCCTTGCCGATCCGGCCCACCCACTGAGCCGCGCCTTGATATCGGGCTAGCGCCGAGATCATTTTCCAATTTGTTATTAATGGTTTGTCTTGCTATGCTTCAACGCAGCATCAACACGCTGCAGGCCTCGCCCGCAGCCGCTGCGGGGGCAAACGGCGCCCGCACGATCAGCCCGTTGGCGTCGGCCAGCATTCTCAGCATCGACGAATCCTGGATGCCGAACGGGGTTGCCACCAGAGCTCCGTCATCTTCCCTGACCACGGCTCGGACGTAGTCCTGGCGCAAATCATTGGCCGGCATTGCGGCGCCCAACCGTGCCGGACGTATGTCCTGGCGATGATTGCGGCCGCCGAGCCGCGCCAGCAGCGGCTTCAGGAACAACTGCGAGCAGACCAGGCTTGCCACCGGATTGCCGGGCAGGCCGATGCACCTGATATCGCCGAGGCGGCCGAACATCAGCGGCTTGCCGGGGCGCATGGCGATCTTCCAGAAGCCGAGCGTCATGCCTTCGCCGGTCAGCACGTCGTGGATCAGGTCGTGATCGCCGACCGAGGCGCCACCAAGCGTCACGATGACATCCGCACCGGCCGCGACCGCTTTTTGCACCAGTTCGGCGATAGCCTCCTTGCGATCGGCGGCAATGCCGAGATCGAGCGCGCGGGCGCCGACCGAGTGTGCGGTGGCGGCGACGCCATAGGCATTCGATGAGATGATCTGGTCCGGGCCGAGATCACTGCCGGGCGGCAGCAATTCGTCGCCGGTGGCGATGATGGCGACCAGCGGCCGCTTCACCACGCTGACCCGAGGATGGTTGGCTGATGCCACCAACGACAGCGCCGCCGGGTCGAGCAAGCGACCTTTTTCCAGCAGCATGTCGCCTGTTGAAAAATCGAGCCCGATGCGGCGGATATTGCGCCATTGCGCCGTTGGCTCGGTCACTTCGATTTCGCCGCCGCCGAGGTCGCGCACACTCTCCTGGATGACGATGGTGTCGGCGCCTTCGGGCAGCGGCGCGCCGGTGAAGATGCGCACGGCCTGCGTCTGGCCGACCGTGCCGTCGAAGCCACGCCCAGCCGGCGCCATGCCGATCACCGACAGCCTGGATGGGACCGACGTGACGTCGGCGGCGCGCGCTGCATAGCCGTCCATGGCGGAAGCATTGAAAGGCGGCTGGGTGCGAAGTGCCACGACCGGTTCCGCCAGAACACGATCCACAGCCTCGAACAGGGGAACGCTTTCGCCGGCTAGAGGCGCCGCACCATCGAGCAGGCGTTCAAGCGCCTCCGCGATAGGAACCAGCGCCATCAGGCACTCGCCTTGTAGTCACCCGACTTGCCACCGGTCTTTTCGACCAGGCGGATGCCGGTGATGACCATGGCGCGGTCTACTGCTTTGGCCATGTCGTAGATGGTCAGGCAGGCGACCGAAGCGGCGGTCAGCGCTTCCATCTCGACACCCGTCTTGCCGGTGACGCGCGCCAGTGCGGTGACCTTCAGGCCCGGCAAAGCATGGTCGGGCTCGATGTCGACGGAAACCTTGGTCAAAAGCAGCGGGTGGCAGAGCGGGATCAGTTCATGCGTCTTCTTCGCCGCCATGATACCGGCGATGCGCGCGGTGCCGAGCACATCGCCCTTCTTGGCGTTGCCGGCGAGGATCATCTTCAGCGTCTCGGGCTGCATCGCGACAAAGCCTTCGGCGATCGCCGTGCGCGTTGTTTCATCCTTGTCGCCGACGTCGACCATGTTGGCCTCGCCCTGCGCGCCGAGATGGGTAAGGCCCGATACCATCGTCAGATGACCTCGGCCAAAGCCTTGCCTGTCAGAAGCAGGCGCGTCGCCGCGGTGACGTCCTGTTGCCGCATCAGGCTCTCGCCGACAAGAAAAGTGCCGATGTCGCTCTTTTGCAGCCTGAGGCAGTCGTCATGCGAGAAAATACCGCTCTCGCTGACCAGCAAGCGGTCGGCCGGAACCATCGTCGCCAGCCGCATGGAAGTGTCGAGGCTGGTCTCGAATGTGCGCAGATTGCGGTTGTTGATGCCGATCAGCCGCGACGACAGTTTTAGCGCGCGCTGCGTCTCGGTCTCGTCGTGCACTTCGACCAGTGCATCCATGCCGAGTTCGAAGGCCGTCGCCTCGAGCTCGCTGGCCAGGACGTCGTCGACACTGGCCATGATGATCAGGATGGCATCCGCGCCCCAGGCGCGGGCTTCGTAGACCTGATACGGATCGAACAGGAAATCCTTGCGCAGCGCCGGCAGCGCGACGGCGGCTCGCGCCCGGGTGAGAAATTCGGGCGCACCCTGGAAGGACGGTGCATCGGTCAGCACCGAAAGACAGGCAGCACCACCCTTGGCATAGGCCTGCGCCAGCGCCGGTGGATCGAAATCGGCACGGATCAGACCCTTGGAAGGGCTCGCCTTCTTGATCTCGGCGATTAGCGCGAAGGCGCCGGATTTGCGCTTCGCTTCCAGTGCGGCAAGAAAGCCGCGCGGTGCGTCGGCGTCTTTTGCCCGGGCCTTGATTTCGGCCAACGGCACGCGTGCCTTTGCTGCCGCGATCTCGTCGCGCTTGTAGGCCTCGATCTTGCGAAGAATGTCAGACACGCTCTATCCGTTATCCGTTCGAAATCTCGACCAGCCTGTCGAGCACTTGCAGGGCACGGCCGCTGTCGATGGCTTGCGCCGCCGCCGCGATGCCGTCGCCAAGCGTCGTCGCCTTCCCGGCCACAACCAGTCCGGCACCGGCGTTCATCAGCACGGTGTCGCGATACGCGCCGGCGGCGCCGCCCAGCATATCGCGCAAGGCCTTGGCGTTGTAGTCCGCATCGCCGCCACGCAATTCGTCCTTGCTGTGGCGCGGCAACCCAACCGCTTCAGGCGTCAGGGTGAAGCTGCGGATCTCGCCGCCGATCAGTTCGGCGACCTGCGTCTCGCCGGTGGTGGTGATCTCGTCATAGCCGTCGCCATGGGCAACCCAGACATGCTCGGCACCCAGCGCCTTCAGCGTCTCGGCAACCGGCAGGATCCATTCCGGCAGGAACACACCGACCAGCTGCCGCTTGACGCCGGCCGGATTGGAGAGCGGCCCGAGCAGGTTGAATATGGTGCGGGTGCCGAGTTCGACGCGAGTCGGGCCGACATGCTTCATCGCCGGATGGTGCGCAGGCGCGAACATGAAGCCAACGCCTGCCTCGTGGATGCAGCGGCCGATGAATTCGGGCGAGATATCGATCTTGACGCCGAGCGCAACCAGCACGTCGGCTGCCCCCGTCAGCGATGAAAGGCCGCGATTGCCGTGTTTGGCAACCGGCACGCCGCTGCCGGCAACGACGAAGGCCGATGCCGTCGAAATGTTGACGCTGTGAGAATTGTCGCCGCCGGTGCCGACGATGTCGATGGCGTCGGTGGGCGCGTCGACGTGCAGCATCTTGCCCCGCATGGTTGCGACGGCGCCTGAAATCTCGCTCACCGTCTCGCCGCGCACACGCAGCGCCATCAGGAAACCGCCGATCTGGCCGGGGGTCGCGTCACCCGACATGATGATGTCGAAGGCCTCGCGCGCTTCCTCGAAGGAAAGCGCGCTACCGG
>NZ_RZTT01000285.1 GCF_003996995.1 Mesorhizobium sp. M7A.T.Ca.US.000.02.2.1 | reverse complement strand
AGATGGCGATCTGCGTGGCGTAGTCATCGACCTTCTCGACCACTTCCATCAGCCGCTGCAGCTTCATCTCACCGGTGTTCGGGTTGATGTCGGCGCGGATGTTGGTCTCCTGACCGTAACGCGAGCGCGCCGCCTTCTGGATCGCATCGGCCATGGCGGCGATGACGATCGACTTGTCGATCGACTTTTCACGCGCGACCGCGTCGGCGATCTGCAGCAATTCAAGTCTGTTGGCGCTTACAACCATCGTTTTTCTCCGGAGCTTGTTTGCCGGGCCTTTGCGCCCGGCAGCTCAATCATAGTTCCTGTTCGTGGTCTTCCGTGGCGTCCGCTTCCGCACCCGACTCGTCGTCGTCCGGTTCGCCGCGGCGCTTCTTGGCTTCCTTGCGCGCCCTGTTGTCCTTCGACAGGGCATCGCGGATGAGATCGTCGGTCAGGATCAGGCGCACGTCGGCAATCGCATCGTAGGGGACACGCACCGTCGGCTCCTCGCCATAGGCTGCCTTGTCGCGCTCGATCAGCACATCGTCTTCGCCGGCTTCGGCGATCTTGCCCTTGAAGCGCTTGCGGTCGGCGACGACCATCGATGTTTCCATCTTCACCAGATGACCCGTCCAGGTCGTGAAATCCGATTTACGGACCAGTGGCCGGTCGATGCCGGGCGACGAGACTTCGAGGTGATAGGCCTTTTCGATCGGATCGTCGACGTCGAGCGCCGGCGACACCGCGCGGCTGACCTCTTCGCAATCCTCGACGGTCATAGTGCCGTCCTCGCGTTCGGCCATGATCTGCAGCGTCAGCCCGTTCTGGCCCGACAGATGCACCCGCACGAGGCGGAAGCCGATGCCGCGCAGAACCGGCTGGACGATCAGTGCGATGCGCGCATCGATGCCGCTTTCGCGGATGATGCGATCGTCGCCCTCGCTTGCCGTTGCAGTCATTGAAATCCTGTCGTTCTCTACGAAGTTATCGGCAGGTAATAAAAAAGAGCGGGACCGGGTGGACCCACTCTTCGTCATACCGACCAAGAATTTGAGGCTGATATAAACGATCGCGGCCTGTGTTTCAAGCCCGCTGTGCTGGTCGGGCAGCGCCGCCATCGAGGCGGCCCACGCCAGCGTTGCATGGGACGCATGGCGCCTATGCGGCGATACCCATGGGATTGGCGCCGAAACGCACCTACCTATGTTGCGCTGCACAAATGTGACCGCGCGTCACACGTGCGCGAAAGGACATGATCATGAGCAATCGCAA
Source organism: Mesorhizobium sp. M7A.T.Ca.US.000.02.2.1 (assembly GCF_003996995.1). Taxonomy (GTDB): domain Bacteria; phylum Pseudomonadota; class Alphaproteobacteria; order Rhizobiales; family Rhizobiaceae; genus Mesorhizobium. The sequence continues at coordinate 6,593 of NZ_RZTT01000285.1, read as the reverse complement.
GATATTTTCTGCAATAGGCGACTTCTTCACCGTATTCGGCAGCGCCGTGGCCGCTTCGCGGGCCGTGGAAGCCGGCCGCAGGCCACGCGCCGACGACCTGCGCAATCTCGGCGTCGAGCCTGCCGCCTTCGATCGCATCGGCCGCCGCTTCTAGCTTTGACGCAATTCCGGACGGAAAACCGTTTCACACTTTTCCTGGAATTTCTCTAAGACCGCGAGCTTATTTCCGAATGAAGGTCAGATAGGCCGGCCGCCGGCCCTCACGAATGGCCTTGGCCTCGTAACGGGTGCCCGGCCAACCTTCATAGGAAAGGTGCCAGTCCGCCGCCTCGCAAGCCTGCCATGCGAACGCGCCATGCGCGCGGCAATGCAGCAGGGTCCAGTTGACATAGGTGTCGATGTCGGACGCGAAGCGGAATTTTGAACCAGGCTTCAGCACACGCGCGAACCGCTCGAGATTGACCGGGCTGACGAAGCGCCGCTTCCAGTGTTTCTTCTTCGGCCAAGGGTCGGGATAGAGCAGATCGATGCCGTCGAGCGAGGCTTGCGGCAGCCAGTCGAGCAGCCTTGTGGCGTCGTCGTCATAGACCTGCAGATTGGCGAGTGGTTTCTCGCGCACCGCCATCATCATCTTGGCCATGCCGTTGACGAAGGGCTCGACGCCGATAAAGCCGATCGAAGGCGCCTCGATCGCACGATGCAGGAGATGCTCGCCACCGCCGAAGCCAATCTCAAGGCGAACCGCGCTGACATCCGTCTCAAACAGAGTGCTGAGATCGGTCGGCGGTTCAGCCGTCAGATCGAGCCGATATGTGCCAAAGCCGCTTTCCAGCGCGGCCGCCTGCTGCGGACGCATGGTTTTGCCGCGCCGGCGACCGAAAAAGGCTTCGGCCGCGCGGCTTGGTCTGTCCTTCGGATCCATGGCGGGACTTTGCGGCGCCGCTGTCAGGCGGCGACCGCGTCCTTGAGCGCCTTGGCGAGATCGGTCTTTTCCCAGGAGAAAGACCCATCACGGCCGGCCTTGCGGCCGAAATGGCCGTAGGACGACGTCTTGGCGTAGATCGGTTTGTTGAGATCGAGGTGACGGCGGATACCCGACGGCGACAGATCCATCACCGTGCGCAGCGCGTCCTCGAGCTTTGCCTCGTCGACCTTGCCGGTACCGTGCAAGTCGACATAGACCGACAGCGGCTGAGCAACGCCGATGGCGTAGGAAAGCTGGATGGTGCAGCGGTCGGCGAGTTTCGCCGCCACGACGTTCTTGGCCAGGTAGCGCGCCGCATAGGCCGCCGAACGATCCACCTTGGTGGTGTCCTTGCCGGAGAAGGCACCGCCGCCATGGGGTGCGGCACCGCCATAGGTGTCGACGATGATCTTGCGGCCGGTCAGCCCGGCGTCGCCGTCCGGCCCGCCGATGACGAACTTGCCGGTCGGATTGATGTACCACATGCAGTTGTCGGCGATCTTCAGCTCGCCCAGCGCCTCCCGGATATAGGGTTCGACGACCTTGCGGACCTTCTTCGAATCCCAGCTCGCATCGAGATGCTGCGTGGACAGCACGATCTGCGTCGCCTCGGCGGCCTTGCCGTCGACATAGCGAACGGTGACCTGGCTCTTGGCATCCGGTCCGAGCCTGCCGGCTTCACCGCTGCCCTCGTGGCGGGCGGCCGCCAGCAATTCGAGGATCTTGTGGCTGTAGTAGATCGGCGCCGGCATCAGATCCGGCGTCTCGCGGCAGGCGTAGCCAAACATGATGCCCTGGTCGCCGGCACCCTCTTCGCCCTGACGGTCGGAGGCATTGTCGACGCCCTGGCCGATGTCAGGCGACTGGCCGTGCAGCAGAACCTCGATCTTCGCGGTTTTCCAGTGAAAGCCGGCCTGCTCGTAGCCGATTTCGCGGATCGCCTTGCGGGCGACCGACTTGAACTTGGCCGGATTGACGACCGAATGCCCAGCGGCATCCTTGAGAATATTGCCCGCCTTGTCCCTCTTGAGCAGCGTGTCGGGAACACGCACTTCGCCGGCGATGACGACACGGTTGGTGGTGGCCAGCGTCTCGCAGGCGACACGGACTTTCCACGGGTCCATGCCGGTCTTCTTGGCTTCGCGATACACCAGATCGACGATCTCGTCGGAAATCCGGTCACAGACTTTGTCGGGATGGCCCTCGGCAACGGATTCCGAGGTAAAGAAGTAGTTCTGCCGCGTCACGGGTGTCCCCTCTTGAAAAACGATCGGCAGGCTGCCGATTTTGGCGCGCCACGTGTTAGCGGGGCGAAGCGCCGCTCGTCAAGCGGTGCTTCGGCTCTGGCATGAATGTCGATGCAGTTATCTTGTGCCACCAGCGGCACGACGCCGCCGGTGCTGGCGTGATTGAGGATCAGTCGGGATCGTCGGCGGAGAGGGACTTGACCAGGTCTATAATCCTGCGGCGCACCTTGGCATCCGCGATCTTGACAAAGGCCCGGTTGAGCTGAAGGCCTTCAGGGCTGCCGCAGAATTCGACAGCGAAAGCCATCGACGCGTCCTCGGCAAATCCACGGCCCGCCACGGGCTCCTGGCCGGGCGCATCCTCGAAAAAGAAGGCGACCGGCACGCCGAGTATGGACGCTATCGCCTGCAATCGGCTGGCGCCGACGCGGTTGGTGCCTTTTTCATATTTCTGAATCTGTTGAAATGTGATGCCGAGGTTTTCTCCCAGCTTTTCCTGGCTCATTCCCAGCATGTTGCGGCGAAGCCGGATGCGACTGCCAACATGGATGTCGATCGGATTCGGTTTCTTCTTGTTGTCTTCTGTCATTTTTTCCTCGCCGAATTTTTTCGGCTTTCTCTATTTTTTCTTGCCCAAACAAAGCCGGAGGCAACTGCCCCAACAGAACGATCCACCGGCTTCGAGAAATTTTCAGGCACTTACAGTATGAGTTTCTAATGTGTTGGCTGTCAATTCACCCGTAGCCTTTGCCTTACGTTCAACAGCGCTGCCCCAACGGCAAACAGCAACATGATCAGCATTCCGTTAATGCGCCGTTGGCCGGGAGATATGAGCGCCTGTCCGGAAATCGGTATGTGGGCATCGATGGCGCCGCGTGCGTCGATAGCAAGCGCATCGACGATGCGCCCGCGCGGATCGACGACGGCCGAGATGCCGTTGTTGGCAGCACGTACCAATGGCAATCCATTTTCCACCGCGCGGATCTGGGCCTGCCTGAAATGCTGATACGGACCCGGCGTGTCGCCGAACCACGCATCGTTGGTAACGTTCACAATAAGCTGCGCTGACGCAGCGTCAACTGCCACAAGATCGGGAAAGATCACCTCATAACAGATAAATGGCAGCGCACGGATGCCATCGGGCAGCGTGATGGCGTGCCGCTCATTGCCGGCCGCGAAACTCATCGGCCCGGCAACCAGTTGCTCGATGCCGAAACGCTGGAGCAGATCGGCGAAAGGCAGGTATTCGCCGAACGGCACCAGGTGAACCTTGTCGACGGCGTCAGCGATTTCACCCTTGTCGTCGATCGCCACCACGGAGTTGTAGTAACGGCTGTCGGCATTCGCGGCCGAACCGCCTTCCTCGCGAACGACGCCGGCAATCAGCATCTGGCCGGATCCGAGCATGTCTCCCAGCGCCGTCAATGCGTCCGGACGCTCGGTGAAGAGGAAAGGCACCGAGGTTTCGGGCCACAGGATCAGCTGCGGCTTTTGATGGCCTGGGTCCGGCGCCTTGGCCGAGAGCCCCATCAGGACCGCGAAGATGCGGTCGCGCACCGAGGCATCCCATTTTTCCGACAGGTCCACGGCCGGCTGAACGATGCGGACATCCAGGCTGCGTGAAGCTGGCGGTTCGGGAGCGCCAAGCCTGACATAGCCGAAGCCGACATGGGCGGCGGCGAGCATGACAAACAGTGCCGCGCCGAGGCGCAGGTGCCGACGTGCCGCCAGCAGTGCCGGCAGTGCGAAGACGAACACGGCGAGCGCGTTCATGCCGATCATGCCCGTTACCGAGACGCTCTGCATCAGCAGCGGCACGGGCATGGCCGCGTAGCCGACGGCATTCCAGGGAAAACCGGTGAACAGGAAATCGCGCAGCCATTCCGCCAGCCCGAAGCCGAAGGCAAGGGCGGCGATGCGGCCAATGTCGTTGCTCCACAGCAGCCGGGCAACGATTGCCGCAAAGCCGTAGAAAAAGGCGAGCATGAAAGGAATGCCGACCACGGCGAAGGGGAGCGCCCAGGCAAAGCTGTCGGCCTCGACCAGCAGCGCCGAACCGATCCACCAGAGGCCGGCGAGGAAATAGCCGAAACCGAACCACCAACCGACGGCGAAAGCCGGCCGCAGACGCCGGAACAGACTGCCGGAAGCTTCGCCGGTGGCGCCGTCGAGCAGCCAGACCAGCAGCGGAAACGAGACGAAACAGGCGGCGAAGAAATCGTAAGGCGCCTGCCCAAGCACGGCAAAAGCGCCCGCGAGAAACGCCACGAGCGCACGCCGCCAACCCCAAAGCAGAATTATCCGGCCGGTGAGGCGCTCCATGCATACTTCCGAGTCGCGAATCAGGACACAAGATTTAACAGGCTGCGCTCCGCGCTCCAAACGGGCGGATGGCTGGCTGTGATGCACAGCTCCGGCCCCGCCCTACCGGTGCCAACCCTCGATTTGCGCCCAGCCGCTCGGCCTCCTCGCGCGGAACCGAACGGATGGTCTGCGTGAAGGTCCAGACATGGCCCTCGGGGTCGCGGGCACGATACTGGCGCTCGCCGTAGAACTGATCCGCCGGCTCCTGGATTATCTCAGCGTCGGTCGCCCGCGCCTGCTCGCAATGCGCATCCAGGCCGCCCTTCAGCCTGACATAGATCGACTGCGTGTTCCTGCCCGAGACCGAAGCCGGGCTGGCGACATAATCGCTCCATTCGGAATCGACGATGATGTAGCTGTCGCCGAATCGCATCTCCGCATGGACGAGTTTTCCCTCGGCATCGCTGACCACCATGCTGCGCTCGAAGCCAAATGCTGCTTCAAGCCAGTCCAGCGCGGCACGAGGGTCCTTGTAAAAGACACCGGCCCCCAGACTTGGATGCTTGAAAGGGTCGTCGACAGTCATCGGGCGAGCGTGACGCTCACGCCTGTTCGGTGCGCGCGGTGGCGCGCCGGCGGCGCTCACCCTTCTGGCTCTGCACGATGCGCACGCGCTTGACGCGGCGCGGATCGGCATCGAGGACGTGGAATTCGAAGCCGGGTATGGCCTGCACCACCTCGCCGCGGGCCGGAACACGGCCAAGCGTGTTGAAAATCATGCCGCCGATCGTGTCGACATATTCGCCATGTTCACCGGCGGCGAAATCCCCGCCGATCATCTTGGCGACGTCGTCGATCTCGGCCTTGCCGTCGACGATGAACACGCCGTCGCCGCTCTGGGTGATCATCGGCTCGTCGTCGTCATGCTCGTCCTCGATGTCGCCGACCACCATCTCGACGATGTCTTCCAGCGAGGCGAGGCCGTCGGTGCCGCCATATTCGTCGATGACCAGCGCCATCTGGGTGCGCGTCGTCTGCATGCGGCCCATCAGGTCGGAGGCAAGCATCGACGGCGGCACGAACAGCACCGGGCGGATCAGATTGAGGTCGCCAATGGTGCGTGCGAGGTCGACCTGGGCAAGATCGAGAACCGTGGCAGCGGGGGTTTTCCTGGTCGTGCGGCCCTTCTTGACGCGCGCGATCTTGGTGATGTGGGCCAGCACGTCACGGATATGGACCATGCCGCGCGGATCATCGAGCGTCTCGGAATAGACCGGCATGCGGGAATGGCCGGATTGTTCGAAAGTGCCCAGGAGATCGCCGAGCGTCGTCGTGATTTCGACCCCCTGAATGTCGGCGCGCGGTACCATGACGTCCTCGACGCGCACTTCGCGCAGCCGCAGGATGTTGTTGAGCATGGCGCGTTCGCCGGGCGAGAAGGCGCCGGCATCGCTCGTCGTCTCGGCAAGCGCGCCGGCAATTTCCTCACGCAGGCTGGTTCCGTTGCGTTGCCGAAACAGGCCCAGAACGCGGTCGAACAGGGAGGGACCGGCAGGCAACGTCTCGCTGGCAGCGCTGCCAGCACCGGCAACAGCAGAGGTACTGCTAGCACCAGAGGTACTGTTAGCACCAGAGGTAACGGTACTCGGACTTGATCCCTCTTCCGACGTATCGGAAGCCTTGGTCGCACTGCCGGCGTCGGGGCGGGCGGCAGTTTCTGGTTTGTCGTTCATCGTCGTCCGGTCAATTGATCAGATGTAGTTACGCGTAGGGGTCGGGAATGGCAAGCCTTGCAAGCGCCGCGCGTTCGACGGCTTCCATCGCCTCGGCTTCAGTGTCGGTCTCGTGATCGTAACCCAGCAAATGCAGCAGGCCGTGGATGACGAGATGGGTGATATGGTTCTCGACCGGCTTGTCTTCCAGTGCCGCTTCATGGGCGACCGTTTCGGCGGCCAGCACGATGTCGCCCAGCATCGGCGGCAACGGACCGCCTTGCGCAAACGGAAAAGCCGGGAAAGACAAGACGTTGGTCGGCTTGTCCTTGCCGCGCCAGCCGGCGTTGAGAACCCGGACATGGG
>NZ_RZTT01000284.1 GCF_003996995.1 Mesorhizobium sp. M7A.T.Ca.US.000.02.2.1 | reverse complement strand
CTCTGACGATACTTGATCGTCCGGCGGCAAGCCCGGCGGAGCGACCACCATGACGATCTGGATTTCACGGGAGGAAACCTGATGCTCGACAAGCCCTCTAGCAAGAACACGGCCCCTAGCAAGAAACTGTCCGACCTGCTCGATCAATTCGGCGCCGCGCTGGCTGCCAATGACATCGAGAAGGCGGTCGATTGCTTTCAAGAGGATTGCTACTGGCGCGACCTCGTTACCTTCACCTGGAACATCAAGACCATGGAAGGCCGCGACCAGGTCCGCGACATGCTGAAAAGCCAATTGTCGAACACCAGGCCGTCGCACTTCGCCATCGCCAAGGGCGAGGACGCGACCGAGAGCGGCGAACTGATCGAGGGCTGGATCAGCTTCGAGACGGAGGTGGCACGCGGCTTCGGCCATGTCAGGCTGAAGAACGGCAAGATCTGGACACTGCTGACCACCATGGCCGAACTGAAAGGCCATGAGGAGCCGGCAGGCTTCGCGCGGCCGATGGGCGCCAGGCACGGCTCGGGCAAGAACCGTCCGACATGGAAAGAAGAACGCGAGAGGGAAGCCGCCGAGCTCGGCTTCAAGACCCAGCCCTATACGGTCATCATCGGCGGCGGCCAGGGCGGCATCGCGCTCGGCGCGCGGCTGCGGCAGCTTGGCGTGCCGACCATCATCATCGAGAAAAACGAGCGGGCCGGCGACAGCTGGCGCAAGCGCTACAAATCGCTCTGTCTGCATGACCCGGTCTGGTACGACCATCTGCCCTATATCGATTTCCCCAAGAACTGGCCGGTCTTCTCGCCCAAGGACAAGATCGGCGACTGGCTGGAAATGTACGCCAAGGTGATGGAGCTGAATTACTGGTCCTCGACCGAGGCCAAAAGTGCGTCCTATGACGACAAGACGAAGGAATGGACCGTCGTCGTCCACCGCGACGGCAAGGACATCACGCTGAAGCCCAAGCAGCTGGTGCTGGCAACCGGACAGTCCGGCAAGGCCAATCTGCCGAAATTCAAGGGCATGGAGACCTTCAAGGGCGACCAGCACCACTCGTCGAAGCATCCGGGTCCCGACGCCTATGCCGGCAAAAAGGCCGTTGTCATCGGATCCAACAATTCCGCCCATGACATCGCTGCCGCACTTTGGGAAGCTGGTGCCGACGTGACCATGGTGCAGCGCTCGAGTACCCATATCTCCAGGTCCGACACGTTGATGGAAATCGGACTGGGTTCGCTCTATTCGGAGCAGGCGCTGCAGAATGGCATCACCACCGCCAAGGCCGATCTCATCTTCGCTTCGCTGCCTTACAAGATCCTGCACGAGTTCCAGATCCCGGCCTATACCGAGATGAAGAAACGCGATGCGGCGTTCTACAAGGGATTGGAAAAGGCGGGTTTCATGCTCGACTGGGGCGACGACGAGTCCGGCCTGTTCATGAAGTACCTCAGGCGCGGCTCTGGCTATTACATCGATGTTGGCGCCTCGCAGCTGGTTATCGATGGTTCGATCAAGCTGAAGAGCGGCGTCGACGTCGAAGAGATCAAGCAGCACTCTGTTCTGCTCGGCGACGGGTCGGAACTGCCTGCGGACCTCATCGTCTATGCCACGGGCTACGGCTCGATGAACGGCTGGGCCGCCGATCTGATATCCCGCGAAACCGCGGACAAGGTCGGCAAATGCTGGGGCCTCGGCTCGAACACCACCAAGGATCCCGGCCCCTGGGAAGGTGAGCTGCGCAACATGTGGAAGCCGACGCAACAGGAGGCGCTGTGGTTCCACGGCGGCAATCTGCACCAGTCACGACACTATTCGCAGTTCCTGGCGCTGCAGTTGAAAGCCAGGCAGGCTGGCTTGGCGACGCCGGTCTACGGGCTGCAGCAGGTGCACCACAAGGGATAGGCGAGCGCCATTCCTGCGGAGTAAAAAAGGAAGGAGGCATGGCTTGCACCCTGCCTCCTTCCTTCGAGGGGAATTACGCCGGCTTACCCGCGGCGAACTGCTTCACCACCCGCTGCAGCAGCGGCACGTAATCGCGAAACGCCCGTGTCTTCATGTTGGCGATCTTGCCGCTCTCGTCCCAGATGCGGACCCGGACCGCTTCCTCGTGGAACGGGTTCTTGCGGAACTCGGCCACTTCATCGGCGCTCATCGGCCCGCCCTGCAGCGACAGCGTATGCACCGAGGCCTGCGACAGCCTGCCGAAATAGGTCTGGTCGGTGGCGCAGAGATAGCGCTTGGCCGCGACATGCAGCCTGACGCATTCGACGATGACCGGCGGAAAGAACGGCGCCAGCACCTCGCCGCCGGCCTCGTCATGATGCTTGTCCTCGACATCCTCGGGCGAATAGGTGCCGAACTCGCTGGTGTAGTGGCCGATGTCGTGCAGCAGCGCCGCCGCCACCAGCTCGTCCGGCGCGCCGTCCTGCTCGGCGAACCAGGCGCCCTGCAGCATGTGCTCCGACATGGTGACGGGTTCGCCGAGATAGGATTCGGCACCCCGGCGCTCGAAGATGTCGGCGATGAACTCGACGATGGTGTCCGCGTTCAAATCCTGGCCGCTCATTCCGCCACCTCCTTGAACCCATGCTCGATTGCGGCCAGCGTCGACAGCAGACCGTCCTTGTCTGCGTAACAGCCCTGCAGCCAGCGCTTGCCGGTACCGGAAAACGCTTTGCGGGCATGCATGACGCGCGTGTTGTCGACGATGAACGCCTGCCCCGCTTCGAGCTTGAACGTCACCTCGAAGGATGTATCCTCGATCAGTTCCGCAAACCGGCGATAGGCGGCGTAGTACGCTTCCATATCGCTGAACGGCACGTCGACCGTCGGCGCCAGGGAGCGGTTGTTGAAGCGGATGCAAATCAGCTCGCCATCGGGCCCGAGCTCGATCATCGGCCGCTTCGCCTGCAGCCGCACGCCGGAAGAGCCGGCATATTCGAAGCGCGCCGGGCATGAGCTCAGCAGCCGGAAGCCTTCCGGGTTCTCAGCCTGCAGCGCAGCCGCGACGGCAAACCCATCGACGACACTGGACTCGCCGCCCTCAACCGTATTCTCGATGCAGGACAGGATCTGCAGCGTCGGCACAGGGTCGCGATAGGGGTTGTCGGTGTGTGCCTGGAGGCCGAGATTCGTGTAGGCGAGATTGTTCGGATTGACCTCGGCGCGCACTTCGAACCAGCGCCCGTAATTGGTCTCCCTGATGTAGCCGAACAGATCGGATACTTTGCACAGCGCCCCGGATTCGGTCGGCAGATCTTCCATCATCGCGAAGCCATAGGTTTTCACCGCCGACAGCCATTGCCCCAGCACAGCACGATCGCGGCTGGCCGCAACATAGCCGGCGCGCGGTACCGAATTCTGCATCGAGGCCTTGGTCCATCGCACGGTGGCCTCGCCTGTCCAGCCCGGCTGGCGGCCTGCGTCACGATCATAGGCATTGGCGCTCAGCCATGCCGCGGGAAAGCTGACCGTCTTCTGCTCGGGCACGAAGCTGACTTCCAGGGCGCCGCCTTTGATCGACGCGGCGCCGATCCTGGTGTTGGCGGGAATGTCGAGAATGGTGATGAGCCGTTGACCATTGCCGGCGCTGCGCGTCTTGTCGTCCAGCGCATTGTCGCGCAGCCACATGGCGTGAAAACGGCTGCGCGACCCGTCCTGCCAGCCAAGGTCGATTGTTCTGCCTTCGTCGCCGATCAGCGCGTGGGTGAGCATGGAGATCCGTTCCTGTTCATTGCGTCCCCCGCAGCCTGATCCGCAGGGTTTCGATTGCATGTTGATCGCGCGACAGGCATAACTCAAATTATCATTTTTTAGCCAATGACCGCAGAATACTAATGGCTCGTACAAATACACCCGTGCCGCCTCTGGACTGGCTGCGCAGTTTCGAGGCTGCGGCGCGGCTGTCGAATTTCACCGCGGCGGCAGCCGAACTCGGTCTCACCCAGGCAGCCGTCAGCCAGCACATCCGGTTTCTCGAGGAGCGGCTCAAGACACGTTTGTTTTCGCGGCTGGCCCGCGGCGTCGCACTGTCGCCGGAGGGTGCGGCCTACTTGCCCCACATCCAGTCGGCCTTCGCCACCATCGGCAACAGCACCGCGGAACTGTTCGAGCCGCGCGCGGTCCAGACCGTGACCATCCGGGCGCCGATCTCCTTTGCCTTGCTGATGCTGGTTCCGGCGCTGCCCGATCTGGCAAAGGCATTGCCGCGCATCCAGCTCGATCTGGTGACGATCCATCGCCCTGCCGACTACGATCTGCCGGGCTCGGTGCTCGACATCCGCTTCGGCAACGGATCGTTCCCCGGACGCGAAGCCGACAGGCTGACCGCCGAGCGGCTCGTGCCGGTGGCCGCACCCGCGCTCGCCGGCGACGACAACTGGCCTTCCCTGCCGCTGCTTCTGGTCGCCGGCGCGCGCGAGATGTGGGCGGAATGGTTCGCCGCCGCTGGACTGGCTGGCCATCCCAGACGATCGCACCGCTTCGACAGTTTCGTCACCGCCATGGAGGCGGCGAGCGCCGGCGCCGGCGTGCTTTTGGGCTCGCGGCCGCTGGTCGATGCGGCGCTCGACAGCAAGACGCTGGTCAAGCTTTCCGACTATGAACTTTCCAGCACATCGGGGCATTTCCTGACCAAGGCGTCGACAGCACGCCTGACCGGAGCCGAACAGGATTTCCGCCAATGGCTGCTCCTGCGCCTCTCCGCGCCGGCATGACTGGTTATGAGATTGGCCCGATCCGCTTCCAGTAGATCAACGTGCCGGTCAGCCCGCCATGCGGCTTCAGGGCATAGTCCGGTATCTCACCGGCCAGCGTGAAGCCCAACCGCTCATAGAGGCCTGAGGCGCCCTCCTCGGTCGCCGTGTCCAGAACCAGCAGCGTGCGGTCCTTCTCCACGGCGAGGCTCTCGGCGGCTCGCATCAGGCGCGTTCCCACACCCCTGCCCCGGTAATCGACTGATGTCATCAGCTTGGCGATCTCGGCCCGGTGCGGCTGGTTGGGCGGACAATCGAGCAGCAAGGTCACTGTGCCGACCAGGTTTTTGCCGTCCCATGCGCCAAGCACCGCTCTTTCGCCCCTTGCCGCCGCGGCCAGCGATTTCTCCCAGAACGTCCTTGCCGCCTGCGTCGCCAACGGATGCATGAAGCTGACCGAACCGCCGGCCGCCACCGTTGCGACCAGCAATTCGGTCAGCATGTCCTGCGTCTCGGCAGCCGGGTTCAGGGTTGCGATCTCGATCGAGTTCATGTGCAGGATATCCTGTGATTGCAATAGAAGCGGGCGCATTGCTGTCAGTCCAGACGGTGCGCGCGGCGTCGCTTTCGCGCCGCCTTGATGGCGCTGATGCGGTCGGCGTCTTCGTGCCCGAGATGCCGCCCGCGCTCGAGGATCTCGAGCGTGTACTCCTCATAGGTCAGGCCAAGCCGCTCGGCCATGCGCAGCAGCATCACCTCGTGGCTCGGCGCCTTCCACGCCTTGGCATGGGCGGCCTGCCAGGCAAGAAAGATGTAGGGATCGCCCTTGCCCCATGGCGGGCCCTTGTACTCATCGAGAGGCGGCCCCCCATTGTGGGAGCGCTTTGGTCTTCTTGCCATTGTGTCAGCCCCTGACCAGCGCGACGAGATAGTCGGCGCCGGGCTCGAGGGCGTGGAAGGTGCAGTCCGACGGCGCCCCGAGCGCTAGGCAGTCGCCTGATACAAGCCTGTGCACTGTCTCACCTTCGACGAATTCGAGCCGCCCGGAAATCAGCCATATCTGCTGCTTGATGAAGGCGTATGAAGCGGCCGGAAAACTGACCTTGGCGCCCGCCGGCAGATGCACCTTGATCAGTTCCAGCGGCATATCGCCAGCCGGCGAAAGATGCCGCCTGACATAGCCGGTGTCGGGATCGCGCCACACCGGCTGGTCGGCCTCGCGCAATATCCCGCCGCCCTGCAATTCCGCGCGCGCGATCAAGGTCGACAGCGTCATGCCGAAGGCCGACGCGATGCGCACCAGAAGCGCCGCCGTCGGGCTGGTCTTGCCCCGCTCGATCGTGCTGAGCATCGCCTTCGAGACGCCGGAATGCTCCGCGAGTTCGGCCAGGGACCAGTCGCGCACGGTCCTTTCGGCGTGTATCCTGCGGCCGATCGTCGAGGAAATGTCGTTCGCTATATCATCCATATGTCTATTATAGTGAAAAATAGACGCCGGAGAAGAGCCGGCTGACGACAATTTTCACGAGCCCTTTAATGCTCTCTACACCATCCGACATCATCGGGCCTTAACCCCATTCGGGTAGGATCGATGCTCCAGGGAAATGGGGATTGGCCTGTCCATGTATGTCGAACGCGAAGCCTCCGTTGGAGAACCGACATCGCAGGAGCGCCGCGACGCAGAGCAGAACGACAAGCGCATCCTCGGCAATGTCGTGCAATGCGATGGCGCGCGCGCCACCATCAGCGCCTATGCGAATGACGCCGACGGCGCGGTGACCGGCCTGTGGACGGTCGGCAAGATGATTTCCATCAATCTCGGATCGACGCGAACCGTCGGCCTGGTCTACGCAATCGGCAAGTCGGACCGCGCCTGGAGCAATGAGGGCCAGAACGCCATCGAGGTCAGCATCGAGCTGATCGGCGAAGTCCGTGACGGAGCAGAGCCCGGCGCCAAACCGGTCTTCGACCGCGGCATCACCACCTATCCGCATATCGGCGCCGTTGCGCATCGCATCCGCACCCGTGACCTGCAGGCGGTCTATGATCTCGCCGGGCGTCATTCGATCACGATCGGCACGCTCGCGCAGGACGAGACGATCGCCGCCAACATCGCCATCGACGATACGCTGGCGCGTCACTTCGCCATTGTCGGCACAACCGGCGTCGGCAAATCCACCGCCGTCTCGCTGCTGCTGCGCAAGTCGATAGCGGCACGGCCGGATCTGCGCATCCTGATCCTCGACCCGCACAACGAGTTCGCTGCATCGCTGCCCGAATACTGCGTCAGGGTCGATTCCAAAACCTTGGATCTGCCGTTCTGGATGTTCAAGCTCGAGGAATTCGCCGAGGTGCTGTTCCGGGGCCGCGAGACCGAGCCGGAAGAAATCGACGCCTTGCGCGACCTTATCCCGGCCGCCAAGAATCTCTACCGCAACCCGAATTCGGGCTCCTATATCAGGCGCGGCAGCGATGCGTTGACCGCCGATACGCCGGTGCCCTACCGCATCGCCGACCTGCTCAAGCAGATCGATGAGCGCATGGGCATGCTCGAAAGCAAGACCGATCGCCCGACACTCAAATCATTGAAGACGCGCATCGAATCGGCGGCGGCCGATCCACGTTATCGCTTCATGTTCAACTCTCGCCTGATCGAGGACACCATCCACGAGACGATCGGCAACATCTTCCGAGTGCCGCATCATGGCCGCCCGGTAACCTGCTTCGAGATGGCCGGCATGCCGTCGGAAGTGGTCAATTCGGTCTGCTCGGTGCTGGCGCGCCTGGCCTTCGACCTCGCTCTGTGGAGCGAGGGCAAGCTGCAGCTCCTGTTTTTATGCGAAGAGGCGCACCGCTATATGCCGGCCGACCCGCGCCTCGGCTTCGCGCCGACAAGGCACGCGCTGTCGCGCATTGCCAAGGAAGGCCGCAAATATGGCTGCTATCTCGGCGTCGTCACCCAGCGCCCGGGCGAGCTCGACCCGACCATCCTTTCGCAATGCTCGACCTTCTTCGCCATGCGGCTTGCCAATGAGCAGGACCAGGCGATCATCCGCTCGGCGATTGCCGACTCTTCCGCCTCGACGCTTGCCTTCCTGTCCTCCATGGGCCAGCGCGAAGCCATCGCCTTCGGCGAAGGCGTGGCGACGACCATGCGGCTGAAGTTCGAAAAACTGCCGAGTGACCTGCTCCCCGGCAC
>NZ_RZTT01000283.1 GCF_003996995.1 Mesorhizobium sp. M7A.T.Ca.US.000.02.2.1 | reverse complement strand
GGCCAGGCGATCGTCGCTCGTTTCGCCGTCAAGCCGACCTCCTCGATCCTGACGCCGCGAAAGTCGATCGACAAGGACGGCAGGGACGTCGAGATCATGACCAAGGGTCGCCACGACCCATGCGTCGGCATCCGCGCCGTGCCGATCGGCGAAGCAATGGTTGCCTGTGCGATCGCCGACCACTATCTGCGGCATCGGGGACAGACGGGAAGGGAATAGGGGAATAGGGGAATAAGGGAATATGTTGCGCTCTTAGCGCGGCCGGCCAAATCTTTTTGCTTTTCCCTACTCCCGTACTGCCCTACTTCCTTATTCCCTGCGAGCAAAGCGAGCACTTATGCCTTACGACCAGAAGAAGATCGTCGAAGCCCTGCGTGCTTTCGAACGCGGCGAGATCGTCGTCGTCATGGATGATGACGGGCGCGAGAACGAAGGCGACCTGATCGTTGCCGCCGTCCACTGCACGCCCGAAAAGATGGCGTTCATCGTGCGCCACACCTCCGGCATCGTCTGCACGCCGATGCCGCGCGAAGAAGCCAAGCGGCTGAACCTTGCGCCGATGGTCGCCGACAACGATTCCGCCCATACCACCGCTTTCACCGTCAGCGTCGATTTCAAGCATGGCACCACGACGGGCATCTCGGCCGAAGATCGCACTTTGACCGTTCGAAATCTTGCCAACGGCAATGTCGGTGGCTCGGATTTCGTCCGCCCCGGCCACATCTTCCCGCTGATCGCGCGCGAAGGCGGCGTGCTGATGCGCTCCGGCCATACCGAAGCAGCGGTCGATCTGTGCAAGCTCGCCGGCCTGCCGCCGGTCGGCGTCATTTCCGAGCTGGTCAATGATGACGGCACCGTCAAGCGCGGCCCGCAGGTGCAGGCTTTCGCCGAGGAGCATGGGCTGAAGCAGGTTTCGGTTGCCGACCTCATCGCCTACCGGCAACGTAAGGAAACTCTGGTCGAACGCGTCGCTTGCTCGGAAATCGACACGCTCGGCGGCAAGGCACAGGTCTTCACCTACACGCTGCCGTGGGACTCCATGCACCACGTCGCGATCGTCTTCGGCGACATTCGTGACGGCGAGGAGGTCCCGGTGCGTCTGCATTCCGAGGATGTGGTGACCGATGTGTTCGGCACCAGTCACCGGCTCGACACCATTATGAAGGCAATGGGCGAGCGCAGGCGCGGCGTCATCGTCTATCTCAGAGAAGGTTCCGTCGGCGTTGCGCATCAGGAGCGCAAACGACCGGCAAGCGGCGACCACGAGGATCACGAAGAGGCTCGCCGCCGCGAAAACGAGTGGCGCGAGATCGGGCTCGGCGCGCAGATCCTCAAGGATCTCGGCATCTCCTCGATCAACCTGATCGCCTCGCGCGAACGCCACTATGTCGGCCTCGAAGGTTTTGGCATCCACATCGCCAAGACCGAGATCCTCTGAGCCTCCCGCCGATCCGGTTGCCGGAGAAGACGGATGAATGCGCCCCTGCCTTCCAGCCAGCGCAGCGAGCGGCTTTTGCTGCGCCGCCCGGCAGAGGCTGATCTGGATTTCCTAGCCGATCTCTTTTCGCGCGGGGAGCTTGTTGCGCATCGACCCGACCCTGTTCCGGATACAGCCCAGCAGAGCGCCGCGCGGCTGACGCGCGACATCGGTCATTGGGACAAGCACGGCTTTGGCCGCTGGGCAGTCGAGGCGGATGGAAAGTTGATCGGCTTCGGCGGCGTCACGGTATCGGCGGATTTCGACGGTCTGAACCTGTCCTATCATCTTCATCCGGCGGCCTGGGGACATGGCTATGCCACGGAATTGGTGATGGAAGCACTGCGCACCGCGTTCGGCCCCTTGCGTGCCGATCGGGTTGTCGGCCTCGTCCGCCCCGCCAATCCGGCCTCGCGACGGGTGCTGGAGAAATGTGGCTTCGCCTTCGAAAAAGAGGTGATGCTGCGCGGGGCGCCAACGATACTTTTGGCATTGGCGCACCCAGGAAAAGCCAATATTTCAGGCCCGGCCGCCTAAAGCGGCGCCCGGTCCTAAGGCCGGACGCGCCGGAACTATTCCGCGGCAATCGCGGCTGCTTCGCATCCGTCCATCTCGCACTCAGTCGTGGCAAGGCTGCGTTGGCCAAGCAGCACCGTGGCCAGTGCGATCGTGCCTGAAGCCACCGACACCCAGAACCCGCTCTGGGCGCCGAACGCATCCACCATCGCGCCGGCCGCGAACGAGCCCAGCGCCATGCCGATGCCGATGCCGGTCATGACCCAGGTGATGCCTTCGGTCAGCATCGCTTCCGGCACATGCCGCTCGATCAGGCCGAACGCGGTGATGAAGGTCGGCGAGATCGCCACACCGCTGATGAACACGGTCAGCGCCAGCAGTGGCACGGTGTCGGCGGTGAGCGGCAACAGCGTGCCGAGCGCGACGAGGGCGACTGCGATGGCCAGCTGGCGTTGCAGCGGCGCCTTCAGGCTGAGCGCGCCGACGACGATGCCGAGCACGAACGATCCCAGCGCATAAACGCTGATGACAAGGCTGGCGGCGCCGGGCTGGCCAAGCTCCTTGGTGATCGCCACGGTGGTGACTTCCGTCGTCGCGAAGGTTGCACCGATGAAGATCAGGGCGAGGGTGATGATCTGAACCGGCCGCAGGCGGATCGCCGAGCCGCTTGAGTTATGGTCGACCGGCCGCACCCGGGGCTCGGTCGAGCGTTGCAGGATGAAGGCCGCTGATCCGAATGCGAGAAATAATGTGCTCACCAGAACGCCGGCTTCCGGGAATAGGGCGGCACTCAGGCCGACCGATAGCGATGCCCCGGCGATATAGACCAGTTCATCGGCCACGGACTCGAAGGCGAATGCGGTGTTCATCTGCGGCCGCCCCCGGAAAATCTCCGTCCAGCGCGCGCGCACCATCGCAGGTATGCTTGGCATGGCGGCAGCCAGCAGTGACGATACGAACAGCGTCCAAACCGGCCAGTCCTGGTTGGCCGCCGCTATCAGGACTGCGAAAGCCAGCACCGCGATGATGGTGGTGGGCACCACGATTCGTGTCTGGCCCAGGCGGTCCACCAGTCTCGATATCTGCGGCGCGACGAAGGCGTTGGCCAGCGCGTATGTCGCCGAGACGGCTCCGGCCAGCCAGTATTCGCCACGCGTCTGCGACAGCATCGCCACGATGCCGATGGGCGCCATGGCGATCGGCAGGCGCGCCATGAAGCCGGCGGCCGCAAAGCCCTTGGCTCCGGGGGCACGAAAGATTTCCGCGTAGGGATTTTGCATCGGTTGGTTCCTCGACAAAGGACGATTGGACAATTACATACGGAGCGTATGATCATTAAATAGACCATACGTCGCGTATGTCAATTGGCATACGTTGCGTATGTGAATAGGGCCAGAAGCCATGCACAGACCCCGCAAGGAGATGATCGCCGAGACGCGCGCCAAGCTGATCGCGGCGGCCCGTCATGCCTTCGGCACAACAGGCTATGCGGAAGCCTCGATGGATGATTTCACCGCTTCGGCCGGGCTGACGCGCGGCGCGCTCTATCATCATTTCGGCGACAAAAAGGGGCTGCTGCAGGCGGTCATAGCCCAGATTGACGGCGAGATGGCGGCGCGCATCAATGAGGTCGCGTCGAGAGCGCCGACCCGTTGGCAACATTTCGTCGACGAGTGCTCGACCTATATCGAGATGGCGCTGGAGCCGGAAATCCAGCGCATCATGTTCCGGGATGGCCCGGCCGTGCTGGGGGATCCAGCGCAATGGCCGAATTGCAGTGCGTGCATCGCTTCAATGACCGACCATCTGACCGCGCTGCAGGAGGAGGGGGTCGTTGTCTCCAGCCTCGACCCCGAGACGGCCTCGCGACTGATCAACGGAGCGAGCAGCCAGGCAGCGCAACGGATCGCCAATTCGAGCGACCCCGAAGCGACGTCGAAGAAGGTGGTGACGGCGTTCAAGCAACTGCTCGAAGGCCTGCTCAAGAAGCCGGATCCGCACTCGAATTGAAGTTCTCACCGGAGCTTTCATGCCGGCAGCTGTTCACGATAGGAATTTTTTCTTGACTCCGTGCCCTCAGCTAAGGTACATATACGTCTATGGTGCTGATTTGCGCCAGTG
The DNA here is from genome assembly GCF_003996995.1 of Mesorhizobium sp. M7A.T.Ca.US.000.02.2.1. Taxonomy (GTDB): domain Bacteria; phylum Pseudomonadota; class Alphaproteobacteria; order Rhizobiales; family Rhizobiaceae; genus Mesorhizobium. Next base: position 3,943 of record NZ_RZTT01000283.1, on the reverse strand, counting down.
ACCCGCCGCACAGGCGGGTTTTTCGTTTGATGCTCCGTCAGCCTACGCGCCGGCGAAGGCTCCGAAGAAAACCCGTTAGCCCGAATTCGTCGCCCTTCGGCGCCAGAGGCCGGCAATTGACAATCGCCGGGTTGAGTCCATCCTCTTCCACCATCTCTGAGGCGGAGATTCGGGGCACATGTGGGATTTTGAGATCGGCCGGTCGGTGTCCATCATGATGCGGACCTGGCCGTTCATCGTCTTTCGCATGATCGTCTATTTCGGCATCACGCTGGGCTACATTATGGCAACCGGCACGGGCGCCTCCGTCGGCTATGGCGTTGGCCATATCTCCACCGATCCCGACGGGCCGCTGTCGTTTGCCCTGTGGGGCGGCGTGGTCGGTTTCGGCGTCGTCTCGATCGCCGTCTACTGGATCCGCGAATACATCCTCTATGTCGTCAAGGCCGGCCACATCGCCGTCATGGTCCATCTGATCGACGGCCGCGACATTCCCAGCGGCGAGGACCAGATCGCCTACGCCAGGGATATCGTCACCCAGCGTTTTGCCGAGGCCAACATCCTTTTCGTCGTCGATCAGCTGGTCAAGGGCGCCATCCGCGCCATCACCGGCCTGCTCGGCGGTATCGCCGCCTTCCTACCGATTCCGGGCCTGAGCGGTCTGGTCTCCTTCATCAACACGGTGATCCGCCTGTCGCTGACCTATGTCGACGAGATCATCCTCGGCTACAACATCCGCATCAACTCGTCCTCGCCGTTCGAGACGGCGCGGCAAGGCGTCGTGCTCTATGCGCAGAACGGCAAGGTCATGGTCAAGAACGCCGTCTGGCTGGCGGTCATCATGTGGGGCGTGTCGTTCATCATCTTTCTGCTGATGCTGGCGCCCGCCGGCGCCATTCTCTTCCTGATGCCCGGTCAACTCGCCGGCTGGGCCTTCGTGCTCGCCATCGTCTTCGCCTGGGCCTTCAAGGCAGCGTTCATCGAGCCCTTCGCCATCGCTTGCCTGATGCAGGTCTATTTCAAGACCATCGCGGGCCAGGTGCCGGATCCGGCCTGGGACGCCCGGCTGGCCGAGGCGTCGTCGAAGTTCAGGGAGCTCAAGGACAAGGCGCTCGCCTCCTTCGGCGGTTCGCCCTGGGGTACGGCCGGCGCCACACCCTGATCGGCCGGGCGGGTGATGTCTGGTGAGGCAGAAACGGTGTTGAGGCGCGCCACGGTGGATTTGAGCTGTGTCTCGCCTTGCCCGGAAAAGGTCTCGCTCATGATCAGCTCCGGCAGTGGCAGCCGCCGTCCCCAGCCATGCGTTTCAAGGTCCGGTTTGGGAGCGAACTCGGAAACACGGCCCACGCAGAGATAGGCGATCGGCGTTACGTGGTCCGGAATGGCCAACAGCCGCTTTAGCGCCTGCTCTTCGATGATGCTGACCCAGCCTACACCGACGCCCTCGGCACGCGCGGCCAGCCAGAAATTCTGCACCGCGCAGACGGTGCTGTAGAGATCCATCTCCGGATTGTGCCAGCGTCCCAGCGGTGAACCCTTCGAACGCTGCCTATCGCAGGTGATGCAGATGTTGAGCGCGCTCTCGCAGATGCCTTCCAGCTTGAGCTTGCGGTACAGCGCCTGTTTTTCCGCCTCGATCTCCGGCAGTTCCTGTTCGCGCGCGGCCAGGAACAGGTCGCGCACCCTTTCGCGTCGCTCGGTGTCACGAATGACAATGAAATTCCATGGCTGCATGAAGCCGACCGATGGCGCGTGATGGGCGGCAAGCAGCAGCCGCGCCAGCACGTCGTCATCGATCGCGGTGGGCAGGAAATGGCTGCGCACGTCGCGCCGCGTGAACATGGCGCGATAGACCGCATCGCGCGCATCCTGGTCAAATTCATCGTCAATGGCAGCGGTCATATGTTCCGGCATCGCTTGTCCCCTTGCGATTGCAGATTCAAAACTGTCAGAGCGTACTTTGTGCGTCCAAGTAGACGCACGTCGCTCTGATGCCACCCGCCTGACCATGCGGATGACAATGCCTGCCAGGCCGGTCTTCTGGCTTGGGATCAACCCGCGTCCGGTGCCTTCCCGTCATCGACAGTGGCATTTACCGGCGCGGTCCCCCTCACAGCGTTGGGCACGCCACGGAATTCAACCGTGTTCCCGATTCTCCCGCTTGCGGCGGGCACCAGGCAGTACCAGGGACCTTACGCCGAAGCGCCCGCGGGGCCAATGCTTGCAGCGACGCGAATGGACGCAGTCGCGATTTTCCCCAGTCATCGGCCGCCCGTGCATGGCCTTTGTCGATCCGGGTCACTAGATTAGGACGATGACCACCCGTCTCTACACCCATCCGATCTTCCTCGAGCATCTCACGCCGCCCGGACATCCCGAGCGGCCCGACCGCTTGCGTGCCATCGAGCGCGTGCTCGATGAGGAAGCCTTTGCCGGGCTCGATCGTATCCAGGCGTCGGAAGGCGACGAGGCCACCATCCTCTACGCGCATCCCGCCGATTTCGTCGCCCGTGTGCGCGCCGCCATTCCCGACGAGGGGATTGCCCGCATCGATGCCGACACCACTGCCAGTCCGAAGAGCTGGCAAGCGGCGATCACCGCGATCGGCGCCGCCAACGCCGCCGTCGATGACGTCTTTTCGGGCCGCGCCGACAACGTCTTCGTCGCCGCCCGGCCGCCCGGCCATCATGCCGAAAAGACCACCGCCATGGGCTTCTGCCTGTTCAACACGGCGGCGATCGCGGCGCGCTATGCGCAGAAGAAACACTGTGTCGAGCGCGTTGCCATCGTCGACTGGGACGTGCATCACGGCAATGGCACGCAGGACATTTTCTGGGACGATCCGTCGGTGCTCTATTGCTCGACACACCAGATGCCGCTTTATCCCGGCACCGGAGCGAAGAACGAAACGGGCGCCGGCAACATCGTCAACGCGCCGCTGGCGCCGCAGACTGGCAGCGAGGTGTTTCGCGATGCCTTCCTGTCGCGCGTCCTGCCCGCGCTCGACAATTTCGCGCCCGACCTGATTATCATTTCGGCGGGGTTCGACGCGCACCACCGCGATCCGCTGGCCGAGATCAATCTGACCGAGGATGATTTCGATTGGGCGACCGGCCAGCTGATGCAGCGCGCGGCACGCCACAGCGGCAACCGGCTCGTCAGCCTGCTCGAGGGCGGCTACGATCTGCAGGGATTGGCATTTTCGGTCGCCGCCCATGTCGGGCGACTGATGAAAGGATGAATGATGGCCGATGAGATCAACGAAGACGTCAAGGCGATGAGCTTCGAGCAGGCACTCGATGCGCTGGAGAAGATCGTCGATGATCTGGAGCGTGGCGACGTGCCGCTCGACCAGTCGATCAAGATCTATGAACGTGGCGAGGCGCTGAAGGCGCATTGCGACCGGCTGCTGAAGGCCGCCGAGGACAAGGTCGAGAAGATCAGGCTGTCGCGCGACGGCAAGCCGGTCGGAACGGAGCCGCTCGACGCGGATTGAGGCCCGGTCCGAACATAGGCTCGCCTCACCGGTTTTTGGACATGATCATGATCGAGGATATAACTCGTCCCGATTGAAACAGCTCAAGGACAAGAGGAGATACGGAAGCGATGTGCAGAAACATCAAGACCCTGTTCAATTTTGATCCGCCGGCAACCAATGACGAGGTGCGCGACGCGGCCCTTCAGTTCGTCCGCAAGCTGAGCGGAACGACGCGACCCTCGAAGCAGAACCAGCACGCCTTCGACCATGCCGTCGAAGCCATCGCGGCCTCGGCGCGCGAACTGCTCGATTCCCTGGAAACCCATCAGCATCCGCGTAATCGCGAAGAGGTGGCGGCCAAGCTGCGGGCAAAGGCGGCTATCCGCTTTGCCTGATGCGGCCAGGCGGCCTTCGACCACCGACAAGGAGAGTCCATGAGCTTCTTCCCCGGGAAAGACCCTGAGG
>NZ_RZTT01000282.1 GCF_003996995.1 Mesorhizobium sp. M7A.T.Ca.US.000.02.2.1 | reverse complement strand
GCAAGAAGCTGCAAAAGCTCGACATTTCCAACAAGGCGCAGGCCGACGACATCAAATCGATGCTCGAAGGCGCGACCTTCAAGGCGGTGTCGGTCGAAGCCAAGCCGACCAAGCGCAATCCCGGCCCGCCCTTCACCACTTCGACGCTGCAGCAGGCCGCCTCATCGGGCCTGGGCTTCTCGGCCAGCCGCACCATGCAGGTGGCGCAACGTCTCTATGAAGGCATGGAGATCGGCGGCGAGACCACAGGTCTCATCACCTATATGCGAACCGACGGCGTGCAGATGGCACCCGAGGCGATCGACGCCGCACGCGACGCCATTGCCAAGGAATTCGGCGCAAAATACCTGCCGGAAAAGCCGCGCCAGTATACCGCCAAGGCCAAGAACGCCCAGGAAGCGCACGAAGCGATCCGCCCGACGGATTTCATGCGCACCCCGGCATCGGTCAGGCAATATCTCGATTCCGACCAGATGCGACTCTATGAGCTGATCTGGAAGCGCGCCATCGCCAGCCAGATGCAGCCAGCCGAGATCGAGCGCACCACCGCCGAGATCGAAGCGGTCAACGGATCGCGCACCGCAGAGCTGCGTGCCATCGGTTCGGTCGTTCGGTTCGACGGTTTCATCGCCGCCTACACCGACCAGAAGGACGACGATGCGGAAGACGAGGAAAACCGCCGCCTGCCTGAAATCCGCGCCGGCGAGCAGCTAGCCCGCCAGGCGATCAATGCCACCCAGCACACCACCGAGCCGCCGCCGCGCTATTCCGAAGCTTCGCTGATCAAGAAGCTGGAAGAACTCGGCATCGGCCGGCCTTCTACCTATACGGCGATCCTGAAGACGCTCGAGGACCGAGACTACGTCACCATCGACAAGCGCCGGCTGGTGCCGCAGGCCAAGGGCCGGCTGCTGTCGGCCTTCCTCGAAAGCTTCTTCAAGCGCTATGTCGAATACGACTTCACCGCGTCCCTCGAGGAAAAGCTCGACGAGATTTCCGACGGCAAGCTCGCCTGGAAGGACGTGCTGCGCGATTTCTGGAAGGATTTTTCCGGCGCCGTCGCCGACATCAAGGAACTGCGCGTCACCGATGTGCTCGACGCGCTCAATGAGGAACTGGCGCCGCTGGTGTTCCCGACGCGGGAGGACGGCTCCAATCCGCGCATCTGCCCGAAATGCGGCACCGGCAATCTGTCGCTGAAGCTTGGCAAGTTCGGCGCCTTTGTCGGCTGCTCCAACTATCCCGAATGCTCCTTCACCCGCCAGCTCGGCGATGCCGCCAATCCCAATGGCGAGAATGGCGGCGGCGAGGACGGCACCAAGGTGATCGGCAAGGACCCTTACACGTCAGAGGAAATCACGCTGCGCAGCGGTCGCTTCGGCCCCTATCTGCAGCGTGGCGACGGCAAGGAGGCCAAGCGTTCCAGCCTGCCCAAGGGCTGGACGGCCGAGTCGATCGACCACGAAAAGGCGCTGGCGCTGCTGTCGCTGCCGCGCGATGTCGGCCAGCATCCGGAAACCGCCAAGATGATCTCAGCCGGGCTTGGCCGCTACGGCCCCTTCGTGCTGCATGACGGCACCTATGCCAATCTCGAAAGCATCGAGGACGTGTTCTCGATCGGCCTCAACCGCGCCGTATCGGTGATCGCCGAGAAGCAGCTGAAGGGCAAGGGCGGCCGCAATGGCGGTACTGCCGCAGCGCTGAAGGAGCTTGGCGACCATCCCGATGGCGGCGGCAAGATCGTCGTGCGCGACGGCAAATACGGGCCTTACGTGAATTTCGGCAAGGTCAATGCTACGCTGCCCAAGGGCAAGGATCCGCAGTCGGTGACGATCGAGGATGCGCTGGCATTGATTGCCGAGAAAGAGGCCAAGGGCGGCGGCGGCAAGAAGCCGTTCCGAAAGGCAGCCGCGGCCAAGGCCCCGGCGACCAAGAAAGTGGCAGCCAAGAAGCCGGCTGCGAAGAAGCCGGCCGCGAAGAAAAAAGGATAGGACAGCGTGGCGCGCAAGATCACCGGCAGAACCCACGGCGATCCGCGCACCGCCGACACCAGGGCCAAGGTCAAGGACGACTACCGGCCCTCGCGTGACGAAATCCTGCGCTACATCGCCGAAAATCCCGATCGCGCCGGCAAACGCGACATCGCCAAGGCGTTCGCACTGCGCGGCGACGATCGCATCTGGCTGAAGGATATTTTGCGCGACTTGCAGGACGAAGGCGTCCTCACCAAGGAGCGCAAGGGGCTGGCTCGCGTCGGTGCCCTGCCCCATGTCACGGTCCTCGATATTTTCGACCGCGATGCCGATGGCGTGCTCTTGGCCCGTCCTACCGAACACACGGCCAATGGGCCGCCGCCCATCGTCTCCATCCGCCTGTCGCGCAGTGGCAGTGGACCGGCGCCCGGCATTGGCGACCGCGTGCTGGCCAAGACCTTTCCGGCCGACGACACGAACGTCGCCCTGGGTGGCCCCGCCTACACCGGGCGGGTGGTGAAGATTTTCGAAAAACGTACCGATGCCGTGCTCGGTGTCTTTCGCATCTTGCAGGACGGCACCTTCCGCATCGAGCCGGTGGAACGGCGCCAGCCCGAACTGATCGTCGACAAGGAATTCCAGAACGGCGCCAAGAACGGTGACCTGGTGGAGGTCGAGCCGGCGCGGGCTTCCCGCTATGGGCTGCCGAGGGCCAAGGTGCTCAACGTGCTGGGCTCTCTGACCAGTGAAAAGGCGGTCTCGATGATCGCCATCCACGCGCACGACATTCCGCATATCTTCCCAACCGACGTCATCGCGGAATCCGAAGCGGTCAAGCCGGCGACGTTGGATCACCGCGAGGATTGGCGCGACCTGCCGTTGATCACCATCGATCCGGCCGACGCCAAAGACCATGACGACGCCGTCTTCGCTACGCCGGATCTCGACGAGAAGAACCCCGGCGGCGTGGTTGCCACTGTCGCAATCGCCGACGTCGCCGCCTATGTGCGCTACGGCACGGCGCTCGACCGCGAAGCATTGAAGCGCGGCAATTCGGTCTATTTCCCGGATCGCGTCGTGCCGATGCTGCCCGAGCGCATCTCCAACGATCTCTGCTCGCTGCGCGAGGGCCAGGACCGTCCGGCGCTCGCCGTGCGCATGGTTTTTTCAGCCGAGGGCCGCAAGCTCAGGCACTCCTTCCATCGCATCATGATGAAGTCGGCGGCAAAGCTCGCCTACCAACAGGCTCAGGCGGCAATCGACGGCGCGCCGGACGACAAGACAGGTCCGATCCTCAAAACCGTGCTGAAGCCACTGTGGGACGCCTATGCGATCCTGAAGCGCGGTCGCGACGGCCGCCAGCCGCTCGAACTCGACCTGCCCGAGCGCAAGATCGTGCTCAAGCCGGACGGCACCGTCGATCGCGTCATCGTGCCGGACCGGCTCGATGCCCATAAGCTCATCGAAGAATTCATGATCCAGGCCAATGTCGCGGCGGCCGAAACGCTCGAGGCGAAGAAACAGGAATTGGTCTATCGCGTCCATGACGCGCCATCACTGGCCAAACAGGAATCGCTGCGCGAGTTCCTGCAGACATTGGGCCTGTCACTCGCGCGCGGCGCGCAGATGCAGCCAAGCCAGTTCAACGGCATTTTGGAGCGCGTGCGCGGCGCCGACAATGAAGGCCTGGTCAACGAAGTGGTTCTGCGCTCGCAGAGCCAAGCCGAATACTCGCCAAAGAACATCGGCCATTTCGGTCTCAACCTCCGCCGCTACGCGCATTTCACCTCGCCGATCCGCCGCTATGCCGATTTGATCGTGCATCGCGGACTTATTGCCGCACTCGGATTGGGTCCGGGCGGGCTGACGCAGGACGAAGCGGCACGGCTCGAAGATGTCGCCGTGCTGATCTCCGGCACGGAACGCCGTGCAATGGCGGCCGAGCGGGACACGGTCGACCGTCTGATCGCCGCCTATCTCGCCGAACGCGTCGACGACCGGTTCGATGCCCGCATCTCCGGCGTCACCAAGTCAGGACTATTTGTCCAATTGCCGCAGTACGGCGCGGATGGTTTCATCCCGGTGTCAACATTGAACGGCGATTACTATATATACGACGAAACGGCCCGCTCCCTGTTCGGAGAACGCTCGGGCAAAGGCTACCAACTCGCGGACCGCGTCGAGGTCCGGCTCGTCGAGGTGGCACCGATGGCCGGGGCGATGCGCTTCGAGATGTTGACCGACCCGAAGCCTTTGCCGGGCTCCAAGCGGTCGTTTCACAAGGCCAAGGGCCGCGCTCGCGCGTCGCAATCGCGACCGGGTTCGCGCGGCAGGAGACGATGATGACAACAGCCATGGAAGAACAGGTTTTCGGCGGAGAACATCACTCGGGCCGGACCGCACGCCCGCTGTGGACGGCGATGAAGCGCGGCCTGCTCGGCCGCTGCCCGCATTGCGGCGAAGGCAAGCTGTTTCGCGCTTTCACCAAGACCGTCGACACATGCAGTGTCTGCGGCGAGGAATTGCATCACCACCGGGCCGACGACCTGCCCGCCTATCTGGTCATCGTCATCGTCGGCCATGTCGTGCTGGGCGCTTTCATGGGCGTTGAGGCCACGTCGACGCTGTCCACATGGCAGCACATCGCCATCTGGGTTCCGCTGACCATCCTTTTGTCGGTTGCGTTGCTGCAGCCGATCAAGGGTGCCGTCATCGGACTGCAATGGGCCTTCTATATGCACGGCTTCGGCGGCGAGCACGACGTGATCGAGCCGCATCCCGGAGCCTAGGCCGCAGCCAAGAATGCTGCCTGGCGCAACATACCGACCGTGAAAGGCCACTTTCGCTTGCCAGAAGTTTCCGCTAGGTCCTGCGCATGGACGGTATGACCAAGGCGGAAGTCGACAGGATCGAGCGGAGCATGATCGCTCATAGCGACCGGCCAATTCGCCCGCGCGACGCGGCAACCCTCATCCTGCTCGACCGCAAGGACGATGACGTGCTGGTTCTGATGGGTCGCCGTCATGCCGGCCACGCCTTCATGCCGGGCAAGTTCGTCTTTCCCGGCGGCCGCACCGATCCGGCCGACAGCCGCATACCGGTCGTCGCCGCATTGCACCCGGAGCAGGAAGCCAGGCTGATCGCCGGACCGGGCCGCACAAGCGCCGCACGAGCCCGCGCCATCGCCCTGTCCGCCATCCGCGAAACCTATGAGGAAGCCGGGCTGCTGATCGGCCGCAAGGGTGCTTTCGCAACCTCCAGGTCCGATTGGCAAGGCTTTGCCGAACACGGCGTGCAACCCTCTCTCGACATGCTGCGCTTCGTTGCGCGCGCCATCACGCCGCCCAACCGCGTGCGCCGCTTCGACACCCGCTTTTTCAGCGCCTGGCGTGACGACGTCGCCGTCGAACTGCCCGGTGGCGGTCCCACCAACGAGCTCGAGGAGCTGGTCTGGCTGCCGCTCGCCAAGGCCGGGGAAGCCGACATACCCGACATCACCCGAATGATCCTGGACGAGCTGGAAAAGCGCCTCGCCCATGATCCACTGTTGCGTCCAGGCGGACCCGTGCCCTTCTACCGGCTTGTTCGCAGCCGCTTCACCCGCGAACTTCTCTAGAGCAATTCCAGGAAAAGTGTGACGCGGTTTTCCCGGAAAAGCGCTCAGCACTTTCCTTAGATCAAACAGGCAGAGTATTCAGCATCCCATGACGGTCGATACCCAACCACAGGGCGACGAACGCGTACACTGGCTGCCGATGGTGGCGGCGATCTCGTCGATCAGCGTCGTCGGCATCGCCATCGGCCTCGGCATGCCGCTGCTCAGCGTCATCCTTGAAACGCGCGGCCATTCGGCTTCGATGATCGGCCTCAACACCGCCGTTGCCGGCCTCGCCTCGATCGCCGGTGCGCCTCTGGCGACCCCGCTCGCCATGCGCTTCGGCGTCGCCTGGACGATGATCGCCATGATCGCCGCCGGCGCTCTGGCCTTTGTCGGCTTTCATTTCGCACCCGATTTCTGGATGTGGTTTCCACTGCGCATCGTGCTGCACATCGCGCTGACGGTGCTGTTCATCCTGTCCGAATTCTGGATCAGCACCTCGGCGCCGCCGCACCGACGCGGCCTTGTGCTGGGCATTTACGCCACTGTCCTGTCGCTCGGCTTTGCCGCCGGACCGTGGCTGTTCGCCCATCTCGGCAGTTCCGGCTTCAGGCCGTTCGGCGTCATCATCGCCTTGGTGACGCTGGCGGCGATACCCGTGCTGGCAGCACGCAACGAGAGCCCTTCGATCGCCTCGGATGGCGAAACCAGCAATTTCCTGCGCTACATCTGGCTCGTGCCGTCGGCGACCGCTGCCGTGCTGGTGTTCGGCGCGGTGGAAACCGGCGGCTTTGCGCTGTTCCCGATCTATGGCAGCCGAATCGGCTATTCCGAGGCCGATGCGGCCCTTCTGCTGACCATGATCGGCCTCGGCAATGTGTTGTTGCAGATCCCGATCGGCATGATCAGCGACCGCGTCAGCGATCGCCGCTACCTGCTGATTGCCTGCGCCACGGTCGGTCTTATCGGCACCGTCTTCATGCCCTTCTTCGCCCAGAATTGGCATTTGATGGCCGCGCTTCTGTTCGTCTGGGGCGGCGTCGTCGCTGCCATGTACACGATCGGCCTTGCCCATCTCGGCTCGCAGCTTTCCGGCCATGAACTGGCGTCGGCCAACGCCGCCTTCGTGCTGTGCTACGGTGTCGGCATGGTGCTCGGCCCGCAGGCGATCGGCATCGGCATGGATGCGTTCGGCCCGTCCGGCTTCGGCTGGTCGCTCGGCCTGTTCTTCGCCGCCTATATCGCTTTGGTCGCCGTCAGGTTGGTTCGCAAGATCCTGCTGTAGCGCAACTGCCGCCAGCCCTGCATTTGGCGCGCACGGTGGCAGGCTGCTGACAGAACCGTGTCAGGAGCACAGGGCTAAAAGAGTGTCCCAAAACACTTGAGGACACTTCCATGATCGACAGCGGCTTTGAAACCACATCGCTACGAATGACACTGCTTCTGCTCGTGACCTTCCAGGCTCCGGCCGCCGACGTCGACCGCATCATGGATGCTGTGGTGGCGATTGCGCCGCTGGCCATGGGCAAATATGACCGCAATGCCTATCAGTCGGCGCACGGCATCGAACGCTACAGGCCGCTTGACGGTGCGGCCGCCGGTGCCGAAACCGAATTGCGGCGGCGGCCCGGCACGGTCGAGGTTTCCTTCGAACTGCCGGACGATCAGGTGCTGGCCGCCCGCGTCGTCGAGGCGATTTTCCAGGCCCATTCCTACCAGGAACCGGTGATCCGCATTCAACCGATTCTCGCCAGCCGTTCCAAGGGACTGGACGACCGCGCCAATCCGAATCGCTGGTGGAACACGACCGGAGACTGGAAGAAGGTTGCGTCACCGGCGACAGAAACCGCATGATTTCCGTTCACCAGCAGGCTCAGGCGGGTCGCACTAGGCTTGCCGGGCTTGACTTTCCGGGCGCGTTCTTTATGTGTCGCGCCAAGTTTCCCGCGTCCGGGTGTTTCCCCGTGCTCCAGCGGCCAAAACCCCACGAACAAACGGACTGATATCATGGCCAAAGCCGCAAACATCAAGATCAAGCTTCTGTCGACCGCCGACACCGGTTTCTTCTACGTGACCAGCAAGAACAGCCGCACCAAGACCGACAAGCTGTCGTTCCGCAAGTACGACCCGGTCGCCAAGAAGCACGTCGAATTCAAGGAAACCAAGATCAAGTAATCTGGTTTCCCGCTGCAATGCCGAAACGCCGCCCAATGGGCGGCGTTTTTCGTTTGTAACCAGTTGATTTCGTTGCACGTGAGCAGAGACTGCAGCCAAAAGGATTGACCCTTCGCCAAGGTTGCGGCACCCTTCGCCGTGGGTTGGGTGTCATGAACAAGGCGCCTATGGATGTCGAAGAAGGTGAAAGCTGCAATCATTGCAGCCCTTGTCGCTCTGGTTGCTGGCTTCGCCGTCAGCAACGGGCTGATAAGCCAGCAGACGGCCGATGAGATCAAGGCCAGGACTGACCAGGTTCTGAGTGAGGAAGAGGCCGCACCG
>NZ_RZTT01000281.1 GCF_003996995.1 Mesorhizobium sp. M7A.T.Ca.US.000.02.2.1 | reverse complement strand
GCCGGACTTCACCGCGATGATCATCAGCGCCTGATAGGCATCCTCCAGCTCGCGCAGCGCAGCTTGCGATTGCGGTCCGGCCCGCCTGGCTATGCCGTCCGCGGCATTCGAGGTGTCGCGCTCGCCCGACCGGTCGTTGTAGGGCGCGACAGCGGTGAAAATCTGCTCGCTGAGGCTGTCCGGGAAGAACAACTGTCCGGTCATCACCGAACTGTCGTCGGGAAAGACCTTGAAATGGATGTGGGTGGTGCGGCCGCGATACCAGCCGGGATAGATCGTGGCGAAGAAAACGATGCCACTCGCGTCGGTCCTTTGCCAACCACGCAGGAAGGTCTGGCCCGAGGTGTCGAGATCGCGGCCATCACCCTGTCCGGGATAGCCGGAATAGGCGCCTTGCGCGTCGCAATGCCAGATGTCGACACGAGCGCCGGCAAGCGGGCGGCAGCCCGCGTCGACAACCTGCAGCCGGACATCAAGGGCAATGCCCTTCTTGCCTTCGGTGACATCGGCGCGTTCTAGCTTCGGATCGAAATAGAACGGTCCCTCGGTCGCCTCGGGCGTGATGGTGCAGACACCGGCGCCGTTTTCGAACAAGGCCAGTCCGGCATAGGGTGAAGTCTGGTCTGCCATCGCGGCGGCGGGCAGGAAGGCACCACCGCCGGCGGTGACCGCGATCAAACCGAGCGCCTGGCGCCGGCTCATTGAGAACGAGGATGGCTTGCCGGACATATCTTGCCTCTCGAATTGGCCTCTGTCGCCGTGATCTAGGCGATCACAACGGCTTTCGCCAACGATTCGGCAATGCAGCAAGCCGGTTTGGCCCATCGGTTTGCCCCGTGCAAAAGCCCGGCGCACATCCTATATGGAGCCGACATTCCCTTTTCTCAGGCCGAATTTCCGAGGCCCAGATAATTCGAGGCAAGCCATGAGCGACGCACAGACGCAGATCCCCGTAACCGTTCTCACCGGCTATCTCGGTGCCGGCAAGACGACGCTGCTCAACCGCATCCTGTCGGAAAACCACGGCAGGCGCTACGCCGTCATCGTCAACGAGTTCGGCGAAATCGGCATCGACAACGACCTGATCGTGGAATCCGACGAGGAAATCTACGAGATGAACAATGGCTGCGTCTGCTGCACGGTGCGCGGCGACCTGATCCGTGTCGTCGAGGGCCTGATGCGCCGACCCGGCCGCTTCGATGCCATCGTCGTCGAGACCACCGGGCTCGCCGATCCGGTGCCGGTGGCGCAGACCTTCTTCATGGATGACGACGTGCGCTCCAAGACCAGGCTCGACGCGGTGGTGGCGCTGGTCGACGCCAAGCACCTGCCGCTGCGGCTCAAGGATTCCAGGGAAGCCGAGGACCAGATCGCCTTCGCCGACGTCGTCGTGCTCAACAAGACCGACCTCGTGACATCAGAAGAGCTCGCCAAGGTCGAGGCGACGATCCGCGCCATCAATCCGGCGGCAAAGATCCACCGCACGACCCGAGCCGGCGTCGCCCTGACCGAGGTGCTCGATCGCGGCGCTTTCGACCTGTCGAGGGCGCTGGAAAACGACCCGCATTTCCTTGAGGCGCATGACGATCATCATGATCACGACCACGATCATGATGGCCACGATCATCACCACCATGATCATGACGGGCACCACCATCACGCTCATGCTTCAGACATCCATGACGTGACGGTGCAATCGGTGTCGCTGCGCGGCGGCGAGATGGACCCGAAGAAATTCTTCCCCTGGATCGAGAAGATCACCCAGATGGAAGGCCCCAACATCCTGCGGCTGAAGGGCATCATCGCGCTCAAGGGCGATGATGAGCGCTATGTCATCCAGGGCGTGCACATGATCATTGAGGGCGACCACCAGCGCGCCTGGAAGGACGGCGAGAAGCATGAGAGCCGGCTGGTGTTCATCGGCAGGGAACTCGACGCCGAGCGGCTGAAGAAGAGTTTTGACGCCTGCCAGGCGGCTTGATTTCCAGACTTTATAGCGCTAGCGCTGCCCCTCCTTCCTTCTCCCCTTGTGGGAGAAGGTGGCCGGGCGAAGCTCGGTCGGATGAGGGGTGTTCCAGCTTGGCGCTGACGGAGATCCGTCACCCACCCCTCAACCGTCTCGGCGCTGCGCGCCGATCCACCTTCTCCCACAAGGGGAGAAGGCCGGCCGCACCCAGCCGCGCTGGCGACCCAGCGAGGTTAGACGACCAGCATAAATCTCGAATGGAATAATCTCCCATGCCAACAGTCGCCCCGCTTGATCTCGAAGGCCACTGCATCGCTGCCGTCTTCCTCGGCGACGTGCCGCATTTCGCGATGGCCGACGGCGCCGTCCATCGGCTCGACCATGGCCACAAGACAGTTCAGGCCAATGACGGGCTGCTCGCCGCCTTTCATGATGCGGCCAATGACCGGCTGATCACCGGCGGCGAGGACGGCAAGGCGTTTTCCGTGAAAGCGGGCGGCGAGGTCACGGAATTGGCAAGCGCGGCCAAGAAGTGGATCACCAGCGTTGCCGCCGGGCCGCAAGGCGCGATCGCCTATGCCTCAGGCAAGACCGCCTTCGTGCGCTTCGCCGACGGCAAGACGAGGGAATTCGTCCATCCGCGTTCGGTCGAGGGGCTGGCCTTCTCGCCCAAGGGCATGCGCTTCGGTGTCGCCCGCTACAATGGCGCGACGCTGCATTTCCCGGCCGCCGAGGGCAAGCCGGTGGAGCTTGAATGGGCCGGCGCCCACACCGGCATCACCTTCTCTCCCGATGGCGCCTTCCTCGTCACCACCATGCAAGAAAACGCATTGCACGGCTGGAAGCTCGCCGACGGCAAGCACATGCGCATGACCGGCTATCCCGGCAAGGTCAAAAGCCTGTCGTGGAGTGTGAAGGGCAAGTGGCTGGCGAGTTCCGGCGCGCCGGCGGCGATCGTCTGGCCGTTTTCAGGCAAGGATGGTCCAATGGGCAAGGCACCGCTGGAGCTCGGCACGCGCGGCAACGCCATGGTGACGGCTGTCGCCTGCCACCCGAGCCAGGATGTCGTTGCCGTCGGCTATGATGACGGGATGGTGATGGCGGTGCGTTTTGCCGACGCCAAGGAAGTGCTGTTGCGACGGCCGGGCAAGGGCGCCATCACCTCGATGATGTGGGACAAGGAAGAACGCCGGGTCGCCTTCGGTAGTGCCGCCGGCGATTGCGGCGTCGTCGATATCACGGCCTGACCCCGCTCACTCCGCTCCGCACGACACCTTGCCGCTGATTTCAACCGGTTTGCCGTCCTGGTCCGTATCCGCCGCGGCGTCGTAGACGGCGAGCGTATAGCTCCCGTCGTAGACGCCTTCATCGCTGGTCTTGGTCAGGATCGTCAGTTCGACCGAATTGATCTTTTGCGCGACCTCGTGCTCGCGATAGATGTTCAGCCGCAATTCCTTGCCGTCGAGCCAGTACTGCGTCAGGTTGGAATCCTCGAACACCGTCTTGCGCAGGCTGTCGCCGGCAGGCCGGCTCAGAATTTGGAGGTTGCCGCGAAAGTTGAAGGTCGGCCCGCCCATGCCTCTGGTGACGCCTGCCTCGACCTCGAATGTCGCCGCCGGGTCCTCGGTGGAGCACCAGATGCCACCCGACGCGAAGGCAGCGCCAGCCGACGACAGAAGCATTGCCACACACATGATCGTTCGCATTTTACCCCTCCACCTCAATTCCCGCTCATATTGGCGCTGACTTCGGCAGCACGGTCAAGCGCTGCCGCCAAAGGCTGAGCCAACGCAGGGCAGATGCGCGGCCAATTGCGGATGCGGACACGGATTGGCTAAGAGGGATCGACCAGAGGGGTTTTCATGCACAGCGACACGTCCAACACGTCCATCGGCGGCATCGGCCGCGACCGCATTGCCGATTTGCGCGAAATCGAGGGGGCAGCCTTCCGCAAGGCGCGGCCAAAATCGCAGGCCAAGATCGGCAACGGCCTGCCCGGCTTCTTCAGCGGCGTCCCGATGCACTGGATGAACGATTGGCCGACGCCGTTCCGGATCCTGGTCGACAACGCCAGGGGCGCGAACATCACCGACATCGACGGAAACAAGCTCGACGATTTCTGCCTTGGAGACACTGGCTCGATGTTCGGCCATTCGCCGCCACCGGTGGCTCGCGCCATCCGCCGGCAGGCCGGACGCGGCCTGACCTATATGCTGCCTTCGGAAGATGCGCTGGCCATCGGGCCGCTGCTGCAGCAGCGCTTCGGCCTGCCGTTCTGGCAGATCGCGACGACGGCGACCGACGCCAACCGCTTTGCATTGCGCGTTGCCCGTGCCGTCACCGGCCGCGAAAAAATCCTGGTCTTCAACGGCTGCTATCATGGCTCGGTCGACGAAACGATGGTGCGGCTGATCGACGGCAAGCCCGTCAACCGGCTAGGATTGGCGGGCGAGTTCCGCGACTTGACCCGCACGGCCAAGGTCATCGAGTTCAACGATGTTTCAGCACTCGAAGCCGCGCTTAGGGATAAGGACGTCGCCTGCGTCATCGCCGAGCCGGTGCTGACCAATTCCTGCATGGTGCTGGCCGATCCGGGCTACCATGACGCCCTGCGCAAACTGACACGCCAAACCGGCACGCTGCTTCTGATCGACGAGACGCACACGATCTCGACCGGCCCCGGCGGCTACACGGTGAAATATGGCCTCGACCCGGACTTCTTCGTGCTGGGCAAGCCGATCGCCGGCGGCGTGCCGGCCAGTGTCTGGGGCATGAGCGACGACGTTGCCTCACGCTACGCGGATTACAACAGGACCAAGGAGCCGGGCTATTCCGGCATGGGCACGACACTCTCGGCCAACCCGCTGCAGTTCGCGGCGATGCGCGCCACGCTCGAAGAGGTGATGACGCAGGAAAACTACGACCGCATGAATCATCTGGCGCGGCGGCTCGATGCCGGGCTGACCGGCGTGATCGATCGCTATCGCCTGCCCTGGCATGTATCCCGCGTCGGCGCTCGTGTCGAGTTCATCTGTGCGCCCGGTCCGCTGCGCAATGGGGCCGAGGCGGAAATGGCGCATGCACCGGAACTGGAGGCCGCCATCCATGTCGCGCTGGTCAATCGCGGCGTGCTGATCGCACCCTTCCACAACATGATGCTGATCTCGCCGGCGACCTCGGCTGCCCAGGTCAACCGGCTGATCACCGCCTTCGGCGCGGTTGCGGCGAAGCTTGCGGCATGAGAAAAGCGGCGATGGACAACCCTAATGCCATGATAACCTCACCTTCGGGCTCGACACCTGCCGAGGCGCAAGCCTTTCTCGACGCCCATCCCGAGATCGAGGCCTTCGATATCGTGCTGACCGATGCCAATGGCGTCGGCCGTGGCAAGATCGTGCGCCGGCATGAGCTGAAGAGCATCTTCGAGGGCGGCCGCCATATGCCGATCTCGATCCTCGGCCTCGACATCACCGGCGAGGATGTGCACGAGACCGGACTGATCTGGACGACCGGTGATGGCGACCTCAGGGCATGGCCGATCCCCGGCACGCTGGTGCCGCTCTATGGCACGAGCCCGCCGCGCGGACAGTTGCTGATGGCGATGTACATGCTCGACGGCCGGCCGATGTCGTCGGATCCGCGGCTGGCGCTGGCTCGGCAGGTGGAGATCCTCGCGGCCAAAGGTCTCTATCCGGCCGGCGCCTTCGAGCTCGAATTCTTCCTGCTGGCCAATGAGCGCGACGCCGACGGCAAGGTGCAGCCGGCGCGCGCGGTGCTCGATGGCCGCGTCTCGGGCAAGACCGAAGTCTATTCGGTCGACCATCTGCACGGCATGGAGCCGCTGTTCTCCGACATCTATGCCGCGGCCAAGGCGCAAGGCATTCCGGCCGAGACGGTGATTTCCGAATATGCGCCCGGCCAGTACGAATTGACGCTGAACTACCGCAAGGATGTGATGCGGGCGGCCGACGATCTGGTCATGCTGAAGCGGCTGGTGCGGGCGCAGGCGCGCCGCCATGGCGTCACCGCCTGTTTCATGGCCAAGCCGATCGAGAAATATGCCGGCTCGGGCATGCATTTCCACGTCTCGCTGCAGGAGAAGGCCGGCCGAAACGTCTTTGCCGAAGCCGGCGGCGAGAGCTGGTCGCTGCCGCTGCTGCAAGGGCTCGGCGGCCTGATCCAGACCATGGCGGAATCGATGCTGGTGTTTGCACCGCACGCCAATTCCTGGCGGCGTTTCGTCTCGCAATCCTATGCGCCGGTGGCGCCGACCTGGGGTGTCAACAACCGATCGGTGGCCTTACGTGTGCCGGCCGGCGACGCCAAGAACCGGCGCATCGAGCACCGGCCGTCCGGCGTCGACGCCAACCCTTATCTGATCGCCGCAACCGTGCTCGCCGGAATCATCAAGGGCATGGATGAAGGCCTCGATCCGGGTCCCGAAACGACCGGCAACGGCTATGAGGCAGCGGTCACGCGCACGACCATGCCTGTCGACTGGCGCGCCGCGATCGAAGCGGCGCGGACGTCCAGCTTCCTGAAGAACGCGCTCGGCGAGGACCTGCACCGGACCTTCGTGGCGATCAAACAGTCCGAATATCTGCGGGTGGCACGCACGGTCAGCGAGTTGGATTACCACCTCTATCTGCACGAGGTTTGATGGATTCATGATGGGTGGCGATCACTTTTTCGCCGCCTCCATCAAATGAGGTGGCGTATCTCCTCTTCAGAACATATCATGAACATATGAGCGCACTTACCGTCCGTGAAAAGCTGGCGATACTCTCCGACGCCGCCAAATACGATGCCTCCTGCGCCTCTTCCGGTGCGGCAAAAAAGGATTCGTTGAAATCCGGCGGCATCGGCTCCACCGAGGGCATGGGCATCTGCCATTCCTATGCGCCGGATGGCCGCTGCATTTCCCTTCTCAAGATCCTGCTGACCAATTTCTGCATCTACGATTGCAGCTATTGCATCAACCGCTCGTCCTCCAATGTGCGGCGCGCCCGTTTCACCGTCGACGAGGTGGTGAAGCTGACCATGGATTTCTACCGGCGCAACTACATCGAAGGCCTGTTCCTGTCTTCAGGCGTCATCCGCTCGCCGGACGAGACCATGGGCGAGATGGTCGAGGTGGCGCGCCGGCTGCGGCTGGAGGAGAAGTTCTCCGGCTATATCCACCTGAAAACCATTCCGGAAAGTTCGGCCGAACTGATCGAGAAGGCAGGGCTTTATGCCGACCGGCTATCGATCAATGTCGAACTGCCGACCGACGAGGGTGTGAAGCGGTTGGCGCCCGAGAAGAAGCCGGAGACAATCCGGCTTTCCATGGCCAGGCTGCGCCAGAAGATGGAGGAGAAGGCCGAGCCGACTTTGAAAACCAAAAAGCGCGAACGCTTTGCGCCGGGCGGCCAGTCGACGCAGATGATCATCGGCGCCGACAAGACATCCGACGACGGCATCCTTCACACCAGCGCGCGGCTCTATGGCAGCTATCATCTGCGGCGCGTCTATTACTCGGCTTTCAGCCCGATTCCGGATTCGTCATCGTCGCTGCCCTTGCTGAAACCACCGCTGATGCGCGAGCACCGGCTCTATCAGGCCGACTGGCTGATGCGGTTCTATGGGTTTTCGCAGCCGGAAATCCTTGCCGGGAGCAGCGACGGCATGCTCGATCTCGCCATCGACCCGAAGCTCGCCTGGGCGCTGCGCAACCGGGGGCAGTTTCCGGTCGACATCAACCGCGCCGACCGCGAAGCTCTGCTGCGGGTGCCGGGTCTCGGCACCAAGGTGGTGGCAAAGATTTTGGAGACGCGCCGGCATCGGCGCATGCGGCTGGAGGATGTCGGGCGGGTCTGCCAGTCGATTGCCAAGCTCAGGCCGTTCATCATCGCCGAAGGCTGGTCGCCTGGTGCGCTGACCGACAAGGCCGGCCTGCGCGACAAGATCGCCCACTCCTGCGAACAATTGTCGTTGTTCTGATCATGCGGCCGGCGGAACTCGATCTCGCCAGATACAGAGTTCGGCTCGACAGCGAGACGGATTTTGCCGGCTGGCGTGACGCGGCACGGCGGCCGGCCCCGGATGAGGTCAGGCCCGGGG